>SKQS01000211.1 GCA_007118895.1 Wenzhouxiangella sp.
CAGGGTTTCGCCTCAAAAGCCGCATCTCGCACACGCGCTAATCCTCGCTCCAGGATGGCTTCTTCGCTTCGCGAAACCGCCATCCCTGCGCTCGGGCGCTGCGCCCTGATAGCCGTAACGCGCTGATCGTTCTTCCGGCCAACGCTTCTCGCCCTTCGGGCAAACCGCATTGGCCTGCAGAACGGCGCTATGGCTACTGTCACTCGGGTCGCAGCGCAGGCAACGCAAGCGTGCCGGTTTGCCGCAGGCAAGGAGGCACGCTGGAGTGCCGTCAAGCGCGTGCACGATCTGCGGCTTTTGAGACTGAAACGCGCTCCGCGCAGAGTTATTCAGAGGCTCCTTAAGGCAGGGTCGGTTGTTCTGACGGTACCCCAACGTGGCAGCAGTATTCAGGCGGAAACCCTGCTCTGCCGCAAATCTCGATGATATTCAGGCACCTGGCACTTTTTGGCCTTTACATTCGGTACCGTATGGAATTAGAATTGCTGTGGGGCGTATCACACTTTTCTAGAGGAGGAAAACTAAAATGACGATGATTCGCAGACCACTGCTGGCGGCGCTGCTGCTGGTAGCCTGTTCTTCGGTCTGGGGAGCTACCGGGGTGGCATTCGTGCACGGTACCGGCTCTCAGAGCAACGCGCTCAACGACTACTGGACCACCAGCATGGTCAATTCGGTACGTCAGGGCCTGTCCAATCAGAACAACTACACGGTCATCAACTGCGATTTCGAGCAGTACATGTGGACCGCAGGCGCTGCCGGCTGCCTGGCCGGACAGCTGCACAGCTTCATTACCAGTCACAACATTACCGATCTGGTGGTCATCACCCACTCCAACGGCGGCAACGTGATGCGCTGGATCATGTCGAACCCGACATGGGACAGCCGCTATCCGCTGATCATCCAGCGCACCCGCTGGGTCAACGCGCTGGCTCCGTCCAGCCTGGGCACTCCGCTGGCCGAGGCGGTCATGCAGGGCAACATCTTCGAGTCCGCGCTGGGCTGGATCCTGGGCTACCAGAACGACGCCGTGCGCATGCAGCAGCCAAGCTGGATGGCCTTCTACAACGATAGCTGGCTGCTCGGCACTGCCGGCCGGCCCAACCTGCCCAAGGGCTTCTGGAACGTGGTCGGCAGCGATGTTCCGGCCGCGCTGTGGAATCCGGCCGCCTACTGCGGCGGTTACCACTACCAGGTCGGCCTGGCCATCACCAAGGCCTGGCTAAGCAGCTGTTCGGATGGTTTCCTGGAATGCAGCAGCCAGAACGGCGCCGGCAGCCTGTGGTTCTACGACCACTGGGCGACCAACAGCGGCCGCCGTCTGTCACATCACCAGAGCCGCCGCAACTGCCACGGCCTGGATGTGATCCTGCGCAACGACCTTTGATTCCGGAGATGCCAATGAAAACGCTTAACCAACTTGTCATTACCGGCCTGGTCGCCGGACTCGCCGCAGCCACCAGCCTGGTCCAGGCTGAAGTCACCTGGCTGCCGGCCACTGATAACGACATGCGATCCACGGACCTGGTCGCTGCCGACGGCGTGCTGCCGGTCAGCCGCCATGTCGACGACCAGGCGATCAGCTTCGCCTGGGCAGCCGACGGCGACTCACGCACCGCACTGGATGGAGCGGGTGGACCCGCCACAAGCGCGGCTCGGGTCGAAAGCCGGCAATATTTCGTCGATGCTACAGGTGAGATGCTGGCAGCCGGCATCGAGCTGCCGATTTCGGCAGCCGGGGCGGTGATCCGGATCTCGCCGCTGAGCACCGACGCCTCGCTGTCGATCAATCCGCGCCAGCTCCAGCTTGAGATGAACGGGCAACCGCTGGATCGCGGCGCCATCAGCCAGGTCACCGGCGGCAGCGAGCTCAGCCGCCAGGGCATGACCGTGCCCGAGCCCACCTTGGCTTTCCGGCTCAACCGCAACGCCGGCTACGGCCTGCTCCGGCTGATCGCCAGCGACACCGCTGACCAGCTCGACTACGTGATTCACGTGTTCGAGCCCAATAGCCAGTGGGTCGCCGAACTCAGCCTGCCGCGCTTCAACTTTCTGGCCGGTGAAGTACTGGATTTCAGTCTGTCGCTGGGCGACGGCACGCGCCAGGCCGGGCTGGAATCAGTCCAGGCCGTGCTGGCCACGCCTGATGCGACTCGCACCTGGGACCTGGCGCTGGACAGCCTGCAACGGCAGCTGTCGGTCACCGCACCGATGGTGGCGCGCTCGGCTGACGAGGGCCTGTTCGAGGCCCATGTCTATGTCGAGGCCCGCGATGGCGACCTGGTGATCCGGCGTGATCTCAAGCTGCCGCTGAACCTGGCGCCGCCGGTTGCGCGTTTCACCGAATCGGCTACGCGCACGGCAGCCAGCGGACCCGGATTGGACCTGGGTGTGGAAACCACCGCAGCCGGCCGCTTCATGATCAACGCTTCGGTCTATGGCACCAACTCCCGCGGCCAGCTCGAGCCGCTGGCCTATGTGCAGTCTGCCGCCATGCTGCAGCCGGGCACGGGCCAGATTCGTCTGGATATCGATCCGCAGCTGCTCGCCGACAGCGGCCTCGGCGCGCCGTTCGAGATTCGCAATCTGGATCTGCTCGACCAGGGCCGTATGCTGCTGATGGAGCGACGCGCCCGGGCGGTGATCATTGCCGACTGATTGCTGACCGCGTGTTATTAACCCGGCAACGAAATACTTAAGGTATTCGTTGCACGGCATTTGCGGCGCATGTCCGCAAATGCCTTCGCTTCGCGGCCCCGGCCGTTCCGGCCGGGCATTAACGCAGCAATCTATTTGATTGCCGCGTTAATAGCAACGAAAAACGCCGCCGGATTCCGGCGGCGTTTTTTTTCACGATACCTTTCGAATCAGCCAGTGGAAAAGTACTCGGGTGCCGGGACGTCATCGGGCGACACCGATTCCACCCCCACTACCCGGGCCAGTCGAGGCCCGCGCCGCAACCAGTCGGCCAGCGCATCCAGCGCTTCCGGCTCGCCCCAGGCGGCCACCTCTACCCGGCCATCGGCCAGGTTGATGGCACGACCGGCAAGGCCCAGTCGTTCGGCCTCGCGCCGGGTCGACTCGCGAAAAAATACCCCCTGGACTCGACCACTGATCAGCCAGCGCCGACTCTCAGCCATTGTCTGCAATCCAGTCGCTAATCATTTCTCCGGTCACCGGACCGAGCCAGGTATGGACCACCTTGCCCTCCAGATCGACCAGGTGAGTGGTGGGCAGCGCGCGAGGGGCGCCAAGGTCGGCCGGCGGGTCGTAGACATCGACCAGCAGAATCGGGTAGCTGGCCGGATACTGCTCCAGGAAGCGGCGAAACGCCGACACCTCGGTATCCTCGAAGGCCAGGCCCAGCACGGTGATATCCTCGCGCGCATCGTGCAGCCGTGACAGGTCCGGGATCTCCTTGCGGCAGGGCGCGCACCAGGTCGCCCAGTAGTTGACCACCACCCAGCCACCGCGGTAATCGGCCAGACGATGGACCTGGCCGTCGAGGTCGGAAAGTTCAAAGTCCACCGTGGCAGCGGACAGCGAGCCGCAACTGACTGCAATGACAAGAAAAAAACTGACAAACCTGGACATCATCATTCCCTTGCTTGGTACTTGAGGTAAGACTTGACCGAGCGCTCCATCATTGGACCGGCAACCTCGCTGACATCTTGCAATGCTTCGATCAGG
>SKQS01000237.1 GCA_007118895.1 Wenzhouxiangella sp.
GTCCCCGCTACCAATAAAATCAAAGGCTTAGAGGCAATAGCTTCTAAGCCTTTTTGTTTGTCTTTAGAATTTGTCCCCTATTTGTCCCCAATAATTCAACTACACTTTAAGCTGCTAAGTCATATCCAGCCTGGCCTTATACTTGCCTATAAGAAGGATGACGTACATGCTCCTCATCCTGGACAAAACAGCTTCATTGTAGCGGTGCAGATAGACCAGACATTGAAAGGCCCGCTTTTTGCCGCTGGAAAACAGCCAGTAAAGGCACGTCCGGGGTCAGCTCATCCTGCAGGCCTTAGGGTCGCCTCATAAATAGATTCACATTGTTAAGAAAAACTATACCTTCACAGGCAATGTTTATTTTAGCAGAAATGATACAAAAATATATAAATATCAGAGCAATAAGTGTTGACTACATAGTTTAAATTATGGTATAGTTCGCCTTATTTTGGCAAAAATAGGAGGAACTATACCATCATGAATATCTCCATTGACAGGCTAAAAGCCTTGAATAGTCTGCTTATTGATCAAAAAATCGCAACTCTCGACACATTAAAGGCAGAACTCAATACTCAGAGTACCATGACCGTCTATAGAAAGCTCAAAGCACTTGGCTATCTCTCAAGTTATTCCCATCGAGGAAAATATTATACCTTGAAAGATATTGCTGAGTTTGATCATCTTGGACTCTGGTCTTATCATTCAGTATGGTTTTCGAAATATGGTAATTTATCCGAAACAACTTGCGAATTTATCCAGAGTTCAAATGCAGGACTGAGTTCAGATGAGCTTCAAGATATCCTGCATGTTGAGGTCAAACAACCCTTGTTGAAACTCTATCAAGATAAAAAAATTGATCGAAAAAAATACTCTGGCAGATATATTTATTTTTCATTTGATTCTGCAAAACGAAGGAGACAAATAACTGCACGTAAAAACACTCAAATCGAGCTTGATATTGATCTCTTACTTGAAGTCGAGTCCATGGCTGATGAGCTTAAGGCCGCAATCATTTTGTTTTTTAGCTTTTTGAATGAAAAACAGCGCCGACTATATGCAGGATTAGAAGCCTACAGAATCGGTTACAGCGGTGACAAAAAAATTGCCGAACTCCTTGGTTTAGACCCTCATACCGTGGCCAAAGGCCGAAAGGAGATTTTTTCTCCAGCCCTTGAAACAGAAGGCATACGCAAAAAAGGAGGCGGCCGAAAATCGGCGGAAAAAAAACCCCAAAAATCATCGCGAAAATAGAGGAAATATTAAAATATGAAACAGCCGGTCACCCAATCAGCGGCTTAAAATGGACCCGCAAAACAACGGAAAAGATTGCCAGGCAATTACTGAAAATGGGCATTGATGTTTGTGCTAATACGGTCCGTAGTCTTTTAAAGAAAATGCAATACTCTCTAAAGGTCAATCACAAGACATTGGAGTCAGGTCTAAAGAATCCGCCTGATTCTGAACAAAGGGATAAACAGTTTGTTCATATTGCAGGTTTACGTGAACAATTTGCCAAAATGATAAATCCGATCATCAGTGTTGATACCAAAAAAAAAGAACTTATAGGCAATTTCAAAAATAAAGGCAGAAGTTGGCAAAAAGAGCCTGTCAAAGTCAAGGATCATGATTTCCCAACAGATGCTATCGGAAAAGTTGTTCCTTACGGTATCTACGACACTATCGCCAACACTGGAACCGTATTTTTGGGCACCTCATGTGATACACCAAGGTTTGCAACAGAATCCATTGAACATTGGTGGAAAACCGAAGGCCAGCCATCATACCGGCATGCCAAAGAAATATTGATATTAGCTGATTCTGGGGGAAGCAACAGTTACCGATCCAGAGTGTGGAAATTCAACATCCAGCAAAAGCTGTGCAATCAGTTTGGTCTGAAAGTTTATGTAAGTCATTACCCTCCAGGTTGTTCGAAATGGAACCCCATTGAACATCGGCTATTCTCCGAAATAAGTAAAAATTGGCAAGGTCGTCCACTTGATTCATATGAAACGGTCTTAAAATATATCAGAACAACAAAAACAGAGTCTGGTTTGTTCGTCAAAGCTCATTTCGTGAGAAAAAAGTATCCAAAAGGTGAAGCGATCACAAATCAAGAAATGAATAAAATATCTATCGAAAAAAATCAGGAAATGCCTGATTGGAATTATATTTTAAGCCCAGCGAAAATGTGAAATTATTTATGAGTGCACCCTAAGGAGATTGTCCGCAAATACAGACAGTTTGTATATGAAACCGGTGCTGTGGATGCGGGCAAAGGCAAGACCATGGACAAAAAGATCGTGGAGAAGGCCAGAAGGAAAGGCTACAAAATTTCCAGAGCTGACCGCTTCAGATATAGATGCAGGTATTTTACTGATTCCGGGATTATCGGCGGGAAGGACTTTGTTCAGGAAGTATTCGACCAGGTCAAGCACCTGCTGGGGTCCAAGGATGAGCGTAAATTTACGCCCGTTGGTGGTGTGGATGGGGTTTATTCCATGAAGAGACTTGCTGATTCTTAGCCTGGGCTTTCTTTTTTTCCCTTGCATCCACCCTCTCCATAAGTTAAATTATCACCATGAAGACAAAAAGGCAGCAAGCCCCGCACGAAGGGATGTTCCTGAAGATATTCAAGAACTTAGATAACGCCAGACATTTTCTGAAAGGACATATGTCTCAGGAAATCCTGAAACGCTTCGACCTGAATACCCTGCGACTGGAGCCTACAACTTATGTAGACAAGAAGCTCAAGAAGCACTACTCAGACCTGGTTTTCAGCGTACGCTTGGTTGGTTATAAAAACCGGTTCGCCAGAATTTATCTGTTATTTGAGCACAAAAGTTATCCTGACCCGCTGACAGGAGTGCAGATACTCAAATACATGGCCCTTCAGTGGCTGGAACTTCAGGAACAGCATATGCTTGTGGATGGCAAGCTCCCGCCCATTATTCCCATAGTCATATACCAGGGCCAAGAGGATGACCGAAATATGTGCTCTTCCTTCCATGACCTGGTGGAAATGCCTTCTGAATTCTTTAAGGTCTATATCCCTGACTTTTCCTTTGCCTTTTTCAATGTTCATGGTATTGATGAGGCAAAAGTTCAGGAAAAGATACTGCTCAAGTTCTATGTTGAAATAATCAAGATGCAGAACGACCCGAATATCAAAGAGTTGCCACCTCGGCTGGTTCTTGGTCTGTTAAAAGCTCTGGGGCCAAGAACTGCCCTGGAATACATTGAGATTTTCTTTACATACCTGGTTAAGAGCTCCGGCTATCTAAACCAGGAAGACTACAAAAAAGCTCTGGATCTCATTCCAGAGGGAGGTGAGAAGATAATGGAAACTTTAGCTGATCAGTGGCTTAGGCAGGGAGAAGATAGAGGGCTTATTATCGGTGAGCAGAAAGGCGAACTCAAAGCCACCCAAGACACCTTGGTAGCCCTTGCAACAGAGCTATATGGACCGCTTCCTATGATGCTCTCAGTCAAAATTAGATCTATCCAGTCCATCGATAACCTTCGAATTTTAACCATAAAGATCATCAGAACTGAGTCCTTAAGCGAGTTTACTGAGTTGGTAGACAGGGCTGCTGAGAATTGATTTATTGATTGTGGCATAAAAGCGTGGGGCTACATGCATTCTTCATAATAACAGGCCAGCTACGTCGACTTTTTAAACCTCTA
>SKQS01000054.1 GCA_007118895.1 Wenzhouxiangella sp.
AAGCCTCATTCAGCTTGTCTGTGGGCGTTCGTGGCAAGGCGCCGGCACGCCGATGTAGCCACCCTACATCAAGTGCCGGGAACGCAGTCCACGGACGCCCACAGGCAAGCCCGAAGGGAACGCCTGACACGTCCGCCTGCGGCGTTACGCTTGCTTGACGTAGCTCACTATGCCTGCGCAAGCCTGCCTTGCAGGCGAACGTGTCAGGGGGTTCTGAATGTGGCTTTGAATATGAATGTCTTAGTATGTCTTCTGGGTATTGCGGTAGCTACTGCCGAGGTGCCTGAGTTCGAGCTTCGTCAGGCGGGTGTCTCCGGTCAGCTGCTTGACTGCGGGGATCTTTACTACGACGACGGCACCGCCGAAACCGCGATCTTCTTCGGCGGCGGACAGGCCGGCTCGACTGATCACTTTCTCGGGGTGCGGTTCGAGCTCGAGGATTTCGACCTGCAGCCGGGAGCGGTTGCGCTGATCGGTTTCTGCGTCTCCAACCAGCTCGACTTTTCCGGCCAGGGCGGACCCTGGCCCAACGAGGTGTTCGTCTACCGCGATATCGACGGCCAGCCGGACATAGACCATCCAGAGCGCCAGGGCACGATGTGGACCGGTGACGGCACCGGCAAGTTCGAGCTCGATTTTGCCGAGCCATGGCTGATCGATCAGCCGTTTTTCTGGATCATGGTGCGTGGCGATCCGATGCATGCTGGCGAGGATTTCAACGTCGAGACCGACCTGTCCTCAAAGCCCACGGGCAACAGCTGGCTGACCGATCGCGGGCTGAACTGGATGTATCAGACCGGGCAGAACCTGATGATCCGGGCCAATGTGGTCGATGTGCCCCAGGGCCAGCCCGACATGCCGGTGGACCCGGTGCCGGTACCGACCCTGAAGCCAATGGGCCTGGCGCTGATCGTGCTTGCTGTGCTGTTTGCCGGGCGCCATCGGCTGTCAGCCTGAGCTGGACGCTGGCGTCCAACAATGAAATACTTTCCAGTCGCCTTGCCCACCCAGCGGAGTGGACCATGAAGCTGCAGCTCTATACTCGCGAACAATGCGACCTGTGCGAAAAGGCCGAAGCCCTGCTGGCCGTCGCCGGCCTCGATGACCGCTACGAGCGGGTCTACATCGACGAAGATGTCGATCTGCTGTCCCGATATGCCGATCAGATTCCGGTGGTCATCAATCCTGAAACCGGTGAAAAGCTCTCCTGGCCGTTCACCGCCTCGCAAGTGCGCGATATTGTAGAGGCCGGATGACCTGATACGGAAAGCAAAGATGTCCAGCACCACGGCACCATTGACCCGCATCGAGGCAGACCAGCTCAAGCAGGCGCTGCTGGCCGGTATCGCCCGCGTCCTGAGTCGACGCGATTACATCAATTCGATCAATGTATTCCCGGTGCCCGACAGCGACACCGGTACCAATCTGGCCTTTACCCTGGTCTCGGTGAGGAAAAGCCTGGTCAATCGGCGTTCGCGAAATCTCTCTGAACTGCTCAAGACCGTTGCCGATTCCGCGCTGGATGGTGCGCGGGGCAACTCCGGGGCCATCATGGCTCAGTACTTCCAGGGGCTTAGCGAGAGCGCTTCGGGGCTTCGTCGGCTCGACAGCCAGTCGCTGGCACAGATCGCTGGTGCTGGCGCACGCTCGGCCTGGCAGGCCATGTCCGAACCGGTCGCCGGCACCTTGCCGACGGTGCTGGAGGATTTTGCCGATGAGCTGAACCGGCTGGTTGCAGACGGTACCGAAGATATTCGTGACCTGTTCCGCCGCGGCCTGGAGCGTGCGCGCCAGTCGCTGGCAGGAACGCCGGCACAGCTGGCCGTGCTGCGCGAGGCGGGCGTGGTCGATGCCGGTGCCCAGGGCTTTGTCGACATGCTCGAGGGGATCTGGGCCTACATCCGCAGTGGACGGGTGCCGGAGATCGCCTTGCCGACCGCAGCGGTTGCCGATGCTCCCGCGCTGGCCGCCACCGAAGGCCCCGAGCACCACCGTTTTTGCACCGAGGCGCTGATCGAGGGGCAGGCAATGGATATCGCTTCGCTCAGGC
This sequence comes from Wenzhouxiangella sp., assembly GCA_007118895.1. Taxonomy (GTDB): domain Bacteria; phylum Pseudomonadota; class Gammaproteobacteria; order Xanthomonadales; family Wenzhouxiangellaceae; genus SKQS01. Next base: position 2,051 of record SKQS01000054.1, read on the forward strand.
ACAAGCTGGAAGCGCTGGATGCCAGCTCGCTGGTGGTTGCCGGCGGCATGCGGCGAGCGCGCGTTCACATTCATACCGACTCGCCGGGTGAGGTCTTTCGAATCTGTGCCGAGCATGGCGACATCCGTCAGCAGAAAGCCGACGACATGACACGGCAGCACCAGCTGCTCAATCAGACCGGGCGGGTTGCCATCGTGACCGACTCGGCGGCTGATCTGCCGGTGGAGGAAGCCGACCGACTGGGCATCCACATCGTACCGGTGCGGCTGAACTTCGGAGAAGAAGAATTTCTGGACAAGCTGACCATTGCGCCGGCCGATTTCTACCGCCGACTGGCCGACCCGTCGGTTGTTCCGAAAACTTCTCAGCCGCCGCCGGCCGACTTCCGGCGCCAGTACGAGCTGCTGACCTCGCACGGACTCGAGGTGCTGAGCATTCACCTTTCGGCGCGCTTGAGCGGCACCCTGCAGGCTGCCCAGCAAGCTGCCGGCCGCAGCGAGTCGGGCCTGATCGAGGTCTTCGATACCCGCAATGGAGCTTGCGGGCAGGCCCTGATGGTGCTGTATGCGGCCGAGGCGGCAGCGCGCGGCTGGGACATACCGAGGATTGTCGAGCGGCTGGAACAGATCGGGCCGAAAACCCGCACCTTTACCCTGATCCATGACCTGTCCTGGGGAGTGCGCGGCGGGCGGGTCAAACCCTGGATGGAAGCGCTGACCCGGCGATTGGGCATCAGGCTGATACTCGGCGATCGCGACGGACGCCTGGGCCCGCAGAGCGCGCTGTTCGGCCAACGCCGTCTGGTTCAGCGCTTCGCTCGATACCTTTCCCGGCACATGAACGACGGCGAGGTCTATCGCGTCCTGATCAGTCATACCGACGCGATCGATGATGCCCGGCTGCTGCGCGATGAGTTGCTGGCTTCCCATCCACGCGTCGATGCCTGCTGGCTGGAAGATGCCAGCCCGGCGATCGGAGCGCACGCCGGGCCCGGCAGCCTGATCGTGGGCCTGCAGCCCTATTCACCGCCGGAAGCGCCGCGTGATTGAGTTTGTCGGCCTGGTCCTGGCGGCCTACCTGATCGGCTCGGTCTCCGGTTCGCTGCTGCTGGGACGCCTGCGTGGCATCGATATCCGGCGTATGGGTTCGGGCAATGCCGGTGGCACCAACGCCTTGCGCAGCGTCGGTTGGCGCTTCGCCGTGGCCGTGGTTGTGGTCGATGTTGGCAAGGGCGCCGTGGCCGCCGGACTGCTGCCGCTGGCTACCGGCCCGTTGGGCACCGACCCGAGCTTGAGCGCCTGGCTACCGGCTGCCTGTGGGCTGGCCGCAGTGGTCGGGCATATCTGGCCGGTCTACTTTGGCTTTCGCGGCGGCAAGGGAGCCGGCACTGCAGTCGGCGCGGTGGCCGTGGTGGCGCCATGGTGCATTCTGCCCTTGCTGGTGGTCTGGGTGTCCGTCATCATCGGCACCGGCTACGTCGGTCTGGCTACCGTCCTGGCCGGGCTGAGCCTGGTCCCTTCGATGTGGCTGTTCGGGCCGGATCCCCTGCCGCCACCACTGGGCTGGCTGGCCATAGTCATGGCCTTGCTGCTGGTGCTTACCCACCGCGCCAACCTGGCGCGACTGAAGGCCGGCGAGGAAAGTCGTTTCGAGCGGGCGCAGATCTGGCGGCGTCGCGACCGCTAAGATCAGATCGTGACCCCGCAGCAGTATCGCCTGTTCCTGCGCCTGGCCGACGGCATGCCTCATAGCGGCGACAGCCTGGCCGAGGCCGGCGTCAGCCGAACGGCAGTCTGGAAACAGATCAACGCGCTGCGTCGGCTGGGTCTGCCGATTGTCGGCCAGGCCGGCGACGGTTACCGCCTTGAGTGCCCGATCGAACCGCTCGATGAAAGCCGCATCCGGGCAGCCATGACCGGGCAATCGGCAGAGATCGAGGTCATGCCGGCGGTGGGCTCCACCAATGCCGAACTGTCTCGCCGACAGCAGATTCATCGCCGAGCCGTGCTGGCCGAAACACAGACGGCCGGGCGCGGTCGACGCGGGCGGGGTTGGCTGTCGCCACCCGGCGCCGGGGTCTTTGCCTCGCTGGGCTGGCGATTCGACATCGGCCTGTCCGGACTCGGCGGATTGTCACTGATCGCCGGCCTGGCGGCGGCTGAGGCAATCAAAAGGATCGCCGACTTCGAGATAGGACTGAAGTGGCCCAACGACCTGGTGGTCGACGGCCACAAGCTGGGCGGCTGCCTGGTCGAAGTTAGCGGTCCGGCCGATGGTCCCTGTATTGCCATTCTGGGCGTGGGCATCAACCTGCGCCTGCCACAGGAACAGCATCCGGACCAGCCGTGGACCGACCTGCACAGCCAGGGCATGGCGGTGGGACGCAATGCGCTGGCCGGGGCGCTGATCGATGCCCTGGCAACCGGCTGCGAGCAGCTGGGCGAGCAGGGGCTGGAGGCCTTTTCCGGCGACTGGGCGCGTCATGACATTCTCTACGGTCGCGAAGTGGAATGCCTGGGTGGAGACGGTCAGCGTTTGACCGGAACGGCCGATGGCATCGACGAACAGGGCAGACTGCGTCTGCTGACGCCCGATGGTCTTCAGTCATTGAGCTCGGCCGAGGTCAGCGTCCGTGCCCGCTGAATTGCTGATCGACCTGGGCCACAGCCGGCTGAAGTGGGGCTGGCGGCGCGGCAATTTGCTCGATCGTGAGACGATCGCGGCCTGCAATCTGGAACAACCGGCCCCGTTCAGCGCCGTCCTGGGCGACAATGCTACCGAGCGGGCCTGGGTTTGTGGCCAGTCCAGTCCGATGGCGGTGGACTGGCTCGAAGCTCTTGCCCGACAATACTCACTTTCGCTGGAATGGATCCGCACCGGACAGATGAAGCTGCCCGTTGAACCCGCTTATCCCGGCCTGGGTGCCGATCGCTGGCTGGCCTTGCAGTGGCCGTGGCGCCAGACGCGATCAGCGCTGGCGGTGATTGATTGTGGCTCTGCGATCACGGTCGATGTGGTCGATGGCTGCGGTTGTCACCGTGGGGGCTGGATCCTGCCGGGCTTGCGCGCGGCCCGCCAGGGGTTGCTGGCACGCGCCCCCGGCCTGCCTGACCCACCGATCGAAGATCGCGCTGTGAACGCACCGGCGATGGACAGCGCCTCGGCAGTGGCCGGTGGTGCCTTGCTGGCTGCCATCGGTGGTATCCAGCGTGCCGTGGATTTTGCCCAGGCGTATCTGGACTCAGCGCTTGAGTTATGGATCACCGGTGGTGATGCGGCAGTCCTGGGGTCCGGTTTCGACCATCCGCTTCGACATGATCCCCACCTGGTACTGGCCGGGCTGGCAATGGCCGGAGGCTCGTCATGAGCACGGCGACCTGGCGCTGGCTGGCTATCGCGCTGCTGGCAATCAACCTGGTCGTGCTGCTGCTGCACCGGCTGGATTCTCCGGCGCAGCAGCCTGAACAGAGCGGGCTGCCGCCGCTCAATCCCGACTGGCCACGGGTTGCCCTGGTCAACGAGGTAGCCGGTCTGGGGCCATCCGAGGCGGACGCAGTGCAGGTACCGGAAGAGCGGGCAGCTGCGGAAGCACCACTTGAGTATTGCTATAGCATTGGCCCATTGCCGACCCTGCTGGCCCAGCAACGCGCACAGGAGCGCCTGAGGCCGTTTGCCAGCGCGTTGCGTGAGCGCCAGACCGTGGCCGACCGGGAACGCGGCTGGTGGGTCTACCTGCCGGCCACCAGTCGCCAGGCGGCGCTGGAGTTGACCCGAGACCTGACCCGGCGCGGGGTGGAGGACTACTTCATCATCGCCGATGGCGACATGGCCAACAACGTGTCGGTGGGTTTGTATGAAAACCTCGACAATGCGCGCGCCCGCCAGAGCCGCCTGCGCGCCCTGGGCTTCGATGCCCAGCTCGAAGTGCGTCGCGAGTCCACTCCGCAGTTCTGGGTCGATTACCGCATCCCCGAAACCGAGCAGGAACCCTGGCGATTCATCCTGGATGCCTCGCCTGGCGCCCAGCGCCTGCAAATTCCCTGTTTCGAGGATTAGGGAGTATGTGTAGAGCTTGAAAACCGCACCACGAATACCATTACAATTGCTCATCCCGCAAACTGCAATTTCCTCAATCTCAGTGCCGGCTTAGCTCAGGTGGTAGAGCGGCTGATGTGAATTTGCGGCGCTTCTTTCAAGCTGCGCTTGAAAACCGCACCGCAAATGCGATTAGAATCGCATCTCTGGTCTGATGGCACTTCCTCAACCTCAGTGCCGGCTTAGCTCAGGTGGTAGAGCGTTGGAGGTGTATTCGAGGCGCTTCTTTCAAGCTGACGCTTGAAAACCGCACCACGAATACCATTACAATTGCTCATCCCGCAAACTGCAATTTCCTCAATCTCAGTGCCGGCTTAGCTCAGGTGGTAGAGCAACTGATTTGTAATCAGTGGGTCGGGGGTTCGAATCCTCCAGCCGGCACCAGTTTCCAGAGAGTCAAGTCGAAGGCGGCGAGCTTTCCGTTGGCACATTCGAACCCCCGACAATAAATAATCGGGTTCGAACCGAGCGGCGTGAGCCGCGAGCTCGCTGGCGCTTTAGCGCCAGCCCGCAGGGCAAGCCCGCATAGCGGGCGCAGCAATCCTCCAGCCGGCACCAGTTTCCAGAGAGTCAAGTCGAAGGCGGTGAGCTTTCCGTTGGCACATTCGAACCCCCGACAATAAATAATCGGGTTCGAACCGAGCGGCGTGAGCCGCGAGCTCGCTGCAATCAAAAACTGAAATTCATTAGAATGGCGCTTTAGAAACTATTTTTCATATGAAAATATCGTATTTCATATAAAATGGAAATCTGTAATTGAAATTCATGACGCGGAGGCGTTTTTCATGGCAGAGGCATTAGAAAATCAATTTTCAGGGCCAGTAAACGTTTTTCGGGAAAAGCATCTTCCAGAAACGGCAACACCCGCTGGCTATGCCGCTCTGATTGATGCCTACAGCCTCTCGGTTCCGTTGCCGCGTACCCTCTTTGCGACTGGCGAAAGACACCGGATTGTTGACCAGGATGGTTGGCGCATCATGACGCCGCGCCATGCGCCCAATCCGACCCTCGCGGGTCATCTGACGTTCGCCCTCAAGTATGAAGGCCTTGATCTGGCTGTTCTGAAGCGATTGTTTCTGGCAACCGGGCCCGCTTTGATTGAAGGAATGGTCAAGGCGACACCCACTGGCAGCTATGCCCGCCGTATCTGGTTTCTATACGAATGGCTGACCGGGCACAAGCTGGAACTGCCAAATGCCGAGCGCGGAGCCTACGTGCCCGTTATCGACCCTGAATTGCAGTTCGCGGGAGAACAGCGGACGGAACAGCGGTACCGGGTCAAGAATAATCTTCCCGGCACACCGGATTTCTGCCCGCTTGTTTTTCGGACAGAGACGCTTGAGAAATTCACGACGATGAATCTGGCGGAGAAAGCTCAGAGCGTTGTTGCCAATGTTCCCAAGGATATTCTCGCACGCACCGCTGCTTTCCTGCTGCTCAAGGACTCACGCTCAAGCTACGTCATAGAGGGCGAGCAAGCCCCCCAGAATCGCATTGAGCGCTGGGGTAGAGCGATCGGTGAAGCTGGCCGGCGACCCATTGATCTTGAAGAGTTGCAGCGTTTGCAGAAAATCGTCATTGCCGACTCACGATTTGTGATGATGGGAATTCGTTGTGAGGGCGGCTTTGTTGGTGAGCATGATCGCATCACACAAATGCCACTCCCTGACCACATAAGCGCGAGCCCCGAGGACCTTCATGACCTTGTTGAGGGCTTGGCTGCATTCGACAACGGGCCGGTACACCATTTGGATGCGGTAATTTCTGCCGCCGTTCTGGCTTTTGGCTTTGTCTATATTCATCCGTTCGATGATGGCAATGGCCGAATTCACCGTTACCTTATCCATCACGTTCTTGCCAGGCGCGGGTTCAGCCCGCCCGGCGTGGTGTTTCCGGTATCTGGGGCAATTCTGGAAAGAATTGATGATTATCGATCTGTACTGGAAAGCTATTCCAAACGGTTGCTTCCGTTGATTGAATGGGAGCCAACGGAAAAATTCAATGTGTGTGTCCTGAACGATACCGGTGATTACTACCGGTTCTTTGACGCGACGCTGCACGCTGAGTTTCTCTATGAGTGCGTCCAGAAAACCATTGAGGAAGATTTCCCACAAGAAGCGGACTTCCTGCGCCGCTACGACGCCTTCCGTTCCGGAGTGCAGTCAATCATAGATATGCCTGAGCGCACTTTGGATCTGCTCTTTCGCTTCTTGCAGCAGAATAACGGTTTACTTTCCAGTAGAGCCAGAACGAAAGAATTTGAGGCCTTGACGGATACGGAGGCCACACAGATTGAGAAGCTCTATCAAAGAGCGTTCAACCCCGGCGATGATGGATAAAGCAAGCCCTGTGTTGTGAGTTTGCTTATCCTTACGCCGGCACATCCGAACTTCCGACGGTGCCCAATAGGGTTTGAGCCGAGCGGCGCTATCCCCTGACCCGACAGACCCGGGTGATGACGCCGGCGCGGACGTAGATCTGGACGGTTTGACCCGAGAGGTAGAAGTCGTGGCGGTAGCCGGCCGCACCGCCTTCAGGGGTTTCCAGTCGGACGGTGCGGTCGGGGCCGGACTCAATCACCCGGCGCTCGCCGTCGCCAACCCGGACCAGGCCAGCGGCCAGGCGGACCGAACTCAGGCCGCATTGTGCCGAGGAGGCGAGGCTGGTGCCGGCCTGCAGCGGGAGCAGCAGGATCGTTGCAAGCAGCAGGATGGTTCTGGTCATGTGCAGTCATCTCCCCGATGGTCTGGCCACACCATAGCACCGGGTGCTGAGTGCAGGCTGAACGGTCAACGATACTGCACGCCGCGTCTTACCACGATATCGACATCACGCAGAATGTTGATGAAGCGCAGCACGTCACCGCGAACGGCAATGATGTCGGCATGCTTGCCCGGCTCGACGGTGCCGACATCGTCGAGCACACCCATCATGCGGGCGGGCCAGTAGGTGGCGGCGCGGATGGTATCCATCGGGTCCATGCCCATGTGGTTGACCCAGACCTCGAGCTCGGCCCAGGTCGACTGGCAGTGGAAGCTCATCGGGATGCCTGAGTCGGTGCCGATCAGCATTGTCACCCCCGACTCGCGCAGCTGATCGAACTTGCGTCTGAGCGTCGGTTTGCGGGCAGGCGTGAGCTGGTAGTAGGGGAGCCGGTCCGGATGTCTGATCGATTCGCGGATGTCTTCGACGATGTCCGCCGGCATACCCAGCTGCCAGCAGGGGTCGTCGAGATGCTCGCGATTACGGCGGGTGTAGGTGTAGTTGAACAGCGGCTCCACCGTCGGGGTCCAGTACAGCGGCCCCAGGTTCATTCTGGCCGTGCGTTCGCGGATGGCTGCGATGACTTCCGGCGGGTATTCCGGGGCGGTTGCCAAGCCGGTGTGCTCGAAATTATCGACGCCGGCGGCCAGTCCACGCAGGATTTCCTCCGGGCGATGCGCGTGGGCGATCACCGGCAGGCCGTGGCTGTGGGCCTCCTCGACCACGGCACGATATTCCTCCTCGCTCATCTCGTCGTGGTCGATCAGCTTGATGACATCAACGCCGGCCTCGGCCAGCTGGCGCACCCTGTCCCGGGCGTCATCGGCCCCATGCACACCCCAGCGGTAGTGGTCGGTGCCCGGGTAGGGGCGATGCTGTATGAAGGGCCCGGAAACATAGAGGGTGGGTCCGGGGATGTCGCCGCGCGCGATGGCCTCGCGGACGGCGATGATGTCGTCCAGCGGGGCGCCCAGATCACGGGCCGAGGTGACCCCGGCCAGCAGCAGCTGGTGGGCGGATGCCGGCATGACTTCATAACGCAGCCGGTGGGTGTAGCGTTCGCGCCAGCGCGCATAGTCGGCGTGGCCATTGATCATCAGGTGCACGTGCATGTCCCACAGGCCGGGCAACACGCTCATGCCTTCGGTGGAGATGACGCGGGCATCGTCGGGAACGGCCAGCTGTCCGACCTGGCCGACTGCCGTGATGCGCTCGTCCTCGACCAGGATGACGCTGTTGGCCAGCGGCGGCCCGCCGTTGCCGTCGATCAGCGTGCCGCCGACCAGGGCCAGGCGCTCGGCGCTGACCGAGCACGAAAGCAGCAGCAGCGCAGCAACCAGCGCCAGGCGGCAAGTAGATGTGAGAGGGTTGACTGGCGGGTTTTCAGGCATCGAAATCATTGGTAAAGATGTCCACCCCGGTGCGCGGCACATGCTTGACGATGCAGTGGATGGCGCCGGAGGCGGTGATGATGCTGGAGCAGTCGATGGTGACCACGGTGCGATTGGGAAAGGCGGCCTGGTAGACATCGATCGCGGCCTGGTTTTCGGCCGGGTAGCCGTTGAAGCGGCAGATCAGCACCAGCGAGTTGATGACCACCGAGTTGGTGTAGGTGTAATGGGCGTTGGTGCGCCAGCCCGGGGTGCGCAGGACGGTGTAGCCCAGATCCTCCATCAGATCGGTGGTGAATTCGGTGACCTGGCGAGGTACGCCCCCACCTTCGCTTTCGGCGTACTCGCCGATGATGACGGTCTGGTTGTCGACCGGCAAGAACCACATGTCCAGGTGCTGGGTCGAGTCATAGCTGAACGGCAGCGCCGGCAGCAGGTAAAGCTCCAGGTTGTGGTAGTCGTCGTACAGGTCGATGATCTGCTGCTCGCTGAAACCGGGATTTTCGTCGACGATCAGGTCGGTCATGAAGGCCTGGCCATTGGCGAACAGGTGAAAGTTGCCGCCGCCATGGTTGAGCGGCAGCTCGAAAACCGGCACGTTCCATTGACTGCCGAGGTTGGCCGGGACGAGGTTGTCATTGGGGCGCGGGCGGTTGTACTCGTGATCGATGATGGTGCCTTCCCAGTCAGCGTTGATGAAGCGCGGACCGTAGTCGCGGATCCATACTGTGTTGGAGGGCATCTGCAGGAACTCGACCTGGCTCAAGTCAGCGCCGGCTCCGGTCAACGCTGTGACCGCATCGGATTGCTGGCTCGGGCCACTGACGATCAAAAAGATCCGCGCTTCCGGGTCGCCGGTGGTGACCGCCACGGTGATTTCGGTGACCACCGAGTTGAACTGGCCCCAGCGCAGCAGCAGACCCTCGTTGTACTGGTACTCGGCCAGGGTTTCGATCAGCTGTGCCGGCGGCGGCGCCTCCAGCAGGCGCGACAGGTCAGGCAGGTAGTGGCGGCCCTTTTCCTGGATGGTCAGGTGCTTGGGGATGATCGGCTCGTCATCGGTGATCGCGGCAAGCACTTCCGGCGGCACGCTGCGCGGGCCCTCGGCAAGCGCGAGCGCGGGCACAAGCAAAAGGGCCAGCAGGGCAAGGGCTGGTTTCATTGATACAGGCATCGGCTGGTTGGGGCGACCCAGCATAGTCAGTCGAATGAATTGGTTCAAGTTTCCGCGCCTGCCTGCTGGGCAACTCGCAGGCGCTCGATCTGGTCTTGAAGGTCGGCAACCGTTTGCTGGTGTTCGGCCTGCCGGGCGCGCTCTTTCTCGACCACTGCAGGCGGCGCATTGTTGACGAAGCCTGGGTTGGCCAGCTTGCGCTCGACCTGGTCAAGACCCCGGCGCTCGCGTTCGAGCTGCTTGTCCAGGCGAGCGATCTCGGCGCCCAGGTCGACCAGGCCGGCCAGCGGTATCAACAGCCTGAGTCGCCCGGCCATGGCAACAGCAGCGCCGCGGGCGGCCTGCTCGGCCTCGGCATCGTCGATCAGGCGGATGCTGTCGATACGCGCCAGGCGCCGGATCAGGGTATCGAAGCGCGCCAGGCGTTCGCGATCGTCGTCGGCGGCACCCTGGACGATCAGCGGCATCGGCTTGCCGGGGGCAAGCTGCAGCTCGGTGCGTGCCGAACGTACCGCGCTGATCACGCCCTTGAGCCAGTCGACATCGGCCTCGGCCGCCTCGTCGATTGTGCCGGCCTGCGGCCAGGGCGCGGTCATGATGGTTTCACCCTCCACGCCGGCAGGAATACGCACGCGCTGCCAGATTTCCTCGGTAATGAACGGGGTGATGGGATGCAGCAGGCGCAGGCTGGTTTCCATCACTTCGGCCAGGGTCCGCCGGGTGGCCTGGGCCAGTGCCGGGTCGGCATCCTCGGCCAGCGCCGGCTTGGAAAGCTCCAGGTACCAGTCGCACAGCTCGTGCCAGATGAACTCATACAGCGTCTTGCACGCGAGATCGAAGCGATAGTCGGCCAGCGCCTGTTCGAGTTGGCCGACTACCCGGGCCAGTTGCGAGCGGATCCAGCGCGACGGCACGTCGTCGCTGCCGGCTGCCGGCAGCGGCTCCTCGCCGGAATTCATCAGCACGAAGCGCGCCGCGTTCCACAGCTTGTTCAGGAAGTTGCGGTAGCCCTCGCAGCGACCGAGGTCGAAATTGATGTCTCTTCCGTGACCGGCCAGGGCGGCGAAGGTAAAGCGAAGGGCATCAGCGCCAAAGGCAGGAATGCCATCGGGGAATTCATCGCGGGTGGCCTTCTCGATCTTCCTGGCCAGAGCCGGCTGCATCATTGCCCGGGTGCGCTTGGACACCAGGCTTTCTAAGTCAATGCCGTCGATCAGGTCCAGCGGGTCGAGGATATTTCCGCGGGACTTGGACATCTTGTGGCCGTCGCGATCGCGAATCAGGCCGGTGATGTAGACCTCGTGAAACGGCACCCGGCCGGTGAAATGGCCGGTCATCATGATCATGCGCGCGACCCAGAAGAAGATGATGTCGAAGCCGGTGATCAGCACCGAGCTCGGCAGGAAGCGTTCGTAGCCGCTGTCGGCCATCCGCTTTTCATCCGGCCACCCCAGCGTGGAGTGCGCCCACAGCGCCGAGGAAAACCAGGTCTCGAGCACGTCTGCATCCTGCTTCAGCTGGAGATCAGGCGCCAGATCATGCTTGTGGCGAACCTCGTCTTCGTTGCGACCGACATAGATGTTGCCGGCCTCGTCGTACCAGGCCGGGATGCGATGGCCCCAC
>SKQS01000156.1 GCA_007118895.1 Wenzhouxiangella sp.
GACGCACCGACGCACCGACGCACCGACGCACCGACGCACCGACGCACCGTCTCCCGTCTCCCGACCGGGTAAAATTGTCAGAAATTTAATGATCTGAAGGAGAACATAAAGCATGAACGACCGCTTTCGCACCGCCTCGATTCCGCGTCGCGTTGACGTCGAAATCGATGATGACGCCCGACGCGTACTGCGCAACACCTGGAACCTGCTGGCCCTGTCGCTGCTGTTCAGCGCCGGGATGGCCTTGGTGGCAATGGCCAATAACTGGCCGTATCCCGGCGTCCTGATCACCCTGGCCGGCTACTTCGGTCTTTTGTTTCTGACCTACGCCACGCGCAACTCCGCCTGGGGCATCCTGAGCGTGTTCGCTCTGACCGGCTTCATGGGCCTGACCTTCGGTCCGATCGTCAACGCCTACCTGACGATCTTTTCCAATGGCCATCAGCTGGTGGTTGCCGCCATGGGCTCGACCGCAGCCGCCTTCTTCGGGCTGTCATTCTTCGCCATGGTCACGCGCAAGGACTTCAGCTTCCTCGGCCCGTTCCTGTTCGTCGGCATCCTGGTCGCCTTCATCGCCGCCCTGGTCGCCGTCTTTTTCCAGATGAGCGCGCTGGGACTGGCCGTCTCCTCGATGTTTGCCCTGCTGATGTGCGGCCTGATCCTGTATCAGACCCAGCAGATCATCCGCGGCGGCGAACGCAACTACATCATGGCCACCGTGACCCTGTTCGTGGCCATCTACAACCTGTTCTCCAGCCTGCTGCACCTGTTCGGATTCTTCTTCGGAGAAGATTGAGCGGCTGCCGTTGGTGGCGCCCGCCATTGCCGGAAACGGCAATGGCGGGGCCGTAAAACGGAAGATGGAAAAGGTGAGAAGGGTAGAGGCAGAGAGGTAAGAGGCTGAATGACGGTTTCCGGCGCACTGACGCACTGACGCACTGACGCACTGACGCACAGACGCACAGACGCACCGATGCACCGATGCACCGACGCACCGGCGGTTTACCCCTTCAAAAGCTCCTGCCCACCCATCCACGGGCGTAGCGCTTCAGGAATGACAACCGAGCCGTCGCGCTGCTGGTAGTTTTCCAGCACGGCGACCAGGGTACGGCCGACGGCCAGGCCGGAGCCGTTGATGGTATGCAAAAGCTCCGGCTTGCCGGTTTCGGGGTTGCGGAAGCGCGCCTGCATGCGGCGGGCCTGAAAGTCGCCGAAGTTGGAGCAGGAAGAAATTTCCCGGTAAGTGCCCTGGGCCGGCAGCCAGACTTCGAGATCATAGGTCTTGCGGGCGGCAAAACCCATGTCGCCGGCGCACAGCAGCATCACCCGGTAAGGCAGGCCCAGCGCGCTCAGCACCGCCTCGGCGTGGCCGGTCAGCGCCTCGTGGCAGTCCTCGGACTCATCAGGCAGGCAAATCTGTACCAGCTCGACCTTGTCGAACTGGTGCTGGCGGATCATGCCGCGGGTGTCCTTGCCGTAATTGCCCGCCTCGCGCCGGAAACACGGAGTGTGGGCGACGTATTTAAGCGGCAGACTGCCGGCCTCGACAATCTGGTCTGCAACCAGGTTGGTCACCGGCACTTCGGCAGTAGGTATCAGGTAACGTGCGGGATCGTCGTCGATATGAAACGCATCTTCTGCAAACTTCGGCAACTGGCCCGTTCCCCGCATGGCCTCGGCAAGCACCAGGTAGGGCACGTAGACCTCGCGATAGCCGTGCTGATCGATATGCATGGCGAGCATGAACTGGGCCAGCGCCCGGTGCAGGCGAGCCAGATCGCCGGCCAGGACCACGAAGCGGCTGCCCGACAGCCGCGCCGCGGCCTCGAAGCCCATCCCGCCCAGACCTTCGCCGATCTCGACATGGTCGCGCGGCTCGAAGCTCAGCTCGGTCGGCTCGCCCCACTGCCGCACCAGCACGTTGTCGGACTCATCATCGCCGTCGGGTACCTCTTCGGCCGGCAAATTGGGGATATCCAGCGCCAGGTGCTCCAGCTCGCCGCGGATGTTTTCAAGCTCGCCAAGCGATGCCTTGAGCTCATCACCCAGCGCGCCAACCTCTTCCAGCAGCGGCTGGATGTCCTCGCCGCGCGCCTTGGCCTGCCCGATGGACTTCGACCGGGTATTGCGCTCGTGCTGCAGCGATTCGGTGCGTGACTGCAATTCCTTGCGCCGGCTTTCCAGCGCCGCGTAGTGCTCACGGTCAAGCGGGTAGCCGCGGCGGGCAAGGCCGGCGACCACGCGCTCCAGGTCGTTGCGCAGAAGCTGTGGGTCTAGCATGCTCGGACTCCCCTATGAGTCGGCAGATCAGGGTTTGAAAGGGTGGCGAATGATAACGTTGGCGTCGCGTTCCGGACCGGTCGACAGCATGTGCACCGGCGCCTCGACCAGCTCTTCGAGTCGATCAAGATAGGCGCGCGCCGCCTTTGGCAGCCGATCAAGTTCGGTAAGACCCCGGGTATCGCCATCCCAGCCCGGATGGGTCTCGTAGACCGGACTGACCCGCGACCACTCCTCGGCGCCAAGAGGAAAACGATCAATGCCTTCATAGTGGGTACAGATCCGCACTTTATCGAAGGCATCGAGAACATCGAGCTTGGTGATGCACAGACCGGTGATTCCGTTCAGCCTGACCATGCGCTTGAGCGCCACGGCATCCAGCCAGCCGCAGCGACGCGGCCGTCCAGTGGTAGCCCCGAACTCCACGCCCCGCTCGGCCATCAGCCGGCCGTCATCATCATTGAGCTCGGTCGGAAAAGGGCCGCCCCCAACGCGAGTAGTATAGGCCTTGGTGATTCCCAGCACGTAATCGATGTCGGTTGGACCCACTCCGGCGCCGGTCATCACTCCACCGATCGTGGTGTTCGACGAGGTGACGAAGGGGTAGGTACCGTGATCGATATCGAGCAGGCTGCCCTGGGCGCCCTCGAACAACACCCGTGCCGAATCGCGCCGCAGGCGGTGCAGCTCGGTGGTCACGTCGACCAGCATCGGCGCCAGCTGCTCGCCGAGCCGCGCGGCCTCGTCAGCAACTTCAGCGCCATCGACCGGCTCGGCCTGGTAGTAATGCTCAAGCAGGAAGTTGTGATAGTCGAGCACCCCTTCCAGTTTTTCGGCCAGGCGCTCAGGGTCGGCCAGATCAGCCAACCTCAGGCCATGCCTCGAGGCCTTGTCTTCATAGGCCGGGCCGATGCCGCGGCCGGTGGTGCCGATCGCCTTCTTGCCGCGACGCGACTCTCGGGCCCGGTCGAGCGCCTCGTGGCAGCCCAGGATCACCGGGCATGCCGGTGAAATGCCCAGCCGAGACCTGACATCGATGCCGCGCTCCTCGAGCGCGTCGATTTCCTTGATCAGGGCTCTTGGCGCAACCACTACGCCATTGCCGATCAGGCATCGCACGCCGTCGACCAGGATGCCCGACGGCACCAGGTGCAGCACCGTCTTTTTGCCGTCGACTATCAGGGTATGGCCAGCATTATGACCACCCTGAAAACGGACCACGGCCGCGACATCGTGTGCCAGCAGATCGACGATCTTGCCCTTGCCCTCGTCACCCCACTGGGTGCCGAGTATCACCACCGAACGGGACATGAGGCCAGTCGCTATTCGGCTCGGAGCCGGTCGAAGTAGTTGAAGAACTCCGAACGGGTATCCATCAGCATGATGTCCTTGTCGGTGCCAAAAGACTTGTCATAAGCCTGCATGCTGCGCCAGAAGGCGAAAAACTCGCGATCCTGGTCGAAGGCCGAAGCGTAGATCTCGATCGCCCGGGCATCGCCCTCACCGCGCAGGCGCTGGCCATCTCGCTCGGCATCGGCCAGCAACACGCGAACCTGCCGGTCAGCGTCAGCGCGAATCCGTTCGGCGCGCTCGCGACCCAGTGAGCGCAGCTCGTTGGCAAACTCGGTACGCTGGGTTTCCATGCGTTCGAACACCGAGTTGAGTACCTCGTCGGTAAGCTCGATTTTCTTGATGCGCACGTCGATCACGTCCAGCCCGAACTCCTGAAAGCGGCGGTCGGCGCGAACCACCAGCCGTTCCATCATCTCTCGACGCTGCTCGGACACCACCTCGCTCAAGGTGCGCTGGGCGAACTCGTCGCGAAGATCGTTGCGGATCAGCTGCGACAGGCGAGCGCGGGTGAACATCATGTCACCGTTGGTGGCCACGTAGAAGGCGCGCGGATCGTTGATGCGCCACTTCACGTAGTAGTCGACTTCGACGAACTTCTGCTCGGCGGTATTCATCTGCTCCGGACGCATGTCCAGGGTGATGATGCGGCGCTCGAACTTGCGCACGTTGTTGATGAACGGCATCTTGAAGTGCAGCCCGGGCTCGTAGTCCGCGCGCACCACCTCACCGAGGCGGAACTTGATCGCGAACTCGGTCTCCTTGACCACGAAGATGCTGTTGAGGCCAATGATGATGGCCACGATGATCAGAATCGGAAAAAGCAGTCTCATGTCAGCGTACCTCCCGGCCGCGGCGGGCGCGCGGATCGGTCTGAGTGATGCGTTGCTGCTCCTGCGGCGTCATCAGCGGCGGCGGTGGCGCCATCGCCGACATGGTCCCGCCACGCATGCGGTCCAGCGGCAGATACAGCATGTTGTTGCCTGAATCGACATCCAGCAGGACCTTGGCAGAGCGGCCATAGACCGTTTCCAGGGTTTCCAGGTACAAGCGCTGGCGGGTGACCTGCGGCGCCTGGCGGTATTCCTGGAGGATGGCGATAAAGCGATCGGACTCACCCGTTGCCTGGGCGATCAGGGCGTCGCGATAGCCGGTGGCTTCCTCGATGATGCGGGCAGCGCGACCGCGCGCTTCGGGGATTTCCTGGTTGGCGTAGGCCTGGGCCTCGTTGGCGAAGCGGATCTGGTCTTCACGAGCGCGAACCACATCATCGAAGGCCTGGCGGACCTGGGCCGGCGGCCGAACTTCCTGCAAGTTGAAAGTCACCACCTCGATTCCGGCGTCATAACGCTCGATGACTTCGCGAAGCAATTCCTCGGTGTCGATCGCGATCTGGCCACGACCTATCTCGAGAATGAAGTCCATGTTGTTGGTGCCGACGATCTCGCGCATTGCGCTGTCGGCAGCATGGCCAAGCGAAATTTCCGGCTCAAGCACGTTGAACAGGAACTTCTCCGGCTCGATCACGCGATACTGCACGGCAAATGCCAGGTCGATCAGGTTTTCATCCCCGGTCAGCATCCGGCTGGCGCTTTCCAGCGACCGCACCCGGGTAACATTGACCTTCTGCACTTCCTCGATCGGCCGCGGCAAGGTGATGTTCAGGCCGGGGTCCAGCGTGCGCTGGTATTCGCCGAATCGCAGCACCACACCGCGTTCGGACTCGTCGATGATGTGAATGGAATTCCAGGCCACCCAGATCACCAGCACCAGCAGGGCCAGCCCGGCGAAAGAGCCAAACGACGGGCCGCTGCCCGAGCCGCCGGCCTTGCCGTCACCACCGCCGCCGCCCATGATCTTCTTCAGGCGACGCTGGACATTGGCAAACACCTCGTCCAGATCCGGCGGCTGCTGACCATTGCCGCCTTTCCACGGGTCGCGACCGCCATTGCCGCCGCTACCCCGTCCAGGTTCATTCCAGGGCATTCAGACTCTCCGTCAATTTCCAATAAGGCTGGAACCGATGGCTCCGCCGTTTTCCGATGCCCGGCCGCGATGACGGCAAGGCTCAAAGAGATCAAGCGCCGAATGCGCGAACATCGCGATTACGGCAACCTGTCAGTTTACCAGCAGTTGCTCTGCCAGTTTGCCATCCTTGCCGTCAAGACGACACAAACGGCGGATATCCCGGCGGTCCAATTCAATATCCAGCCGGCACCCGCCGTCGTCCTCCGGACACTCCTCGTGCACCGTGCCGAGCCGGAACAAACTGGCGCGCAGTCGCTGGCCGCCCGGCGGCAGCCGAATCCAGCGCCGCATGCGACCTTCGCAGAGCATTTCGCCAATGGCCTCGCCCAGCGCCGCCATGCCCTCGCCGCTCAAGGCAGAGACCCAGACGGCGGTAATTGCACCATCGGCATCGCGTTCTATGCCCGGCTCATGGCCGGCGGAGTCGGCCTTGTTGTAGACCTTCAGGCGCGGAAGCTCACCAGCGCCAATCTCGTCAAGCACCTCCTCGACCACCTGCTGATGAGCCAGGCGATTGCTGTCGGCACCGTCGATCACGTGCAGGACCAGGCTGGCAGCCCGGGTCTCATCCAGGGTGGCGCGAAATGCCGCGATCAGCTCATGCGGCAAGTCGCGCAGGAAGCCCACCGTGTCGCTGAGCAGCACCGGCGACCCGGTCAGGCTGTCGATCCGGCGCACCGTCGGGTCCAGGGTGGCAAACAGCTGGTCGCGAGCGACTACGGTCGACTCGGTAAGGCGATTGAACAGCGTGGACTTGCCGGCGTTGGTGTAGCCGACCAGGGCAACCAGCGGCAGCTCGCCGCGGCGCCGCGCGCGACGGCCCTGGGCGCGGCGTTTTTCCACCTTTTCCAGCCGCGCCTGCAGCTGGCGGATGCGGTTGCCGAGCAGTCGCCGGTCGGTCTCCAGCTGGGTTTCACCGGGGCCGCGCATGCCGATACCGCCGCGCTGACGCTCAAGGTGGGTCCAGCCGCGTACCAGCCGGGTCGACAGATGTTTCAACTGGGCCAGCTCGACCTGCAGCTTGCCCTCGTGCGAGCGTGCCCGCTGGGCAAAGATATCCAGAATCAAGGTGGTGCGATCCAGCACCACGGTCTTGAAGGCCCGGGTAAGATTTCGCTCCTGGACCGGGCTCAGGCGCGCATTGACCAGCACTACGCCAGCCGAGTGCTCGGCCACCATGGCAGCGGTTTCTTCCACCTTGCCGGAGCCGACCAGGTATTTCGGTTCGGGGGAGCGCCGCGGCGCACGCAACTCTCCGACCACTTCCAGTCCGGCCGACTCGGCCAGACGACGAAACTCGATCTGCGACTCGTGATCGTCCTCGGGAAAGATTTCCGGATGCAGCAGTACGGCGCGGGTCTCGGCGCCGGTCTTGAGCAAGGTTTCGTCCAGCTTAGTCCTCCTGCGAATCCTCGGCCAGACGCACGTTGCGGGCCGGGACCACGGTGGAAATCGCATGCTTGTAGATCATCTGACTGACCGAATTCTTCAGCAGCACGACGAAATTGTCGAACGACTCAATCTGGCCCTGCAGCTTGATGCCGTTGACCAGGTAGATCGCAACCGGGACACGCTCCCGGCGCAGTGCGTTCAGGAAGGGATCCTGCAGCGTCTGACCCTTGGACATTTTGTTTCTCCTTGTATATGTCTGATCGTTGTTATGGGGTCGGTCGAAAGCGAAAGATTGTCCACTATTTCGCATAATCAGGATGTTAGCCGGTGTGGGTTTGCATTTCGTGAAACCTGGCCACACGCATCCTCAGTGATTTCATTGTACTTGGGCGATCCGGATCGTACCAGAGTGCCCCATACAACTGCCTCAGCGCGGTCAGCTGGCGCTTGGCCAGTTGACGGGTGGCCGCGACACCTGCTTCGACCAGCCTGGCGTGATCCAGTTCACCATTCAGGTACTGCCAGACCTGTCGATAGCCCACGCTGCGCATGGACGGATGGGCCGCTGTAAGCCCAGGACGTCCTTCAAGCGTCTGCACCTCCTCGATCAGCCCCTGGTCCAGCATTGCACGGAAGCGCTGGTCGATGCGCCGGTGCAGCACCGCCCTGTCACCCGAGGTAAGTACCAGGCGCAGCGTGGCCATCCGGGGCAACCGGTTACGCCGCTGAAACTCACTGGGCCCGCGACCGGTCAGGCGAATCAGCTCCAGGGCGCGCTGGATACGCTGGCGATCGGCCGGCGCGATGCGGGATGCCGCCGCCGGATCACGCTCGGCCAGCTCGGCGTGCAGGGCTTCCCAGCCGCGCGACTCGCCCTCGGCGGCAATCCGCAAGCGCAGCGCCGGATCGGCTGCCGGCATCTCGTCCAGGCCATAAAGCATCGCGCGCAGATACAGCCAGGTGCCGCCCACCAGCACCGGCAGGCGCTGCTGGTCCCAGGCCTGTCGCATCACCGCCTCGCAGTCGCTGGCAAACTCTGCCGCCGAATAGGCCTGTTCGGGATCGCGGATATCGATCAGGGCATGCGGGTAGCGAGCCAGCGTGGCTGGATCGGGCTTGGCCGAGCCAATGTCCAGGCCGCGATAGACCTGGGCAGAATCAACGTTGATCAGCGCCACCGGCAGCTCATCGGCCAGCATCAGCGCCGCGGCGGTCTTGCCGGCGGCGGTCGGACCGGTCAGCAGCACCGCCGGCGGCAGGCCGGGAATGGAGTTGCTGGAAGGCTCGCTGGCTGGCTTACTGGCCACGCAGAAAGAGCTGATCCAGTGCCTTGAGATCGAGCTGCACCCAGGTCGGCCGGCCATGGTTGCACTGGTCGGCCCGCTCGGTGCGCTCCATGTCGCGCAGCAGCGCGTTCATCTCGTCGATGTTCAAGCGGCGATTGGCGCGCACCGAGCCGTGGCAGGCCGCCGTCGACAGCAGCTCGTCGATCGCCGCCTCGACCCGTCGCGAGTCGCCCAGCTCGACCAGGTCGGAGAGCACGTCCCGGACCAGCTGCGCACTGTCGGCCCGCGCCAGCAGGGTCGGCACGGCGCGGATCAACACCGACTCCGGCCCGGCCAGGTCCATGTCGAAACCCAGTCGGTTCAGCGCATCAGCGTGGACCTCCACCGCGCGGGCCTCGGCCGAGGACACCGCCAGCTTCTCCGGCACCAGCAGGCGCTGCGAGCGAATGCGGTCCTCCTCCCAGCTTTGCTTGAGGCGCTCGTAAACGATGCGCTCGTGGGCTGCATGCATGTCGACGATGACCAGGCCGCGGGCGTTCTCGGCCAGCACGAAGATGCCGTGGACCTGGGCCAGGGCAAAGCCCAGCGGCGGGATTTCAGCATCTGCAGACTCGCCTTCGCCCCTGGCCGGCGCCAGCTCGGCGTAGCGGCGCACCGCCTCGGCCACGCCCAGACCCAGTCCGTGCTGCTGGCCACCCGGCCCGCTGCCGTAGCCAGATCCAGCCGCCGGCGGGAAAGGGCTGGCCGGCCCGGGCGCCCCGGCTGCCTGCGCGCCCGGCCGGGTGTCGGCCAGCACCCGGTGAATGGTCGAAAACAGGAAATCATGTACCGTGCGCCCGTCGCGAAAGCGCACCTCGGTCTTCTGCGGATGGACATTGACGTCCACCCCGCGCGGGTTCATCTCCAGCATCAGCACGAAGGCCGGATGACGGCCGTGGAACAGCACATCGTGATAGGCCTGGCGGACCGCATGCGCCACCAGGCGATCGCGCACCAGGCGGCCGTTGACGAAGAAATACTGCAGATCGGCCTGGCTGCGGGAAAAACTCGGCCGTGCGACCCAGCCCGAAAGCCTCAAGCCTGCGTGCTCGCGCTCCAGGAAAATCGCCTGGTTGATGAAATCCTCCCCGCACACACTGGCAACCCGCCGCTGGCGGGCATCCTCGTCGCCGGCCGCGACCAGGCGGCGACTGGCCCGACCGTTGTGGATCAGCTCGAAGCTGACCGCCATCCGCGCCAGCGCCAGCCGTCTGACCAGCTCGTCGATATGGCCGAACTCGGTCTTGTCGGTGCGCAGGAACTTGCGCCGGGCCGGGGTGTTGTAAAACAGATCGCACACCTCGACCCGCGTGCCCTGGGGCAAGGCCGCCGGCGCCGGGCCCTCCAGCGAACCGCTGCGCACCTCCATCATCCAGGCACTGTCCTGCCCTGCCCGGCGCGAAGTCAGCGACAGGCGCGAGACCGAGGCAATCGAGGCCAGCGCCTCACCGCGAAACCCAAGGCTGGCCACCGCCTCCAGGTCCTCCAGCGAACCGATCTTGCTGGTCGCATGCGGACTGAGCGCCAGCTCAAGCTCCTCGCGATCGATACCCTGGCCATCATCGGTGATCCGGATACGCTGCCGACCGCCCTGCTCGACCTCCACCCGAACACTCTGCGCCCCGGCATCCAGGCTGTTCTCGACCAGCTCCTTGACCACAGAAGCCGGCCTCTCGACCACCTCGCCGGCGGCGATCTGGTTGACCAGGTGGGGAGGAAGCTGCTGGATCGGCATGGGGGGAGTTTAGCGGGTTACGGTTTCCGGATTAAGGTTTCCGGTTTCCGACGCACCGACGCACCGACGCACAGTCCCCCGTTTCGCCCCTTCAAACCCCTTCGCCCTTGTCCGAACCGGCTTCCCGCTTGTCATAAGGCTCCGGCTCGGCATCGGCGACGCGGGAGAGTGCCGTTTCGAACTTCTCACGACTGCCCCGGCTGGCGCGCTGAGCAAGATAGTCTTCGGTCGACAATGCCGAGAGCTTTTCGGCGACGGCGGTTGTGATCAGATGATTGATCGAAGTGCCCTCCTGCTTTGCAAGCTCCTTGAGATGCCGATGAAGGGACTCCGGAATTCGCAGACTGATGGTACTCATGGCAACTCTCCAATGGTTGTCAAAAACTGATGCGGTGAAACAACACATATACCGAAATGCTCAGACCCCCTGAAGTCCCTCCTGTTATAGGTCACGATGTACTTGCTCTCCGAGGCAACTGCCAGCTCCAGGACCATGTCATCCCTGCTGTCCCGAACATACGGTCGCCAGAGGTAAAAGATTCTTTGCTTGTGGCCAATCAGGCACAAATAGTCAAGCACACTTTCGATTTCGGATGCTGACAACGCCAGGTCCGAAATCTTTTCAAGCAAGGTTTGCTGATACTCCAGGACCAGCGGCACCGAAATGCATGGCTGAAATTTCGAACCACCCAGACGTTCGAGCACCATGAAGGAGGCGCCATTGCGAGACCGCAACCCCGAGTAAATCACGTTGGTATCAAGCACCACCCTGACCATATTTGGTATTATATGTGATACCAAATAAGCGGGCAATATCTCTATTTGGCTCGGCTCGTTCCCGTTCCAAGAATAATAATGACAGGCAAGGTCTTTCGGGCAAGGTCTTTCGGTTTCGGGTTTCGGGTTTCGGGTTTCGGGTTTCGGGTTTCGGGTTTCGGGTTTCGGGTTTCGGGTTTCGGGTTTCCCGTTTCAGGTTTCGGGTTACGGATCAAGGATCAAGGATCAAGGATCAAGGATCAAGAAGCATTTTCCTGACGCACTGACGCACTGACGCACAGACGCACTGACCCACCGACGCACCGTCTCCCCTTTCCACCATTCACCCCCTCGCCATCACGACACCCCTGGGGTATGCTCACCATCAGGACCATTCGAGCCTGCCGTGATGACTCGATTCCTGATGACGATCCTGCTGGCGCTACTGATATTCAGCTCGGCTGCCTGGGCCGAGCGGACGACGATCAGCCCGGAGACCAGTGTCATCGGCCAGCTGCGTGCGCTGCCGGCCGAGCGGGCACTGCGCCTTGAGTCGGTTCGCCTGCACGGCCAGGAACAGGCGTTGGATCTGGAGTTGCAGCCTTTCACCGTGTATGCCGATGGCGCCCGGATCAGCGTGCATCAGGCCGACGGCACGACCCGCACCGAGCCAATGCCGAACAGCCGATGGTATGCCGGGGTCATTGCCGGACAGCACCAGTCGCGGGTCATGATCGCCTTGCATGAAACCAGCGGACTGCGCGGCCTGGTCTTCCTGCCCGACGGTGAGCTGCACTTGCTGGCTGCCGGCAGTGCCGCGCGCAGCCCGGAAGACTCGGGTCTGGTCACCCGACGAATCGATGTCGAGGCCGAGCTGGCCGGCCGCGAATTCACCTGCGGTAACGCTGAACTTACCGCCCCGCTGAGCTTTGTCGATAATCAGCCGGCCCGACCCAGGGCCACTGACCTGATCGCCCGGCTGGCCGCGCCAGCCCAGCCGGCAGGGTCCGGCCAGCCCACCTACTGGAACCGACTGGCAATCGAAACCGACACCGAATACCTGGCGCTGTTTGGCGGCAACACCACGGCGGCCACCGAGTACGCCGCCGACCTGATCGCCTTTACCTCACTGCGCTACCAGGACGAGGTCGACACCGGCCTGGCGCTGATCCATATCTCGCTGTGGGAGACACCGGACCCCTGGACCCAGAGCAGCAGCATCTGCCTGATGATGGAATACGGCCGCTACTGGAATCAGAACAACACTGGCATTGATCGTACCGCGACCCACTACCTCAGCGGCAAGCCAACCGGCGGTGGCGTCGCCTGGCTGGGCGTCTTGTGCTCGGGACCATTTACCGTCAATCTGCAAAACTTTGGA
This sequence comes from Wenzhouxiangella sp., assembly GCA_007118895.1. Classification (GTDB taxonomy): domain Bacteria; phylum Pseudomonadota; class Gammaproteobacteria; order Xanthomonadales; family Wenzhouxiangellaceae; genus SKQS01. The sequence goes on from SKQS01000156.1 coordinate 12,248, forward strand.
CTGAATTGCCCAGGCCTTCCCAGTATCGACTCCTACGGCGGCGCCCATGGCTTTTCCGGCTCCATCAACGGCAATTTCAACATCAACAACCCGGGACTGGTCGGCGACCTGTTCGTGTTCGCCCATGAAATCGGCCACAACTTCAATTCCGAACATACCCACTGCTATGCCGGCATAGCCGGCAATCCCATCCCGGTCGATGAGTGCTCCAACGTCGAGTGCAACGTAGGTTGCTATTGCGGCTCACCCAGCCTGCCAGACGGCCAGCCGCCCGGCAGCCAGGCCGGGACGCTGATGAGCTACTGCCACCTGCTTGCCGGCGGTATCAACAACATCGCCTGGAGCTTCGGCACCGGCCATCCATTCGGAGTCCTGCCCCAGCGCGTCCCCGACCGGATGTTCAACCACGTCGTCACCCGCTCCAACCAGAACCCGGGCTGCCTGGACGTCAACCCCGCTCCCGAAATCATTTTTATCGACGGATTTGAGTCGGGTCCGTAGGGTTTACGGCGGAAAAAAGGAAAATGGGAAACGGGAAAGGGGAAGATGGAGAGAAGCGGAGAAGGCTAGAGGAGAGGCGCCGGTCCGAGGTGGTTGACCCATGCCCCCTTGGCCTTTTACCCTCTAGCATTGAGTCGAACCGGCCTGGCCGGGGTATAACTCCACTTGTACACAAGCTCAGTAAAATTTATGGGTATATCCGGGTTTCGCAACGCACTGACTTTGCTCCAAGCCTGATCTGACGGGCCATCTGCAGGCTTTCACAGTGTACGGAACCGTGCCGGGATTTGCTCAGGCAAATCGAGGTCACC
>SKQS01000245.1 GCA_007118895.1 Wenzhouxiangella sp.
AGCGAGAACACATCGCTGCGCGCATCGATATCGTCGGTCGACTGGTCGGCCTGCTCGGGACTCATGTAGCGCGGCGTGCCGGCCTGCGGCATGGCCGAGCTGCCGCCCATGGCGCGCCGCGCCGCGGTGGCAATGCCGAAATCGATGATGCGCGGCTCGGCGATGCCGTCGATTTCGGTGACCAGGATATTGTCCGGCTTGAGATCGCGATGAATGAAGCCCTTCTGGTGGGCATGCTGGGCGCCCTGGCAGACCTTGATGAACAGCTCCACGCGCTGCTTAAGGTCCAGCTTGCGCTCGCGGCAGTAGCGTACCAGGGGCAGGCCGTCGACGTAGGCCATGGCAAAGAAAGGGCGACCGGAGTCGGTGACACCGGCATCGAAGATCTGGGCGATCGCCGGATGCTGCATGGTGGCCAGCATCTGCGCCTCGATGGAAAACCAGGTCATTCGCTCCTGGCTGGCCAGCGCACCAGTCGGCAGCAGCTTGAGCGCTACCTGGCGCTGGACCGGCTCGAGCTGCTCGGCAAGATACACCTCGCCCATGCCGCCACGGCCAAGCAAGCGGACGATGCGAAAGTCGCCGACCCGACTGCCGGCCGGCAGCTCCTCTTCCGGCGACGGCGGCGGCGCATCATCATCCGGGCCGGCCACGGCCACGGTGGCAAACTCGGTTGCAGATTCCGGCCTGGTGTCTTCACTCATGGCAGATCATCCGTCGGTCATCGCGATGCCGGGTCACTCGAACCTGAGAGCCTCGATCGGGTCGAGCCGGGACGCCTTGCGAGCAGGATAATAGCCGAAGAACACCGCGATCAGCACGGCAACCCCGACCGCTCCGGCCAGGGTCCAGGGGCTGATCAGCACCGGAAATTCACCGAGATTCGACGCCAGGTGGGTGCCGGCAACACCCAGCAGCATGCCGATCATCCCGCCAAGCAACCCCAGCATGGTGGCCTCGACCAGGAACTGGAACAGCACATCACGGCGACGAGCGCCGACCGCTCGCCTGAGACCAATTTCGCGAGTCCGCTCGGTTACCGAGACCAGCATGATGTTCATGATGCCGATGCCGCCGACAATCAGCGAGGTGACCGAAAAGGCGGCCAGCAGGAAGGCCAGCAGCGCTTCGGTCTCGTTGCGGGCGCGAATGAACTCGGCGAAGTTGAACACCGCGAAGTCATCCTCGGCGCCGGGCCTGATGTTGCGGCGCAGACGCAGCAACTCCTCGAGCTCGGACTGCGCTGCAAGCACATCGAGATCGTCGAAGATTCGCACTGCAATGGTGCCAACGTTGTCGGGTACCGGGCCGGCATCCCGACCAATGCGGGTGCGCACGGTTGACAGCGGCATCCAAACCGTATCGTCCTGGTCCTGGCCGAACGACGAGGCGCCGCGCTCTTCCAGCACGCCGATGATCTGGATCGGGGTGCGGTTGATGCGAACCCGGGCACCGACCGGGTCGCCACCGCCGAACAGCTCGCGGGCCACGGTGCGGCCAATGACGGCGACCCGGGCGCCGCTGCGCACCTCGGCTTCGGTGAAATTGCGCCCAGCCTCGATCCGGCGATTATCGATGATCAGGAAATCCTCGTTGACACCCAGCACCATCGTCTGCCAGTTGCGGCCCTGGGTGATCAGGGTGATCCCGCTCTGGAGTCGTCCCGAGGCAGCCTCGACCAGGTCGGTGCGCTCGCGGATCGCCTCCAGATCGCGCTCGCTCAGCGCCCGCGCGGTGCCGGCGCCCTGACGCCTGCCGCCAAAAAACGAAGCCCCGGGACGGATCTGCAGGTTATGGGTGCCAAAGGAGGCAATCTGCTGCTTGAGCTGTTCACCGGCACCTTGCGAGATCGACACCGCGACGATGGCCGCGCCGATGCCGATGATGATTCCCAGCATGGTCAGCAGGCTTCTGACCGAGTTGGTGCGGATCGCTTTCAGCGCAATACTCAGGCCCGACGAGATCTGCATGCCGATCGCGGCCGGGCGGACGGCACTCGGAGATTCAAGCCCCCGCCTGGCCGCCATATCGTTCATACCGTCACCTCGTCACCGGTTCTCGCCACATCCTCGACCACCCGACCATCGCGGAAACGGATGATGCGCCGGGCATGGGCGGCAATTTCCTCCTCGTGGGTGACCAGCACGATGGTGACTCCCTCGCTATTGAGGTCTTCCAGCAGGTCCATAATCTCGCCGGCAGTCACCGTGTCCAGTGCGCCGGTGGGTTCGTCGGCCAGTATCATGCTGGGCCGGTTGACCAGGGCGCGGGCAATCGCCACCCGCTGCTGCTGGCCGCCGGACAGCTGTGAGGGCCGGTGATCCATGCGATCTGCCAGTCCGACCCGGGCCAGCGCGGCCCGCGCCCGAGCATTCTTTTCCTCTGCCGGCAGGCGTGTGTACATCAACGGCAGCCGGACGTTATCCAGCGCGTCGGTACGCGGCAGCAGCATGAACTGCTGAAACACGAAACCCAGCCATTCGTTGCGCAAGCGGGCCAGCTCGTCATCATCCAGCGCGGTCACATCGCGCCCGGCAATCCACAGCTTTCCCCGGGTCGGGGTATCCAGGGCGCCGACCAGGTTCATGAAGGTCGACTTGCCAGAGCCGGACGGGCCCATGATGGCAACGAACTCCCCGTACTCGATCGACACATCGACCCGGTCCAGAGCCCGGATCACGTTATCGCCCATCACGTAGTCGCGGCCCAGCCCCCGGGCCTCGATCAACCGACGGCGGACCGGCGCGGGCGCTTCAGTCACGACGCTCGCGCCGGATCCGGGTCACGATGCGATCACCGGGGGCGATGTCGCCCTCGACAATCTCGGTATGGCGATCATTGCTCAGGCCCAGGCGCACCGGATGTGCCTGGAGACGGCCGTTGGCATCCTGGCTGTAAAGCACCGCCGGCCGGGTGTTGGCCAGCGCGCGCTGGCGCTCATCCCAGGCAGCCAGCTGCTCGGCATCGAGATGACGCTCAAGCACCTGCCGGCTGGAGCCCTCGATGCGGGCACGGATGGTGTCGGGATCAGCACCGGACTGGAACAGACCACGCATGCCGGAGAATACTTCGCGCATGTCGGTCTGGATGCGCTCGATGGTGCCCTCATCCACGCCCAGGCTGCCCAGTTGTTCGCGCAACTCCGCACCCGGATTGCGCCCGCCACCTCCTGGCCCTGCGGCGGGTGTGTCGATCAGGTCCTCGGGCGGGCGAAAGCGAACCGCTGAGTTGTCGATCCTGACTACATCCTGCTGCCTTCCGGTAATCAGGTCGATGCTGGCGGTCATGCCCGGCAGCAATCGGCGGTCCGGGTTGCTTGCATCGATAACCACCGTATAGGTCACCACATTCTGAGCCTCTTCCGGCGCCAGCCTGACCTGACCGACCCGGCCGTTGAAAGAGCGGTCGGGAAAGGCATCGACGTTGAACCGTGCCTCGGCGCCCTCGGTCACGCTGCCGATATCGGCCTCGTCGACGCTGGCCTCGATGCGAATCAGCGAGAGGTCCTGGGCGATGGTGAACAGAATCGGCGCCTGCAGGCTGGCAGCCACGGTCTGGCCGACATCGACTGCGCGCTCGATCACCACCCCGTCGATCGGCGAGCGGATCTCGGTGCGGTCAAGATC
>SKQS01000195.1 GCA_007118895.1 Wenzhouxiangella sp.
AAGGTGAAGGAGGGCACGTAGATCTCCACCCCGTCCCCTTTGGCAATGTAGGTGTCACCCGGATGGGCCGCGCGCAGGTTGGCGGTGTACAGCGTCCCGTCGGGATTCAGCATCTCCCCGTACCGCAGACCGATCTCGGTACCCGCGGGCGCCGACACGCTGAGCCGCACCACGCCGACCATGTTTTGTCCTAGATCGAAAATCCACGTCTCCGGCGTCGGCTCCTCCACACTCAGCGCGGGCAATTCCTTGACGACCCGGATGGAATCCATCACCACGCCTTCCAGCTTGCGGTCCCGTTCCTCGCGCACCGTGGCCTGCGCCCAGGCACCGTCGTCCAGGCCCACCGCGTTCCAGCCGGGAATCTCCAGCCGCGCGTCGTAGCGCTCGCCCCGCATGAAATCGGACGACAGGATCGGACCGCCCGCCGCTTTCCAGGACGTATCGGTCGTCACCGTGGCGGTGGTACCGTCGGCGTACGTGATCTCCAACTGGGCCAGCAAGGCGGGCGTCGTGCCGTAGTGCTGAAAGCCGCCCATGCCCACATGGCCGCTGTACCAGCCGTCGCCGACCTGCGCGGCCAGCACGTTGGCGCCCGCTCGCAGCTGCGCGGTCACGTCGTAGACGTTGTACTGCACCCGCCGGTTATAGTCGGTCCATTCGGGCGCAAAGAAGATATCGCCGACCTGCTCGCCGTTGAGATACACTTGGTGGAGGCCGAGCGCGGTCACGTACAGCCGGGCGCGCGCCACGGGTTGGGCCTCCAGCTCCAGGTTCCTGCGCAGATAGGCCACCGATTCCTTGCCACCCGCCGGGGGACGGTACGAGGCCGGGATATGGACCCACTGGTCCTCGGCGACCGAGATCTCGCCCGGTTCGCCGTTCAGTTCATACTGGACGGTCAAGGTCTTGACCTCCCCCTGCGCCGGATCGCCAAACGTGGCGTTGTTGGCGCGCACCGCCAACCCACCCGCAGCCACCCGGCCGGCCACGTTCTCGGTTACATCGGCCTGGCTCTCGCCTGCGCCGTAGGTCGCACTCAAGATCTTCAGCTCAACGGTCTCAGGCTGTTCGGCCTCGGTAGCGAACGGATAGCCGGTGGCGTTGATCCACTGCGCCTGCCAGTCGGCCGGTTCCAACAAACCCATCTCCCACCAGGCCGGCTCGCTCCAGGTGGACGGCTCGCCGTCGCGGTCGTACACCTGCACGGCCCAGTAACAGCGCTGGCGGCTCTCCAGCGGAAGGCCCGCGTACTCCACATGCGCCGACTGGTTGCTTTGGACCACGCCGCTGTCCCACAGGTCAGCCTCGCCCAGTTCCAACAGCGCCCGGGAACTGGCCACCCGGACATGGTAGGCTGTCTGCACCTCGCCGCGCCGTGCCGACACCAGCTCCCAGCTCAGCCGCGGCCGGGTGGCATCAATGCCGACGGGGTTGACCAGATACTCGCTGCGTAGATGGACCGCGGTGGCGCCGTCCACCCCGCCCCCCGCCACACAGGAAACGGTGACCAGGGCGACTAGACCGCAGAGTAGACCATTGCGGATCGATTCGAATTTCATGATGATTCTCCTCTTATGAGCTCAAGCAACGAACACGCGCGGTTGCAATGAGGCGTCATGCTACCTGCAGGCCACCGCGGATTCAACACTCCATTTCCCGGAGCTGCCATCCACAAAACAGGGTCGACAGACCGGCGTGTGCCGGTTACTTTCACCCGCACGATACACAAGAATCTGCCCGCTGCGATTCCGTTTTACCACCGACCCAAGGAGCTGATCATGAAAAAAACTCTATGGCTTGCCGGACTCTGCGGTTTGCTGGCCCAGACCTTGCCGGCCCGCGATTTCTTCGTCATCCCCTCAGGCGATGACGCCCATCCCGGCACGCGCCAGGCGCCACTGGCCACGATCCAGGCCGCGCGCGACGCGGTGCGCGCCCATATCGCCGGCGGCATGACCCGCGACATCACAGTCTTCATCGGACCCGGCGACTACTTCATCGATGAACCGCTGCTGCTCGACGCGCGGGACAGCGGACGCGACGGCTTCACCATCACCTACCGCGGCACGCCGGGCCTGCGCAGTCGCATCTACGGGGGCCGCCCCGTCACCGGCTGGCAGCCGCACGGCGAGGACGAATACGTGGCGGTGGTGCCGGGGCTCCAAAATCATTACACGCTCTACGAGAACGGGCAGGCGGCCAACGGCGGGATCTTCCACACTTTTCACGGTGCGCCCGAAGGCAATTGGCGCAAGGAAGGCGACCGGCTAATCTACCACCCGCGCAACCTGCCGATCGAAGACCAGTTGATCGTGCTGGGTACGGCCAAGCGCGTGTTCGAGATTCACGGGGCTTCCATGACCGAGATCGCCGGAAACCTGGTGTTCGACGGGCTGCACATGATCGGCTCGGACTTTGCGCATGAGTGGAAACGCGGCGATTCCTACAGCACCACCTGGGACGGCGAATACGACGGCCGGCCCTGGGGCGGCGCTTCACTGGCCGACTCGGTCATCGCGCCGGACATGCGCCACGGCCAGTTCTACATCGAAAACGCCCGCAACGTGGTCATCCAGAACAGCCGTCTGTACGGGGCCGGGTTCATGGGCGTGATGTTCAACCGCTGGGCGCAGGACTGCCGGGTGGAAAACAACTGGATCGAGAACGCCGGTTGCAACGGACTGTTCTTCATGGGCTGGGAGCCCGGACGCGGTCCCTTTGACTCGCCCGAAGCCGCCTACGTCAACAAGCGCCATGTCGTGCGCAACAACGTGTTTTACGACATCGGACGCTTTTCGAATTTCGCGTCGGGCATGTACTTCAACTTCAGCGGTGACAACCTGGTGGAGCACAACGTCTTTCACGGCATTACGCACTACGGAGTGACCCTCAAGGGTTGGCCGCCCACCCTGCTCAACAAGTTCTACAGCATCAACCAGGACCTCGGCATCGCGACCGACGACATCCGGCAGTTCGACATGGAAGAGATCCGGTTGTACGGCACCTACGTGGTCACGGAGGCCAATCAGGGCGCGGCGGTCAATCATTCGCGCAACAACATCATCCGCTACAACGACATGTCGCAGATCGCGCGTTTCGGCGACGACATGGGCATGATCTCCATGTGGGGCGCCGGACCGAACAACCAGTGGAACTACAATGTCCTGCACGACGGCGTGAACGCCTCGGGCTGGGAACACTGGCTGCATGTCCTGTTCAACGACGACGCCTCCCACAAGGCCACCTTGCGCGGCAACCTGATCTACTGGATCACCGGCGGCGGCCGGTCGCGCGCCATCATGTCCAAGGGCATCGACCAGACCAACCTGTACAACATCATCGCCGACTGCGACCTCAGCGCCGCGGCCACCATCGGCCCCTTCACCGAATCGGCCCACAACATGGTGTGGTCCCACAACATCGTGGCCGCGCAAATCGGCGGCCTGTACGAGGGGGGCCACGGCACCCAGCACTTCGGCGGCGAACCACAGCCGATCCTCAAGGAGGCCAACCACAACCTCTACTTCTACTCGCCGCTTGGGCCGCACGAGGGCGCGGAGGAACACCACCAGCGCATCCGCCAGCAGGTCG
>SKQS01000272.1 GCA_007118895.1 Wenzhouxiangella sp.
GCTGGCATCCCGGTCCAGCCGCGCCGGGTGAACGATGGAGTCATCAGGGCGACCTGTCAGGGTATGACTCAATCGGGTCCACCAGCGCTGCTGTTTCGCCACATGCTCGGCCCCGGGGCCATGACAGGCTTCGCAGGCGATGCCCAGCTCGGACATGGTCGATTCATAGCGTGCCTCGTTAGCGGCATCGACCGGTTCACCGGCGGCCTGCCGGGCCAGCAGCTCATCGTAGTTGACCACGCCCGGCTGCGGACCGGTGTTGTGGCAGAAGATGCAGTTGTGGTTCCAGACCGCGACGTTGTCGTCGAAACCCTGGTCGTCGGGCCCGAGGAAGGCCGCATTCATGTGCACCCAGCGCTCGTCTTCGTTGTGCCAAAGCATGTGCAGGCGGAAATAGGTGCCGCCATTGGCCTCCCGAGTCAGGTACTGCTGATAGCGGTTGGAGCCGACGGTGCGAAAGACCTGGTAGCGGGCGACCGGCTGGCTCTCGCCGGGCCGAAAGTACTCGAACCAGTAGGTATCACCGCGTCGAACCGGGCGCACCGTCATCCCCCAGTGGGTGTGCGAGCTGCCGTCGAAGCGCCCCTGCACCGACTGCGGGGTGGCCTCCTGGGTCATGGTGCGGTGGAAGGTGCGGTGCCAGGAGGCGTAACGATCACGATTGCAGGCATGGCACTGATCGCTGCCTGCCCACTCGCCGGCCCAGACAGGAGCAGCCACCGGCGCGCCCATTATCAACGCAAGCAGCAACAGCGCGCAGGCAGCGGCCGACCAGCTACTCATTGCGGCCCTCGTCAATCCAGATCAGCGCAGCCATCCGTCCAGTCGTTCCGTCACGGCGATGGGAAAAGAAGCGGTCTTCATCGGTATGGGTACATTGCCCGGCATCGGCGATGTCGTCAACACCGGCCCTGGCCAGACGGGCCCTTGCGGTGGCCTTGAGATCGAGCTGGAAGCGGCCGCGTTGATTGCCGCGAGCGGCGCCGGACGGTATCGACCCGCCGGCATCGAGTGCCTCGATCACTTCCGCGCCGACTTCGAATGAGTCCTGGCCGATGCCGGGACCGATCCATGCGCTGAGCTCGCCGGCACTTACCGGCAGCGCTGCCACCGCCTGCTCGAGCACGCCGGCAGCCAGCCCGCGCCAGCCAGCATGAACGGCGGCCACCACGCTCCCTTTGCGATCGGCCAGCAGCACCGGCAGGCAGTCGGCACACAGCACTACTGCCACCTGTCCGGGCTGATCGGTCCAGGCGCCATCGGCGGCGATGCCGCGATACCAGCTCTCCAGCCCGATCACCCGATTGCCGTGCACCTGGCTCAGCCAGCAGGGGGCTGACGGCAGCTCGCGCCTGAGCAGTGCACGGTTGCGGCGCACCGCAGCGGGATCATCACCGGCCCGGTAGGACAGGTTGAAACTGGACCATGGGCCGCGGCTGGATCCATCCCGGCGGGTGGTAAACAACGCCCGCATGCCGGGGGCCGGATGCCAGTCAATCTGGTGGATCATGACCCGGCCAGCACCGCGATCAGGGCTGCCATGTCTTCAGGCAGTTCCGCCTCGACGCTGAGCTGATCACCACCGCCCGGATGCGGGAAGGCCAGTCGCCGGGCATGCAGCGCCTGGCGCGGAAAAGCCAGCCAGGCCTGGCGCTGGGACTGGCTCAATCCGGCCGGCGCGCCGCGCTGACCGTAGACCGGATCGCCAACGATCGGATGCCGGATATGCGCCATGTGGACGCGGATCTGGTGGGTACGACCGGTTTCGAGCTCGACATCGAGCAGGGTGGCCGATGCCAGTCGGTGACGGATCCGGTAATGGGTGACCGCCCGGCGACCGTCATCGCGCACCACCTGGCGACGCCGATCGACGGGATGCCGACCCAGTGGCGCATCGACGGTGCCGCCGGTCAGCAGCTCTCCGCGCACCAGCGCCAGATAGTGGCGCTTGATCTCTCGCCGCTTCATCGCCCGAATCAGCCAGGTGTGGGCGGCGAGCGTCCGGGCGACCAGCAGGCAGCCCGAAGTATCCTTGTCCAGGCGATGAATCAGCCCGGCCCGCGGCAGGCTGGCCAGCGCCGGGTCGCGGTGCAGCAGCGCGTTGACCAGGGTGCCGTCGGGATTGCCCGAACCGGGGTGAACGACCAGCCCTGGCGGCTTGTCGATGACCAGGCAATCCTTATCTTCATGCAACAGTTTCAGACCGATCGGCTCGGGCCGCGGGCTGTCGGCGCGGGCCTCCATGACGGTTTCCAGCGTCACCGTCTCGCCGCCTGTCAGCGCATGGCGCGGCTTGACCTGCCGGCCGTCGACCCGCACCTGACCGGCCTTGATCCACTCAGCCAGCCGGCTGCGCGAGTAATCCGGCCACAGCTCAGCCAGCACCGCGTCCAGCCGGCGCCCGGCATGGGTCTCGGTTATCATCGCGCGCTGGCTGATCTGCTGTTCCATAAGGAACACTAGCATAGCCGAAGGACCGCGCACGCCCTTGCCATGATTGGCCATGTGCCCGTTAACGGACATTTAGCGAAAAATCAGTCACAATGGCTTTTGTTCGACCCGCTCAAGCCCCATTATTGACATTCATGCAAGCAATCAATCCGGTTCATCTTCCGCTCCGCTGGCTTATCATCTGCCTGGCAGTCATCATGCTGGCAACCGCCGGCTGCAGCCGCGAAAAGCGCGAAGACACGCGCAGTGCCGAAGAGCTGTACGCCGAGGCGCACCGCGCATTGATGTCGCAGAACTACACCCGCGCCATTCAGCTGTACCGTGATCTGACGATCCGCTACCCGTTCGGCCGCCACGCCGAGCAGTCGCAGCTCGACATGGCCTATGCCATGCACCGGGCACGCGAGCCGGAACGGGCGATCTCGACACTGGACCGCTTCATCCGCACCTACCCGACCCACCCCAACGTGGACTATGCCTGGTACCTGAAGGGGCTGGTTCACTACGATCAGGCGATGGGGTTTCTGCGCCGGCTGTTTCCCGACCAGGTCATTGACCGCGACCAGGAGAGCGCCCGCCGTTCGTTCCAGGATTTCCAGGAGCTGATCCGTCGCTTCCCCGACAGCCGCTACGTTGCCGACGCCCGCCAACGCATGGTCTTCCTGCGCAACATCCTGGCCGAATATGAAATCACCGTAGCCGAGTACTACATGCGCCGTGGGGCGTATATGGCCGCGGTCAATCGCGCCCGCTACGTGATCGAGAACTATCCCGGGGCGCCGGCCAACGTCAACGCCCTGGAAGTCCTCATCCGGGCCTACAAGCGCCTGGAGCTGCCGGAGCTGGCCGCCGATACTCGCCGGGTGCTGGACTACAATTTCGCTGACCTGTCACGCGAGGAAGAGCGCGAGGGCATCCTGCGCCGCCTGTGGCCATTTGATTGATCGACCGAATGCTGGTTGGACCGAATGCTGGTCGGATCGATTGCCGGTTGAACTGATTGCCGCGCTGGCTATTAACGCGGCAATCAAATAGATTGCTGCGTTAATGCCCGGCCGGAACGGCCGGGGCCGCGAAGCGAAGGCATTTGCGGACATGCGCCGCAAATGCCGTGCAACGAATACCGTAGGTA
>SKQS01000117.1 GCA_007118895.1 Wenzhouxiangella sp.
CCGGGTGGCACCCTCTACATGCGCAGTGGTTTTCGCCTCGACTACCAGGTGAACGCCGCCCCAGCAATTGGCGGTCAGCCGATGGCGATCGAGGCGAACGGTTTCATTGCCTCGCTGACTCCCGATGAGACATTCGGGCCGCGTGACGACACCCGCATCATTCTGCCGATACCCGAAGGCATCGATACCAGTCAGCCGATTACCGCTTCCGGGACGCTGACCGGTGGCCAGGCGCTGACCGCAAGCGTCGACCTGGACGAAGGACTGATCATCCTGAGCACTGGTCCCGTCCCGGGCCCGCCGGCTGGCCTGGACGTGTATCTGACCGTGACGCCGGACGGTAGCGTCGATCCGATTCGATTCACGGCGCCGACACTGGAACTCGACATCATCTCCACCAACGGTGAAGTATCCACCTCGGTCATCGATCCCGATTTCAACGGCCCGCCGATATTGACCACGCCGCTATGCCTGGCCAGGACCTCGCCTGCTCATTAAACCTGGGCGCGCTATCATGCTGAGTCATGAGCGATCTGTTCACCGCCGCCGGGCTGGAGGAAAAGGCGCCCAGGCCGCTGGCCGACCGGCTGCGACCGCGGCAGCTGTCCGAGGTGGTTGGTCAGGATCACCTGATCGGCCCGGACGCGTCGCTTGGCCGCATGATGGCCAGCGGCCGGCTCGGCTCGCTGGTGCTGTGGGGGCCGCCGGGGACCGGGAAGACCACGCTGGCGCGCCTGCTGGCGCAAACCGGCGAACTGCACTTCGTCCAGACCTCGGCCATTCTCTCCGGGGTGGCGGAGCTTAAGAAGATCTTTGCCGAGGCCCGCAGCCGGCGCCAGGCCGGGCAGGGCACCCTGTTGTTCGTTGACGAGATTCACCGCTTCAACCGCGCCCAGCAGGACAGTTTCCTGCCTCATGTAGAAGACGGCACCATCATTCTTGTGGGTGCGACCACCGAGAACCCCTCCTTCGAGCTCAATTCCGCGCTGCTGTCGCGGATGCAGGTGCTCATCCTGAATCGACTGGACTCTACAGCGCTGGAAGCATTGCTGTCGCGAGCCGAGACGCATGTCGGTCGCAGGTTGCCGCTGACCCGGGAGGCCAGGGAAAGGCTGGTTGCCATGGCCGATGGCGATGGTCGTTACCTGCTCAATGCCGCCGAACAGATTCTTGCCCTGGTCGAGGACGAGGCCGGGAGGCTCGATCCTGAGCGCCTGATGGCGCTGATGCAGCGCCGGCCTCCGGCCTACGACAAGGACCGCGAAGGTCACTACAACCTGATCTCGGCGCTGCACAAGTCGCTGCGCGGCTCGGATGTCGATGCCGCGCTGTACTGGCTGGCCCGCATGCTGGCCGGTGGTGAGGATCCGCGCTACGTCAGCCGGCGGCTGATTCGTTTTGCCAGCGAGGATATCGGCCTGGCCGATCCTCAGGCGCTGACCCAGGCGCTGGCTGCCGATCAGGCCTGGCGCTTGCTGGGCAGTCCGGAAGGTGAGCTGGCGCTGGCCCAGGCGGTGATCTACCTGGCCTGTGCGCCCAAGTCCAATGCTGCCTACAAGGCATTCGGTGCCGCCGCCCGCGCCGCGGCCGACAGTGGCTCGCTGATGCCGCCGGCACACAGTCTCAATGCGCCGACTGCACTGATGAAAGATCTGGGCTATGGCAAGGACTATGCCTATGATCACGATACCGCAGAGGGCTTTGCCGGACGGGACTACTTTCCCGAAGAATTGTCGCGCCAAACATTCTATGACCCGCCCGAACGTGGATTCGAGCGCGATATTCGCCGCCGGCTGGATTACTGGGCCAGGCTGAGGGCGCGCCGGACCAGCGAGTCGTAGCCAGCCAGCTCGCTTGTCGCTTCGCCGCATGATGTGGCATCATGTCAGCTGGCACAAGGGAGGGATCCAAACTCATGTCTTTCAGCTCTCGGCGCCTCATGGCGCTTCTGGCAGCCTGTCTGCTGTTGGCCGGTTGCCCCATGTCGGGTCCGGGCACTCGCCTTGACGAGGTGGAGAAACTGCCCGACGAGTTCGGGGTGGTCGCGCTCCAGATCAGCATCAATGCCCATGGATTGGGCGGGGTGCTGGAGAACTGGGATACGGTCGTTGTCGCCTCTCTCGGCGACGATCAGCGCTACTTCGTCGAAGCGACGGACCTCGGTTTGCTCAACAGCAGTCGGGTGTACGTCGGTGCGTTGCCGCCCGGCGAGTACTACCTGTTCGGGCTGAGCAGTATGCTCAAGCTGGGGGATAGCATTTATACGGCGCGCGCGCGTCTGCCACCGCACCTTGGCAGCTTTCGGGTAGAGATCGATCGTGTGACCAGCCTGGGTGCGCTGGTCTACCAGCCGATCAGACGGCAGGCTGACGACAAGGGTCCCGGCTTTCTGGTCAGCCGTTACGACGACATGCTGGATCTGAGTCACTACATTGCCGATACCTATCCGGAGATTTTCCGCCAGCTGGATCACTACATCCTGATGGGCTGGGAACCGGACGACAGCGCCGAGGTTCATGCCGAAGTCAATGAACTGATCCGTCGCCATGCGCTGGGTTTCGATCACTTTCTGCTTGATGATGGCGAAATGGTGATGACCGGTGCCATAGGCCAGATCTATCGCCGTGAGGAAGGCGTGCCGTCCTGGCATCGCATCGATACCGGGTTCAACGTGCAGATCGGGGCGCTGGCGCGAATCCCGGATGGCTATCTGGCCGGCGGTGAGCGCGGGTTGCTTGCTTTCGCCCCAGCACTCGAAGGTCCCTGGATCGAAATTCCCGGACCGGGAATACGCGAAGCGATCAGCGCCATTCACCCGTTCCCGAACGGCAACTACCTGATCGTGACACGCCACGCCAACACGGGAATCGCCTACCTGGTCGATGCGGAATTCTCAAACTGGCAGGAGCTGCATCGCTTCGACCCGCAGCGCCAATGGCTGGGGGGCGAGCTCAGACTGGGCAATTCCATCTTCTCCGCCGCACTGGCTGCCGACCGGGTTGTCGTGTTCGGAAATGGCGAGCGAGTGGAATTCAATCAGCAGGGCGAGATTCTGGCGGCAGAGAACAACCGCCGGTTGCTGCGATTCGGACGCCAGCCTGACGGAATCATCGTGGCAACGCCGGTCAGCGCAATGGACCGGGTCAGGTGGCGACCCATGTACAGTATCAATGATGGTCGTACCTGGCGCCGGGTACCGCGGGTTCGGGATGTCGAGAGCTGGGGCTGGTATGGCAGTCTGCTGACGGCGATCATCGGTGAAGACTACCTGGTTGTTTCGCGGCGAGGCTATCGCAACGAGATGACGCGCCGGATCGATTTCGAGGAGCGCCCGAGGATCCGGTCAGCCTCTGGTTCGGCGCGGGTCGGCTACTGGGGAGAACAGCTCGAACGCGGGTGCGTGCATCTGATTCCACAGTTCATGGTGGACAATCAGCTTTTCCTGAGGTGTTACAGCGGAACCATCATGGTCAGCCGCGATGGCGGCAGGACCTGGGAAGTGGACCACCAGACCGGTGTTGATCCAGGTGAG
>SKQS01000111.1 GCA_007118895.1 Wenzhouxiangella sp.
AGATATCTGTTATCGGTTATCTGTTATCGGTTGCAGGTTATAGGGTGTAAGTCAGCGAGACAAGGACTTAATGAGACCTTTGAGCAATTTGCTGATGTTTCACAGCCATGTTCAAGTTCATGATGCCTGGGTTCGGAAATATATTTCAGCTCTGTTGATAAAAGCAAAAAATATCGTATCTGTTCAGCACAATCAGATAAGAAGCTCTGGGTACCGGCGTTCGCCGGTATGACAGACTTGGGAACGGCTTATTGCAATACGTCATGCCGGCGAAAGCCGGCATCCAGTGCTGTTGAACAGCCATACACCGTATGTGCTGAATAGTTACCAGTATACAGGCTTTACCTAAGAACAAAAAATGTGGTGAACAGAAACATAATATCGGTTCGCATGGGGGAACAGTTAGCTTGATTCAGCTGAGTAAACAATACCTAATCAGGATGCCGGCCTTTGTGAGAAGCAACAATCTTGACAATATGAGTGATTTTTTTTAACCATCCAAATTGTTGATTTTACCAGAAGGAGTAGGGCAACAATGCAACAGATTAAACAATCCATCAGCCTGACTGTTTCTGCAAACCAGAATTGGGTGCCTTTGCTTCAATGCGCTGCTCAAACAGCTGCTCAAGTGTTCGGACTTGATGACAAAAAATCTCTGCGTCTGACCATGGGTGTGGAAGAAGTGACTTTGTATCTGAGTCAGGAACAACCAGGCGCAGCAGTGAGTATTTTTCTGGAACAGTGCATCTCCCGTGTTCAGGCCAGGTTTGTCCTGACAGCAGACTCAACTGACCTGTCAGCCATGAATGTGGTTGCAGGCAATGATTCAGATGCAGCTGCTGACAACAACCTGTCATTGCTTCTGGCATCAAGGATGAGCGATGGACTCAGCGTAATTCGAGAGGGCAAAGATATTCATCTGATTCTGCTCCAGGAGCATGTTTATCCAAGTATTGAGCCTGTTTATTCTGATTCTCCTGATAAAGATTACTCTCCTGCATTGACCGTCAAAACTACCCGGGATGCGAATCTGATTTCTAATGCCTGTGCCCAGGCCCTGGGAATTTTCCCCCTGGATCAGGTTCCTGCCTGGTTTTCAACACCAGGCAAGGGCGTGGACCTAATAATGGCTGAAGAACTGTACGCAGCCACAGCCATGGATGAAAAGGGCAGGGTCTGCGGTCTTATCTGCTGGGAGCATGTTTCAGAAAAAAGCGTGATGTTTTCCGGTCCCTGGGTTTTTCGAGGAGGTGAACAATGTACTTCCATACTTCTGGAACATCTGATTGTTTCGCTGGCCAGGTCCAGGGCAGTCTGCCTGTTCAGTGATCTCAGGGTCAACCCTTTTGTGGAGCTGGAAAATCACGGTTTTGAACAATTATCTGAAATAGCTTCTTCATCTGAAACACATAAGCGTAAAGTATGGTTTCGCCACCTATGTGAAGATGAAGGACTTTGCATCTGGAGTCATCCCCAATGCACTTCTTTTCTGCAGCAATCCTATGATCGCCTGTATATTGCCCGCACCATCCAGAAGACCGTTGATTCCGGAAGCCATACTTATGATCGTTCCCTGTTTTCTGCTGAGCTGAATCCTGAGAAAAAAGAAGCAATTTTGACCCCTCTTTTAGATGGTCAGGACAATGAAGAAAATATTCAGCGCCATATTAATGCCCTGACTGCAGACGGATATAGCCGTATTGTTTTTCGAATTGATCTTGCCCATGGATGGCAGGCACATCTTGGAGGGACACTGCTTAAACAGGGCTTCAGCCCGGTGATGGTTCTTCCCCATGCAGGCATGGGCGACATACTGGTTTTTGAATATGTCTGATATATCCCTGAGCAGTCTGGTTCCCGCCTATATCCAGGCCTTTGAACCCTATACTCCCAGTCGTCCAGACCATGAGCTCATGCTCCGGTTCGGGGTGGATCACCTGCATCGCCTGAATAATAATGAAAACGCTCTGGGGCCGCCTCCAAATGCCCGCAGGTTTATTGAGCAGTTCAACCCTGACCTGGCTCCAGTGTATCCCAGCGGAGACTGCTTTGACCTGCGCCAGACCCTGGCAGCAAAGTTCGGCAAGTCAGAGAATCAATTCCTGGTGGGCAATGGATCATGCGAGGTCATAGCCAGCGTAGTCAAGGCCTTTTGCCAGCGTGGAGACAATATTGTCACAGCAGACAAGACCTTTGCTGTATACGAATGGATAGCTGAGTTTTCCGGGTTTGAGGCCCGGCTTATTCCTTTGCGCGAGCATGGATTCGATCCCCAGGCCATGTTAGACGCCATTGACGGCCAGACCAAGATTATTTTTGTCTGCAACCCCAACAACCCCACCGGCACCTACTGGGACCTGGATACTTTGAGGTCCTTTCTAAACAGTGTGGACAACAGATGCATTGTAGTAATAGACGAAGCCTATTTTGAATATGTCCAGGAACCTGGTTTTCCCGACGGCATGAACATTATGAAAGAATATCCCAATGTAGTGGTTTTCAGGACTTTTTCCAAGATGTATGCCCTGGCTGCCCTGAGAATAGGATATCTCTGTGCCAGGTCAGACGTAGTGGATATTATTCGCAGAACTCATGTGGTCTATTCGGTAAACAGTCTGGGCCAGAAAGCAGCTGCAGCTTCACTCAAGGATGACGCTGATTTTATTGATGATACCCGGACCATGGTGGCTGATGGGAAAAAACTGCTCAAAGAAGAATTTTCAAAGCTTGGCCTTAACTATCTGTGCGGACAGGGCAATTTCATGATGGTCAAGGTTCCAATGTCTGACACCCTGATCTATCGCAAACTGGCCCACAAAGGTATCCTGGTGCGGACCATGACTGGATTCAGATTCCCTGACTGGATAAGGGTCAGTCTGGTCCAGCTCCCGGTTATGGAAGAGTTCTGCAAGGCATTAACTGAAGTTCTTAAAAAATGAAATTTGAATGATAGAGTTAAAAGCTACTGAAAAATTTATCAAAATGCGGCAATTAACTTTTCATCAAACTTTTAGTGGAGAAAATCATGAGCCTGTCCAGAAAAGAATGCCTTGAATCTTTACGGAACAAACCACATATCATTGAACCGGGTCAAAAATTCGTGGTGGATGAGTTCCGGCCCGAAGACGGACTTGGCGTGGCCCGGCTGTTCCACGCCGTGTACGGCGAGATGTTTCCGGTGGATTATGTCTATGATCCGGAGGAGCTGGTCCGGCTCAATGCCGGGCCGGATCTGTACCAGATGCTCGGGCGTACGGACAAGGGCGATATCGTCGGCCTGTACGCCCTGTTCCGCAACCCTCCGGGACACAGGATCATGGAGGCCGGATCCTGGATCGTGCATCCGGCCTACCGCACTTCTTCCCTGGCCATGCGTCTGGTCGCCAGGATTAATACCGCCCCGCCCGAGCGCCTGGGAGTGGACGTCATTTACGGGCAGACCGTCTGCGACCATGTCACCACCCAGAAAATGGGCATCAAATACAACAGCTTCTACGGCGCCCTGGAAATCGAGGCCATGCCGCCCAGGCC
>SKQS01000182.1 GCA_007118895.1 Wenzhouxiangella sp.
CGCACCGGCGAGTACCGGTTCTGGATCGCCAGCGACGACAACGGCGAATTGTGGCTCACCGTGAACGGCGACCGCCAACGCATCGCCCACGTCCCCGGCTGGACCTCATCCCGCCAGTGGAACAAATACGCGGCGCAAAGCTCCGAACCGATTCACTTGGAAGCGGGTCAACGCTATCCGGTTGAAGCGCTCATGAAAGAGCACACCGGCGGCGACAATCTCGCCGTGGGCGCGGAATTTCCCGACGGCCGGCTCGGACGCCCCCTGCGCGCCCGCTGGTTCCTGCCTCCGCCCGACGGCACCGACTTCCATGCCGACTCCGACGGCGACGGACTGACCGACTACGAGGAATGGGTCTACGGATCCGACCCGAACAACCCCGACACCTCCGGCGACGGCCTCACCGACTACGAAAAAGTCCTGCTCGGCCTCGACCCGACCGTCAACGACACCACCGGCGACGGCGTCCCCGACGTATGGGCGCTCGATTACGGCCTCGACCCGCTCGCGCGGAACGACGTCGCCGACGCCAATAACGACGGCCTTACCAACTTGGAAAACTACCTGTACGGTTTCGATCCCTGGGCGACGGACACGTCCGGGAACAGCGTATCGGACTACGAGGAGGCGCGGTATTATTACGGCGACCCGGGAACGCCCATCGAGATGAGCGTTTTGGAGAAGGTGGACGAGGTCGCGGGCCGCGCGGGTACAACCCTCCAGGGACAATGGGAAGCGGACGGCGATGCCCTCGTCTCCAAGACGCTGCAAGCCGAGGTCGGATTCGAGATGACCGTGCCCGAAGCCGGCATTTACCGGATCGTGCTGGAACTCGCCCCGGGTGCGAACCCGTCCGAAAACCACACCTACCCCGTCAAGGTGGGCATGGAAGGACAGGTCCTGGGACGCTACCGCGTGCACATGCCCGAGGGAGCAACCGAAACGCTCACGCTCGGCACCCCGTGGCTTGCCGCAGGCGCCCATTCGTTTTCCGTGAAATTCGAGAACGCGCAGAGTTACCGCACGCTGCGGATCCTCTCGATCGGCCTCCAGGCCCTGGACGGACCCGACACGGAGGAGGATGGAACGCCGGATTGGATGAACCAACGGATCCAGGCCGTCAACGATGTCCGCGAAACGCCCTCCAGCTACATCTCGCCGGTCTCCCTGGAAGGGCGCACGCGCTATCCTGATCTCTTTTCCCTCTATCTTCGCGGGGAACCCGAGCCGGTAAACGTATATCCGCTGCCCGACGACGGCTGGTACCGGAACGTGGAGCTGGACCCCTATGAGCCCGTCGCGGTCCATGCCGATTTCGAGCAGGCGCGCAAGAGCGACGTGTTCGAAATTGTCTGGGAACCGTTCAACGTGCTGGAAAAGGCAGAGGACTATGAGGAAGAGCCCTTCCGCATCCGCCTGGATGACAGCCTTCTGCTCGCCGCGTACGCCGAAACCGGCGCCGGTGAAGGGACCGCGGAAATCACGGTCACCCCGCCGACCGGCGATCCGGAGACCTTTGCGCTCGCCGACCCGGAACACGAAAGCGCGCTCTGGCTTTTCGACGAATCCGGACGCTACCGGATCGACGCCACGTACATCGGCGAGTACGAAACGATCCACGCGGCCATGGACGTCGACGTCGTCCGCGCCGCCCTCAACGGCCATCCGACCGTGGGCAGCTTCAAATCCGTGCAGTGGAACAATCCGCTTCTGCCCAACGACGTATTTCTTTATCTCGACGATCCCCCGCTTGCGTTGGAGGAAACCGGCCCGCTTTCCGGCGGAGGCCGCAGCTTCACGCTTTCCGCACAAGAACCCGGCGCCTTTCACGCGGCGGTGCGGCTGGAGGAATACGGCCCCGTGCTCGACCACGCAGTAATCAACGTGCTCGATGTGCGCAGCAACTACCAAACCGCCGTGGACCTGCTGGCAGTCTACCCCGACGGTAGCCGTCTGGTCGGCTCCCCGCTCATCCTCAGCCATATCGACGAAAACACCCGCGTGGAAATCGAAATCTTCGTCAGCGGAGTCACCTTCGAGGACGGCAGCATCTTCAAGGTTCTTACCGAAGAGGATTTCGACGAATACGGACGGTTCTACATGAAATTTATCATGGCCGAGGACGTCAACACCGCCAACTGCCATCGCATTCACATATTCGACGGCGATACGTACGTCGGGAGCTTTTGATTATGCCCGCATCCCATCCAAACGCCAAACAACGGATACGCGCGCTCGCGGCGGCGGTTCTCGTCGCGGGCTTCGCACCGGGGACGCCAAGCATCGCCGAACCCCCCGGGGAAACAAAGCCCCCTCGGGAAATCGACGCCGCCCCCGCGCCGAAGGACGACGCCCCCGATTCCCTGGCGCCGATCCTCGAATTTCCCGGCGAACGCCCCCACGCCCGTCGCATCGATGACATCCGGGCCCTCGGGGATTCCCTGTCGTCCCGCCAAGTGGAACGCCTCGTCGCCTTCGTCCGCGCGCCCACCCCCGAAGGGCTCGGCGCGCCCCGCGCGTTGCACGCCGAAAAGAACGAGATACTCAACCTGCTCCGGCGGCAGACCGCCCATCTGGAGGCTTTGCGCGACCAACTTCTCGCGCTTTCGCGCGACGCGGACGCGGACCCGGTTATACGCGATTACGCCCTTCAGCACCTCGCCTCCCTCGCACTGGACCGGGACGCGGCGGAAGACCGCCGGGATTTCGAAGCCCACGTCGATATCCTCGACGGGGAAAACCCCGCTCTGGCCGCCACCGCCATGATCCATCTGCTTGTCGCGCAACAGCGCGACCGGCTCGAGGCCGTCTCGCGCGCGCAACTCGCGACCGCCGCGCGCCGCATGGCCGCCGATCCCGACGCGCCCGCGTCAAGCCGCGCCACGGCGCTGCAGGTCGTCGCCAGGCTCGGCCTTGACGACCAGGCCCCGCTCGCCCGCGAACTCGCCGAAGACCCCGCTCAACCCATACCCTTACGCATCGCCGCTATCGCCGCGCTCGGCGACCTGGCGCCCGACGACCCCCGAACCCGAAACTTTCTTGAGAAGACCGCCGAAGGCCCCGAACGGCGCCTGCGCCTCCCCGCCCAATCCGCATTGAATAAACGAAAACCGAACCCCTGAAAACTACGCCATGAGAACAAACATCCGCGTCTTCGCCGTCTTACTGAACCTTGCGCTTGGCCTCGCGTTTGCCCGCGGCGCCGCCACGGTGAATCACAACCCGCGAATGCAGGACGACCCCAAAAAAACCACGGAGGTGTCGATCATTGAGAGAGCCGCCCTGCTCAGGGACGACGGATCGATCCTTCTTGAAGTCTATATTGACGGAGGGGAGTATCCGGAACTGTTGGGGAAGGAGGAGAAGGGGTACCTCCAAGTGGAGAATTACGACAAATACCCGGTAACAAGCGAGGGGATGATGAATATCGTACTCATCCCGTCGGCTTCCTGCACGGATAACGAATGCTTGATCGACATCTGCGGGGATATCCGCGTGCGTCTGTTCGAGTTCACAGCCCCGAGCG
>SKQS01000273.1 GCA_007118895.1 Wenzhouxiangella sp.
CCGATGGCCTTTGCCGCCGAGACCGGGACGGTTCCAGCGCTGGCCTGGTGGCTGTTTGCCGTCAGCCTGTTATGGACGCTGGTCTATGACACCCAGTACGCGATGGCCGATCGCGAGGATGATCTGAAGGTTGGCAACCGCTCCACGGCCATCCTGTTCGGACGCGCCGATGTGCCGATCATCGCTGCGCTGATGGGCCTGATGGTGGCCCTGCTGGTGCTGATCGGGCTTATCCATCTGCCGCATCCGGCATGGTTTGTCGGGGTGTTCGCAGCCTTCGTGCTGTTCCAGCACCAGCTGTGGCGGATCCGCGAGCGGCGGCCCGAACAATGCTTTGCGGCGTTTCTGTCCAATCACTGGGTCGGGCTGGTGATCTGGGCGGGTCTGGCGGTTGCCTTGTACTAATTCATCGTCAGTTTGAGTGGGGTGAAGGCCGGGTTGGGAGCAACGCGCCGGACGGCCGTGCCTGCCCGGGCGCTATGCAACGATCGGCACCACGAGCTGCGGGAGCTCGGGTGGCACTGGGCTGCGGGTTGAACTGCTTCGCTGGCACCTTGGACGATGTGTGCGGTCTGCCAGCCAGCCTGTCCGGTTCAAGATGTGGCTTTTATTAACCCGGCAACGAAATACCTACGGTATTCGTTGCACGGCATTTGCGGCGCGTGTCCGCAAATGCCTTCGCTTCGCGGCCTCGGCCGTTCCGGCCGGGCATTAACGCAGCGATCTATTTGATTGCCGCGTTAATATGAGGATGATTCCGCGTAGCATAGCGCCCGGTCATTCACGACCGCCCGCCGCTTGAGGTTTGGGGGGCGTGTTGGTTTTGGCTGGCCTTGTGATTCAGCCCGGCGAT
The DNA here is from genome assembly GCA_007118895.1 of Wenzhouxiangella sp. Taxonomy (GTDB): domain Bacteria; phylum Pseudomonadota; class Gammaproteobacteria; order Xanthomonadales; family Wenzhouxiangellaceae; genus SKQS01. Next base: position 854 of record SKQS01000273.1, read on the forward strand.
CAGGCTCTTGCCGCCACCCAGACATCGACGCGGCGTGCGCCCTGGCGCTTGAGCAGGCGGGCGCATTCGTTGACGGTGGCGCCGGTGGTCATCACATCGTCGACCAGGGCGATGAACGGGGGCAGCGGATAACTTCGATCCTTCACGGCGAAGGCATGGCGCACATTGCCGCGGCGTCGACTGGCCGGGAGTTCGGACTGGGCCTGGGTGGCGCGGCGTCGGACCAGCAGCCTGTCGAAATTGATCGGGCCAAGCAGGTCGACCAGGTCCAGCGCCAGACGCTCGGCCTGGTTGAAGCCGCGCCACAAGTGACGCCTGGGATGCAGCGGCACCGGCACCAGCAGGTCTGGTCGCGGCGCGCCCTGCGCTGCCAGCTGACGGGCCATGATGCCGGCCAGTACTCGACCGGCGGCCAGCTCGCGGCGGAATTTGTAGGCCTGGACCAGGCCCTCGATCGGAGGTTGATAGACCAGCGCCGCCCACACTCGATTGAAATGCGGCGGTTGACGGATGCACTGGCCGCAGCGTGCCACTGTGCGCGGCAGCACCAGGCCGCAGGTCTGGCAGTGATGCTCGATCAGCGGCAGATCGGCCATGCACCCCGGGCAAAGATCGCTCAAACAGTCGCGCTGGAAACCGCCCATGCCGCACAGCCGGCATACCGGTGGCACGACGGTATCGCCCAGGCCCTTGAACAGCCGGCGGATCTGGCGCTGAAAGACCGGCTGCAATTGGTTGATCATGGATTGCCCTCCCCGCGCTGACTGATCAATTCTACGGGTTCGGAAAGCACGGCGCGATAACTGCCGAGTCGCTATCCTTTCCAGTGTGATTTTCAGAGACTCCAGAACTTGACCATGATCGAGCCGCCGAAGCCGTGCCGCTTCGATGCGCTGGCCGATGATTACGACCGCCATGCCGAGATCGTGCGCGAGATCGGCAGCCGCCTGCTGGATCGGCTCGAGGGCCTGAACTTCGCCCCTGAGCGCATTGTTGACCTGGGCTGCGCCACCGGCGCTCTGGCCCGTCAGATTCATCAGCGTTACCCGTCTGCGGTGACCGTTGCGGTCGATGCCAGTCGGCCGATGCTGGGCCGGGCCAGGCGTCGTCAGGGCTGGTGGCGGGCCCGGTTTGAGCGCGTGTGCGGCCAGGCCGAGCGTCTGCCGTTCGCGGATGGCGCTTTCGATCTGGCGGTGGTCAACCTGGTGCTGCCTTTTCTCTCCGATCCCGAAGCGCTGTGCACCGAGCTGCGCCGCGTGCTGGCCCCCGGGGGGCTGTTGCTGATCAGCAGCCTGGGGCCTGATTCTCTGAACGAGTTGCGTCCGGCCCTCGGTTCCGGCGAGACCGTCGCCGTGCGGCTGATCGATGTCCAGGGCCTGGGCGATGTGCTGGTCAGGGCCGGCTTCAGCGAGCCGGTGCTGGATACCGACTGGCTGACCACCACCCATGCCTGCAACGACCAGGCCCTGGCCGAGTTGAGCGGGCTGGGTTTTCTTGCCCCGACCGAACAGGCGTCGGTCGAGGGCCCGGTCAGTCAACTGAGCTGGGAGGCGGTCTACGCCTCGGCCTGGTCGCCCGAGGCCAGCCAGCCGCTGCGCTCGGGCGACGGCGAGATCGCCAGCGTCCCGATCGAGCGAATCGGTATCCGCTGGCGCAAGGGCTGAGGCAAGGATTGCTCAGGGCGGCGCGCTGATGGTCAGGTAGCGATTGGCGTCCACGCCGTCGAGCACGGTTACCTCGCCGTCGGCCCAGGTGATCTTCAGCTCATCGACCCCCGGCGCCAGGCCGAGGCCGAAATGAACGATCAGTTCGCTGGTCGCCAGGTAGCTGGGCGAGCCATCCAGGTAGCGGACCTGGGAGTGACCGTGGGTGGTTGCCTCGACCCGGGTGCCCAGACCATTGGGCGCCAGGTCCGGACGATGGCTGGTGTCGAATGCCAGCCCCAGCCAGTGGCCGCCCTCGGACTGATTGCGGTAAAAGGCCAGCGGCTGGTTGTTGTTGAACACCACCAGGTCCAGGCGGCCATCGCGGTTGGCGTCCATGAAGGCCAGCCCGCGCCCTTCCTCCGGCTCGAATCCAAGCTCTTCGGCAATGTCGGTAAACGTGCCGTCGCCGTTGTTGCGGAATACCCGGGTGCGGTCGTTGCTCCAGTCGCCGCCGGGGCGGCCGTTGACAGCGACCACGTCGAGCAGGCCGTTGTTGTTGAGATCGACCATCAGGGCGCCCCAGCCCCAGCCGCCGTCGCTCAGGCCGGCCGGACCGGCACCCTCGATGTAGACGTGCTCGCCCTGGTTCAGGTACAGCATGTTGCCGGTGGCGTTGGAATCGTCGCCATAGATCGAGGTGACATACCAGTCAAGCAGGCCATTGCCGCTGAGATCGCCCACCGCCTGGCCCATGCCGAAGGTATCCAGCCCGGTGCCGGAGACCTCGGTGATGTCGCTGAAGCTGCCGTCGCCGTTGTTGCGGAAGTAGCGCGAGGTGCCGAAGTCGCCGGCCACCAGCAGGTCAGGCCAGCCGTTGCCATTCATGTCGGTAAACCGGCCCTGGAAGCCATCGAACTGCCCAGCTGGGATCACGCCGGCCGCAGCGCTGACGTTGGCGAAACTTTCGTCGCCGAGATTGTGAAACAAGACGTTGTCGGCAGGCTGGCCATTCCAGGAGGTCACGTA
>SKQS01000200.1 GCA_007118895.1 Wenzhouxiangella sp.
CAGGCTCGGCGTTTTCGGCGCCCAGGGCGCTGACCAGCTTTTCCAGGCTGGCGCGGGGATCCTGGGTGGGATCACTCAGGGTATGGACCTCGCAGTGTTTCGGCACCAGTTCGCTGGGCTTGCCGGGATAGGCGAAGAACGAGACCGGCTTCTTGGCGTCGACCAGTACCAGGTGATCGATTCCGGACAGCTGCAGCGTGGCCAGTTCGGCAAGATAGGCCAGCCGCTCGACCGCCGGTCGGCCGGCGCCGCGTTCCAGGCGGGTCGGAAATACCTCGGAAAATATCTTGACTCCGCTGTGAGCGGCAATCCGGGCCGCGGCCAGCAGGGCAGGCTCGCGCAGCGCCCTGCCGCCCAGCAGCAGGCCCGTGCTGCCCTTGCCGCCTATCGCTTCAACAATGGCCGCCACGGTCTGATCATCAGCCGCTTGCGGTGCGGGCAGCTCAGGCGGCGGGGCAGGCTGGCCGCCGTCGCCCCAGGACACATCGGCCGGCAGGATCAGGGTGGCGACCTCGCCCGGCGGGCCGATGGCGGCGACGATGGCATCGATTGCGTCCTGGCACAAATCCTCGGTGCGCCGGGAACTGCGCACGAAGTTCGGCGAGACGTTGCGCGCCACGGTTTCGATATCCGACTGCAGCTGGGCATCCAGCGGCTGGTGGTAGGTGGCGTGATCGCCGACGATGTTGACGATCGGCACCTTGCCCTTGCGCGCATTGTGCAGGTTGGCCAGACCGTTGCCCAGGCCGCAGCCTAAGTGCAGCAGCACCGCGGCCGGCTTGTCGGCCATGCGCGCATAGCCGTCGGCCGCGCCGGTGGCCACCCCCTCGAACAGCGCCAGCACGGCGCGCATGCGCGGCTCGTCGTCGAGTGCGGCAACAAAGTGCATCTCGCTGGTGCCGGGATTGGAGAAGCAGACTTCGATGCCGGCATCGGCCAGGGTCTTCATCAGGGCTTGGGCGCCGTTGGGCATGAGGAGGTTCTCCAGAAGTGTCAGTTGCGCTCGGAGGCCGCGCGCGGATCGTTGACCAGGCAATCGGGGCCGATATCGGCGATCCGGGTCACCCCGGTCAGCGCCATGGCGATACGCAGTTCATCGCGGAAGATCGCCAGGGTGCGCTCGATGCCAGCCTGGCCGGCGCCGGCCAGGGCCCACACCCAGGGCCGGCCGATCATCACTCCCGATGCACCCAGGCACAGGGCCCGAAACACATCGATGCCGCTGCGTAAGCCGCCATCGACCAGGATTTCGGTGCGTTCGCCAACCGCGGCAGCGATCGCCGGCAGGACTGATGCGGTCGAGCTGACGCCGTCGAGCTGGCGTCCGCCGTGATTGGAAACCACGATGCCGTCGGCGCCGGCATCGACTGCCTTGAGCGCATCGTCCCGGTCCAGTATGCCCTTGAGCAACAGTCGTCCCTGCCAGCGCTGGCGCAGCCAGGCGATATCGGCCCAGGTCATGGTCGGGTCGAACTGTTCGTCAACCCAGCGCTTGAAGGCATCCGGGTCGCTGGCCGCCGGCACATGGGCGCTCATGCTGCCGAAGCTCAACGGCTTGCCGCGCACCGCCACGTTCCACAGCCAGCCCGGGCGCGACAGCACCTGGCCGATCTTGAGAACCTTGGGACGCAGCCCCGGCAAGCCGATGCCGTTGCGGGCATCGCGATGGCGGCTGCCTGGCATCGGCAGGTCCACGGTAAACACCAGGGTCTGGCAGCCGGACTGCCAGGCCTTGTCCAGCAGCGCCTCGACGATGCCGCGGTCGCGGATCATGTAGAGCTGGAACCAGACCGGTGCTGCAGCTGCCGCGGCCACCTCGTCGATTCCGCACAGGCCCACGGTCGACAGGGTAAACGGCACGCCGGCGGCATCGGCTGCGCGCACCGCCTGCACCTCGCCGCGGCGGGCGGTCATGCCGGCCATGCCGATCGGCGCCAGCACCAGCGGCTGCCTGCAGTCCTGGCCGGCAAGCCGGGTCTCGGTATCGATCCCGTCGACATCGATCATTACCCGCTGGCGCAGGCAAATGCCGGACCAGTCCCTGACATTGGAAAGCAGGGTCTGCTCGCGCCCGGCCCCGCCGTCGACATAGTCGAACAGAAAACGCGGCAGGCGGCGACGCGCCAGTGCGCGGTAGTCCTCAGGTGTGGCCGGGCAGCGCCGGATCATGACGTTGTCTTCCTGCCGCCGGAAATAATGGACCGTGCCGCAGCGCGGGCGGTGAGAATGCAGCCGGGCAGGAACGTGCCTTCCAGCGAGCGCTTGCCGTTGCATCCGCCGCCACCGAAACCGGCCGCCTCGCCGACACAGTACAGCCCGGGCACCGGCTCGCCGGCGCCGTCGAGCACGCGGCTGTTTAAGTCGGTGCGCAGGCCGCCTAAGCTCTTGCGGGTGATCAACTGCATGCGAATGGCGATGAACGGACCGGCGCCTTGCTTTTTCAACGGCGCCGGCTTGCAGGTGCGCAGGCGATCCGGCCCCCACTGGCGGGCATGCAGGATCATGCGGATCTGGGGGTCATTCTGCAGCCGGGCGCCGCGGGCGAAGTTGGCGTCGAAGGCATCGACCGTTGCTTTAAGCACGGTCGGGTCGATATCGTGCGAGCAGGTCAGCGCATTCATCTGCGCGGCCAGTTCGTCGATCTGATCGGCGACCAGAAAGTCATCACTCTCGCGCTGCATCTGGCGAACCAGGCGATGATTGCCCAGCAGGGTTTCCCTGACAAAGGCTGGAAACTGCTTGTCGCGGATGCGCGGATTGTGCTCGGCCCCGGAGATCGCGAACTCGCGGGCGGCAATGCGCCAGTTGAGCAAATGCCAGGTCCAGGGCTTTTCCTGCTCGGCCACGCGCTGACACAGCCAGTGGGTATCGAAGCCGGTGACCAGCGGCTCCGGCCCGATGCGCTGCCCCCGGTGATCCAGCCACAGTGCCGACTTGCACGGAATGGTCGACAGGCCGTGGCCGTCGAAATGCGGATAGGAATGGCGAAAGCCGGCCGCGTAGTTCCACATCTCGCCGGCATTGACAATCTGCGCATCGAAATGCCTGGCGGCATGCTGATGCAGTTTGCCGTCGGCGTAAGGGTGGGCGCCGTTGAGCAGGGTCTCAGGCTGCGGCCGGTGCCGGGGCCAGTTGGCCCGGACCTGCTCGTGGCTGCCGTTGATGCCGCCCATGGCCAGCACCACCACCGGGGCGCTCAAGGCCACCTCGGCGCCGTTTTGCTCGTCGATTGCCAGCGCACCGGCGATCCGCCCGCCCTGGTGATCGAGCCGGGTGACCCGATGACGATGCAGGACGTGCAGCTTTCCGTCCTTGCCGGCTTGGTGCATGGCCTGGCCAAGCCGGATCACCAGCTCGCGCGCCGTGCCCCAGACGATGTGGTAGCGCGGATAGCTGTTGCCATCGCCGAAGCGACCACGCTCGACCCAGTTGACTGCCGGCATGAAGCGGATGCCTTCCGACACCAGCCAGTCGTGGACCTCCGGC
>SKQS01000147.1 GCA_007118895.1 Wenzhouxiangella sp.
ACGTCATTCGCTGGCCACAGCCGCTGCTGGCCAACGAGCCGGAACTTGAGTCCCTGGTCGAGGAATTCGACCTGATCGGCCCGGGCTCGCGCATCAACGTCCGCGACGAGACCAGCACCACCCGCCAACGACTGAAAGAGCAATACCAGATGCGTGCCGAGGGAGAACATCACCTGGTCTATACCCGAGGCATCGCGCTGGAAGACTTCCGCCGCTGGCTGGGCCCGGAGCTTTCGACCCGCGAGCGCACAAGGCGCTGAAGGCGCGCGAATCGCCAAGTGCAGTCGCGGCTCGGTCAGACCGGACCGGGGCGAAGCGCGGCCATCGTCAGGATCAGGTCGCTTCGTGCGCGCTGCAGTCGAAAGTGCACTGCGAATCACCGCAATGCCAGTCACACTGCATACCCTCGACGGGTTTGCCGGCGGCATGGTTGATTTCCAGTTGCAGGCGACTGAGCAAGTTGGCCAGCCGCCTGGCGTTGAGGCCAACAGCCATGCCCGATTGATAATGGTAGCCGTCAGGCGATGTGTGAATGCGATTGCCGTCGGCATCCCGTCCCCCGGTGACCTTGAACATGAGCGCCGATATCCGGCGATCGGCCAGCTGAAAAAAAAGATCACTTTCGAATCCAAGCTGGGACCCGTCAGGGAAGTCCACTCGAAGGGAGGTGCTCAGGCCCGGCAGTTTCATCATGGGCTCTACACCGGACACGGACTCAAAAGGCGACTCGGGTAGGAGCTCGAGCATCGCCGCGGAGAAGCCGGACATCTGCGCGGCATCTGCCAGGATACCGTTCAGCCAGTTGCTGATCGCGTAGGTGCGATTGTCATGGTTCACCACTTCGTACGCCGACTGAAAATCGAAGTGTTCCGGCAACGCGAGCGGTTTCGGGTGACGGAGCCAGCGCTGGAACGCAAAAATCGATTCATAGTGGGCCTCGATCTCGGGATCGGTCGGGATCTCGCGAATGCTGGCAGCAGCCTGACCCGATCGGCTCTCCAGGGTGACACTGAAGTGCCGGAGGATGCCGAGCGCACTGTCAGCCACGTACACCTGGCCGCCGTTGACAGGCGCGACCGCGAGCGCGGCGTTGAGATGCTGCTGATCGGTGCAGCGATCACAATGCGTGACCACCAAACTGGTACTTGCCGCATGTGCCGCCATCCCGAGCAACAGCACCAGGAGCATCGAAACACCGGTCAGTAAACGGTTCCTGTTGCGCCGGTCGGGGCTTTTCAGCTTGTTTTCCATCGATTGGTCCTCCATCAATGCCGAATGCCAGTGATGCCACGCCGGTGGCCTCTTGAAAGCTAGCAATTTCTCAGCCTGGTTTCAACAAGATGACCAATGCAGCGCAGCGCTGACTTCACAGACGCCTTCCGGCGCTGTGAACGATTCGATCTTCCAGGCCCGATTGCTGTCATACTGTGGCGGCGGGAGCCGGCTGAACAGTCGCTGCGAGGTTTGACCTCGTGGAGGAAAGTCCGGGCTCCACAGGGCAGGGTGCCAGGTAACGCCTGGGGGGCGTCAAGCCCACGGAAAGTGCCACAGAAAACACACCGCCGATGACCCGCAAGGGATCAGGCAAGGGTGAAAAGGTGCGGTAAGAGCGCACCGCGTGGCTGGCAACAGCCATGGCAGGGTAAACCCCACCCGGAGCAAGGCCGAATAGGGATGCCATGATGTGGCCCGCATCGCATCCGGGTTGGCCGCTCGAGGCGATGGGCGACCATCGTCCCAGACGAATGACTGTTCTCGACAGAACCCGGCTTACAGGCCGGCTCCCGCCTCTTCCCATGGTGCTCAGGGCCGCAGCAGCCGCATCCACCACCAGAAGTTGACCAGGCCCATCAGCGATGCGGCGACGTAGGTCATGGCCGCGGCGGTGAGGATGCGCCGGGCGGGCGGGCGGTCTTCGGGCTTGAGGTAGCCGCCTTTTTCCAAAAGCGGCAGGGCGCGGCGGAAGCTGGCGTCGAATTCGGTCGGCAGGGTCATCAGATGGACGACGATGCCCGAGGCCAGCGCGGCCAGGCCGAAGACCAGCAGGGTCAGACCGGCGCGCGGCAGGCGGAGGGCGAGCATCACCAGCGGCATGATGGCGATCAGCACCACGCCCCAGCGCTGGACGCGCTGGATGGTCTTGACCATCCGGGTGCGCCAGACCAGCGGGCGGTATCCGTCGGCGTGCTGGATAGCATGGCCGACCTCGTGGGCGGCGACGGTTACCGCGGTCAGCGAGGCGCGGTCGTGGTTGTCCGGGCTCAGCGCCACTACCCGGCGGTCGGGGTCGTAGTGATCGCCGGCCTGGTCAGTGCGCACCACCTTGACTCCTTCCAGGCCCAGCCGATCGAGCAGGTGCCGGGCCAGCTCGGCGCCGGTGCCGGGATAACGATCAGGCGGGCTGGCATAGCGGGTCAGCACCCGCTTGACCCACCATTGCGGACCGAAGATGACCAGCGCGGCCAGTGCCAGCAGAAAGATGATCGCCATATCTCTAATTGTCCTCCTGCACCAGGCGCCAGGCCTCCTGGCGGCTCAACCCCGCGACCCGGCCGATCACCCGGGCCGCGCGTGACGGCGGCAATTCGTCGGCCAGTGCGCCAGCCAGGCGCCTGGCCAGCGCCCGGTCGCCTGGTGATTCGACATCACTTGCGACACGGTGGCCGGCGACCACCAATACCGCCTCGCCACGCTGCTGGTCGGGGTCGGCCGCAGCCCACTCGGCCAGGGCGCCGACGGCATCGCGACGGATGGTCTCGAAGCGCTTGCTGAGCTCGCGCGCCACGGTGGCCTGGCGGTCGGGGCCGAAGGTCCCGGCCAGATCGCCCAGCACCGCCGGCAAGTCGCGAGCCGGTACATAGAACACCAGCGTCGCCATAGCATCGGCCAGGGCCTGCAAGCGGCTTGTGCGTGCCGATCGGCGCGCCGGCAAGAACCCCTCGAAGGAAAAGCGGTCGGATGGCAGACCGGCCGCCGACAGCGCGGCAATGGCCGCACAGGGGCCGGGAATAGGGCTGACCGTGATGCCGGCATCGTGGGCGGCGCTGACCAGGCGATAGCCGGGGTCGGAGATCAGCGGCGTGCCGGCATCGCTGACCAAGGCGATATCGGCTCCGCCGGAGAGCTGCTCGATGAGTTCGCCGACCACGCTGCGCTCGTTGTGTTCGTGCAGGCTGACCCAGCGCGCCTGCGCACCGCAACCCAGCCGTCGACTGACTCGGGTATCCTCGGCGGCAATGATCGCCACCCGGTCCAGACAGTGCCGGGCGCGCGGACTGAAATCGTCCAGATTGCCGATCGGGGTGGCGACCACCCACAGGGTTGCGCTGGTCATGACCAAAACACGTTCAGGGCTCTGTGTATTATGTCATCCATGCCGTCAAGAACCGCATTGACGATACTGCTGCTGGCCACGCTGGTGGCCTGCGCACCGCCGGCGCCGGTCATGCGTCCCGACCCGGTTCCTGTCGACC
>SKQS01000068.1 GCA_007118895.1 Wenzhouxiangella sp.
GACGCCTTCTACTGCAACGCCCTCAGGCCCCGCATCTGCTGGCTTTTGCTCGGTCGCAAGTCCTCACCGTAGGGTGAGCTACGCTTCCGGCTTGCTCGGTCGCAAAAGCCACCAGCTACGGGACCTGAGGACGTTTCACGCGCTTTTCGCTCTTCCGGCTGGCGCTTCTTGCCTTCGGCAAACCGCACCAGCCTGCAGAGCGGCGCTACGAATGCGTCATGAACAAGGGAGGTTGAATGGTCTGGTTGGTTCAGGGGGTTGGCCGGTCTTGGAGTTCAAGCTCGGGGATGCGCTGGAGTTCCCGGGGATTGTTTGTAAAGGTTAGACTTGAGGGGGTTGAAGATCAGCAAACTGGATCGCCTGACCATGGATAGCCGCACCGAAACCGAGCTCAAGGCGCTGCTGGCAAGCATCTCCGAGATCGAGCTGGCCGTTCTGATAGGCAGCCGGGCATCGGGTGAAGCTCGGCCTGAAAGTGACTGGGATTTTGCTATCCAGTGGGCTCGGAACTTGAATCCGATCGACCGCTTGGGCAAGTCCGAATGCCTGCGGCGAGCGCTGGCGCGGTTACTGGCGGTGAACGAATCGCGGGTGGATCTGGTCGAGCTTCCGCGCGCCGGTCTGGCGATGCGCTCGGCGGTAGCCGATCATGGCCGGGTCCTCAAAGGCGAAGACAGCCTGGCCTGGCTGCGCTTTCTCAGTCGCACCTGGAAAGACCTGGAAGACTACCAGTGGGAGCAGGACCATGCGGCTTGATCTGTATCAGAAAGAAACCGCGCATCTTGCCGCCCAGCAATCGGCGCTCCTCGACGAGGTCGCTGATCGTATGAAAGTCGGGGAATCCTTGTCGGCTCTGGAGCAGAACGGTGTCCTGCATGCCCTGCAATTGGTGATCGAGAATGCCATAGGCAAGGCCAAGCATATTCTCAAACACCTCGAACAACCTGTGCCAACTTCCGCCTACGATGCGATGTCGGCGCTGGTACGTACAGGACATCTTCCGGCCGCAGAGCTCGATGAGTGGAATGCGGTGATTGGCCTGCGCAACCGTATCGTTCATGACTACATGAACCTTGACATGGCACTGGTCCTGGACTGGGTGGCTGACCGGCGCTACCAACGGGTCGTGGATTTTCTAAAGGCCCCGATCGATTTTTCCCAGGTTTGACTGCGCCAGGCCATTCGGAGCATCCCCGGCCAGCGGCACGATGACGGTCAGGGCGCTCTTGGGGTCGTGGGCTTCGGCTGGATCTTGATCTGCAGGCCAAGCGCCTTGACAGGCGCGGACCAATGTTTCCCTACATGCCTAAGGCAAACAGCACCAGGCACAGGATCAGTCCGGCCAGCGGCACGATGACGGTCAGGGCGCCCATGGGGGCGTAGGCGGCGGCGTGGGTCTCCTTGCAGATGGCGCGGATGGTGGTGACTACGTAGCCGTTGTGCGGCAGCGAGTCCAGGGCGCCGGAGGAGATCGAGACCACGCGGTGGAGCTGGTCGGGGTCAACGCCCTGATCGATGTAGTGCGGGCCCAGTATGGGCAGGGCGATGGCCTGGCCGCCGGAGGCCGAGCCGGTCATGGCAGCAATGGCCGAGACGGCGATGGCAGCCGAGACCAGGCCTGAGCCTGGCAGGCCGGTGACCCACACCACGGCCGCATCAAAGGCTGGCGAGACCCGCGCCACGGTGCCGAAGCCGACTACCGCAGCGGTGTTGCCGATGGCGATCAGGGCGCCGGTGCCGCCCTCGGTCAGTGCTTCGCCGGGTTCGATCAGGTGACGCACGTTGATCAGAGCGGCACCGATGCAGCCGGCCAGCAGGGCAATGATCAACGCCGAGGTGCCGAGCGCGTCGTGAGTGGTGAAGGAAATGCCCAGCACCAGGCCGAGCGGTATCAGCGAAAGACCCGGATGGGGCAGGTTGTCGCGCCCTCCTTTCGGGTCATCGGCACGACCGACGAAGTGCTCGCCGCGGGCGACGGCCCGGTTGAGCATCCAGCGCAGCCAGAAATAGCCGGTGGTGGCCATGAAGATGGCCACTACCAGGCTGGCCTCCCAAGCAGCCAGCGGGCTGGTGCCCAGGTGCTCGACGGGGATCCAGTTCTGGATTTCCGGCGAGCCGGCCGAGGTCATGGTGAAGGTCACCGAGCCGAAGGCCAGGGTGGCCGGAATGAAACGCCGCGGCAGGTTGGCCTCGCGAAACAGCGACAGCGCCATCGGGTAGACCGAAAAAGCGACCACGAACAGGCTGACCCCGCCGTAGGTAAGGATGGCGCAGGCCAGCACAACGGCCAGCGCGGCGCGGCTGGTGCCCAGCCGGGTGATGATCCAGTGCGAGACGCTGTCGGCGCCGCCGGAGGACTCCATCAGCTTGCCGAACAGCGAGCCGAACAGGAACACGAAGAACCAGGAGGCGATGAAGCCGGTAAACCCGTTCATGTACTGGGTGACCAGGTTGACGCCATCCTCTCCGGCCAGCGGCGGCAGCAGCGGCACGCCGGCAGTCAGGGCAACCAGCAGCGCGCACAGCGGCGTGGCCACAAACAGGCTCATGCCGCGCATGGTGAGGTAGATCAAGAGGGCCAGAGCCCCGAGCAGGCCGATAAGGCTGAGCATGGTCTTGGATGCCCAAGTTGTCGCAAGAAACCGGGCTCAATGTTCGCCGCCATGCCCTGCAGCCGGGAACTGTACCAAGGTACAAGTTACATCCGATTCATGCTATTGCAATCTTCACTCCCGAGAGGGATGCCCCTGCCGCCACAATAAATATCAAGTTCACGGAGCGCATATGAAGACTGCACGACATTCTGCATTGAGCCTGGCGATTGCCATGGTTCTTTCCGGCGGTTTGGCCGCCCAGACCGGCGATGCCGGCGGCGAGCGTGACGATGCCGACCTGGAAAACCTGCCGGTTGATGTGATCACGGTAACGGCTCGACGCCGCGAGGAATCGGCGCTCGATGTGCCGATCTCGTTGACCACGCTGTCAGGCGAGGCGCTGGCAGATGTCGGGGCTCAGGACATTACCTATCTCAAGCAGGTCGTGCCCAATACCACTCTGGAGGTGTCACGCGGCACCACCAATACGCTGACCGCGTTCATTCGCGGTGTTGGTCAGCAGGACCCGGTAGCCGGCTTCGAGGCCGGTGTCGGCATTTATATCGACGATGTCTATCTGAACCGGCCGCAGGGCGCGGTGCTGGACATTTACGACGTGGAGCGCATCGAGGTACTGCGCGGTCCTCAGGGCACGCTTTACGGGCGCAACACCATTGGCGGGGCGGTGAAATACGTTACCCGTCGACTGGGGCCGGAACCGGCGGCCAGGGTGCGGGCCAGTCTGGGCAGTTTCTCGCAGCGCGATCTGATTGTCTCCGGCGAGACGCCGGTCGGCGATACCGCCGCCATTGGCGCTGCGGTGGCCAGTCTGAATCGCAATGGTTTTGGCACCAACCTGACCACCGGCAAGGA
>SKQS01000104.1 GCA_007118895.1 Wenzhouxiangella sp.
AATCAAGGCGTCGCTCGCCGGCAATGGTGATTCCATTGGCAAGAGCGAGAACGCAGAGTCGGGGCCTGCTTGGCGCCCCTAACTGATTGAATTTAAATGACAGGCCGCAGTGTGGCTTTCGGCAGACTGCGTTATCGAAACTTGCTGTAGAAGTGCTACAGCGGCGTTTCAGCGCAGGCGGGAACGCAAGGGCGACTTGCCCGAAGGGCGAGAAGCCCTGGAGTGGAGCCGTTGCGCGTGCAGGCGGGAACGCAAGGGCGACTTGCCCGCAGGGCGAGAAGCCCTGGAGTGGAGCCGTTGCGCGTGCCTTGCTGACGAAAGCCACACTGCGGCTGAATGCGATCTACATACCTGCCGGGTTAATAAGATCAGCTCAGCGCCTGCGCCGGGCGCTGGTGACGTTGGGGATGGTCTGCAGGCGGCTTAGCAGGGTAACCAGCTGATCGAAGTCCAGTACCTGGACAGTCATGTCGATCTCGACCTCGCCGGAGCGCTCGTCCTCGCTGGCCTGGATCGCCGACACGTTGATATTTTCGTGCGCCAGCAGGGTCGAGATATCCTTGATCAGGCCCTGGCGGCTGAACGCCTGGATATGCAGTCGGGCCGGATAGCGCGCAGCTTCGCTGCCCGCCCAGCTGACTTCCAGGATACGTTCGGGCTGGTTGCGCTGCAGGTTCAAAAGCTGCCGACAATCCCGGCGGTGGATGCTTACTCCCCGCCCGCGCGTGATGTAGCCGGAGATCTCGTCGCCGGGCACCGGCTGACAGCAGCGCGCGAGCTGATACATCAGGCTGCCCACACCCTCGATGCGCACGCCCTTTTCAAGGGTCGGTTCGTGGCGTGGCCGGCGAACGGGTATGGCATCAGCCAGTCGATCTTCCGGCGGCGCCTTGGCCCGCTCCACCGCCTGGGCCACCTGGATAGCGGTGAAATCGCCGCGGCCGACGGCGACAAACAGCTCATCGGGTCGCCGGAAATTGAAACCACCGAGCACCTGGTCGAGCTCATCTAGGCCCAGGTCAAGTCGACGAAATTCGTTCTCGATCGCCTGGCGCCCTGAGGCCAGGTTGTCGTCGTGATCGGCCTGCCGAAACCAGGCGCGCACCTTGGCTCGAGCACGCGCGGTGCGGATGTAGCCCAGACGCGGACTGAGCCAGTCACGCGACGGCCGCGGTTCCCGTGCGGTCAGAATCTCGACCCGGTCGCCGTTGTTCAGGGTGGTGGTCAGCGGCACGATCCGGCCGTTGACCTTGGCGCCGCGGCAGCGGTGCCCAACCTCGGTATGGACCAGGTAAGCAAAGTCCAGCGGCGTCGCGCCGGCGGCCAGATCCATGACCTCACCCCTGGGCGTCAGGGCGTAGACGCGGTCCTCGGTAGTCAGGTTTTCGAAACTCTCCAGCAGGCTGGCATCATCGACATCACCATCGGAGGTCTCCAGCAGCTGGCGCATCACGCCGATGCGCCGCTCAAGACTTTCATCGCGTGGACCACCTTCCTTGTAGCGCCAATGGGCGGCCACCCCCAGCTCGGCGTGGCGGTGCATGTCGTGAGTGCGAATCTGGACTTCTACCACGCGACCGCCGGGACCCGATACCGCGGTATGCAGGGACTGGTAGCCATTGGGCTTGGGATTGGTGATGTAGTCGTCGAACTCCCCTGGCACTGGCTGCCAGCGGGTATGTACCTGGCCCAGCACGCTGTAGCAGTCAGCCACGCTATCGGTCAGCACGCGTACCGCGCGGACATCGAACAACTGGTGAAAATCCAGACCCTTGCGCTGCATCTTGCGCCAGATCGAGTAGATATGCTTGGCCCGGCCGCTGACCCGGGCGGCAATCCCGGCCTTGTCCAGCTCCTGTTTCAGCTGCTCGATGAAATCGCCGATGAAGGCTTCCCGGTCATCGTGACGCTCGGCCACGAGGTCGGCAATCCGCTGGTACGTCCCCGGCTCAAGATAGCGAAAGGCCAGGTCTTCCAGCTCCCACTTGAGTTGCCAGACGCCGAGCCGGTTGGCCAGCGGGGCGTGAATCAGGCGTGTTTCCTGGGCCACGCTGCGACGTCGGGCCTGGTCTTCGCGACCGACCCGGTACAGGCGGGCGACCTGCCAGGCCAGCGCGATCAGCACCACGCGCAGATCGGCCACCAGCGCCAGCAACAGCCTCCTCAGGCCCTCGGCGCGCTGATGATCATCAGGCAGGTAGGATCGACCGTAGTGGGTCAGTCTGCGCAACTGCTCCAGCAGCACGCCAACGTCCGGCGCATGGCGCTCATCCAGCGCCTCGGGCAGCGCATCTGCCTGTGGCATCAACGGCAGCAAAAGGCTCACAGCAACGCTGTCGGCGTCCGGCGACAGCCGTTGCAGAACTTTCAGGATATCGTGGGCAAGTCCCAGGTCGGTCGAATCGCGGGCGTTGTCGCACAGGTAGGCCAACGCAGCCCGGGTCGCCATGTGTCCGGACTCGTCATTCTGGGTACTGCTAGCCTGGTAATCATCCAGCCAGACCTGCAGGCGCTCAGCAGCGGAGCGGCTCATGCCCTGGCCGACCGGGCCGGTTGACCTCCGGTCGGCAGCATCTGCGAATCATCAGGGCAGCACGAGGCTGATCGTCTCGCTGCGCGCGCGTCCGACGATTCCATAACTGCCGGCGTTGGCGTCGGCCAGACTGACCGACTCGGCGGAGATGCCGGTGACATCATAGCTGGTCAGCTCGAGCTGGTAGTCTGCCTCCGGCGCCGAGCTTTCCAGGGTAAAGCCCAAGCTGACGATACCGTCGCCGTCCTCGCCCAGCTCGGTCGGTGCGGTGATCACGGCGGGGTCGGTGCCTGCCAGCCCGCGCACCTGGTTGGGCTGGAAGGACACATCGACGAACAGCCCGGCATACTCCGCTGGCGTCAGCTCATCACCGCTGCCCGCGTGCAGTACGCGGAACACGTTGAAGACCTGCTCGATCTGCTGATCGCCCTCGACATACTCGAACACGATCTGCTCGCTGCCCAGTTCACTGCTGCCACCCGGGTAGCTGGCGGCCAGGCCGTCCAGGGAGATGATCAGACCTTCCAGGGATACCGTCATGCTGTCGCTGGCCAGGGTATCGTAGCTGCCAACATCGGACAGCGAGACATCTTCTGGATCGATGCCGCTGACGTCGTAGGCAGTCACCACCACGGTATAGACACCGGGCGGTGCATCCGGCTGCAGGGTGTAGCTGGCCGTGATCAAACCGTCACCGCCAGTACCGAAGTCCTCGGGCGCGGTGATCACGGCCGGGTCGTTACCGGACAGGCCGCGGATCTGCTCGGGAGCGAAGCCAACATCGGCAAACATCGCGAGATAGGCGGCCTGACGCTCGGCCGGGTCGGCAATGGCCTCGAACTCCTCGATGGTAAACACCGTGAATACCGCCGAGGCCGGGGCGCGCCCGGGCTCGACGCG
>SKQS01000251.1 GCA_007118895.1 Wenzhouxiangella sp.
ACTCGGCCAACCTGCACATGCACCGTTTCGGCGCTTCCGGTCGGGTCACCCTGACCGAGCCGACCGGACGCCGGGATATTCTGCTTTCGGTGCCGCGCTGGGACCTGAACTGGCAGCGCGATTTCACTTTTGTCGAGCCCAAGGTTTTCCCCGCAGCACAGCTGGAGCGCGCCCGGCTGGCTGTCGAGTGCGTGTTTGAAAACCCGAACGAAAACGAAGTGCTTGGCGGCTATGGTTCCGACGATGAAATGTGCATGAACCTTTCCTACGTGGCGCTCAGCTTGTCCGATCCGGAGGATTGACCCTGCCACTTGATTGACTTCCTGGACAACCCGGCCCGATACTGTGGTGATTGACCAGGCATGACAGTGTGCATGCCCCAGGGTCGGGTCCGGTCAAGCGGCACATGTGTCGCCGCAGCCGGTTCGGCAACGCTTACATCCGTCAGCTTTTGAGGGAAAACGCTGATGTCTCGTTCCACACTGTTTGCCCGTCTGCGCAAGGCGGCCCTGATCGAACGTGCTTCCCGCAGTCTTTCGGTTGATCCCGAGGAAGTCATTGCCCTGGCTCGCCAGCGCCGCGGGGTCAACCATTCGCGGCGGCAGTTTCTGGTCCAGGGCGCTGCGGCTGGTGGCGCCCTGGCGCTGGCCGGATGCGGATTTTCGCTGGATGATTCCGACAAGGACGAAAAGCCCGTTATCGTGGTCGGCGCCGGCATTGCCGGATTGACCGCGGCCTGGAGATTGCGCCAGGCCGGCGTGCCGGTTCGCGTGCATGAGGCACAGGGCCGGATCGGCGGGCGCATGCTCAGTCTGCGCGGTCATTTTCCCGATGGCCAGGTAGTGGAGCTGGGCGGCGAGTTGATCAATACCGATCATGTCCATATCCGGGCGCTGGCTGAGGAGTTTGATATCGAGCTAAACGACCTGCATACCGAAGATCCTGATCTGGATGACGGTGTCTACTTCTTCGAGGGACGCAGTCTGGATGATCTCGAGCTGGTCGAGGCCTTTGCCCCGGTTGGCCAGGCGATTGAGCGTGACCTGGCCACCCTGGGGGTGGCCGATGTGACCTGGCGCGAACCGGGGCAGGCGGCCGCGCTGGATGCGCTTTCGGTGGCCGACTGGCTGGACCGCGAGGGCGTCAGCGGCTGGCTTAGGCGACTGATCGATGTAGCCTACACCACCGAAATGGGTCTGGAAATCGATCAGCAGTCGGCGCTGAACCTGCTGACCCTGATCGGTACCGGCCATGACGGCGATGAAGATTACGTGGCCCTGCTGGGCGACAGCGATGAGCGCTTTCATGTGCGCGGCGGCAATGATCGGATTGTCCATGCGCTGGCCGAGCGGCTTGACGATGCGATCGAACTGAACAGCGTGCTCGAATCCATCCACCAGGTCGATGATGACCGTTATCGACTCAGTTTCCGGCAAGGTGATCGCAGCGTACAGGTGCAGGCCCACCAGGTCATTCTGGCCCTGCCGCTGACGATACTGCGCGATGTCGATGTGCGCGTGCCGATGCCGGAGGCAAAGCAGCGGGCGATTCGGGAGCTGGCCTACGGCACCAATGCCAAGCTCATGATCGGTTTTGACTCGCGAGCCTGGCGCGAGCTGCACCGCAGCAGCGGCGCGGTCTACACCGACCTGGCGTTCCAGTGCGTATGGGAGACCAGCCGCCTGCAGGACGGCACCAGCGGCGTGCTGACCAATTTCACCGGTGGAAAGCAGGGCGTTGCCGTGGGGCACGGCCGCGCCGAGGCGCAGGCCGAGAAAGTGGTTCAGGCACTGGAGCAGATCTATCCCGGCATTGCCGCCGCACGCGGCGCCAACAGCGCCCAGGCGCGAATGCACTGGCCAACCAACCCCTGGGTCAAGGGCAGTTATGCCTGCTACGGACCGGGTCAATGGACCAGCCTGCGCGGGGCGGTTGGTGAGTCGCTTGGTGGCCTGCACTTTGCCGGCGAGCACTGCGCGCTGGACAACCAGGGCTACATGGAGGGCGGCTGCGAGACCGGTGAAAATGCCGCCCGGTCGGTGCTGGCTCAACGCGGCAGTGGCGCGATAGTCTGGCAATCACGCCGATTGAGAGCCCGGATCGCATAAGCCAGGCGCCCGTGGTACCGGCCACTCTGGCTGAGCCGGGCCGCACTGTCGATTCTGCTTTTTTCACAATACCGGTAAGGCACGACCGGAAAGGCCATCATCGGGCTGTCTTTCCCGAGACCAGCCTACCTTTCGCCGTTCCCCTGCCATTCCTGAGAGTTTCCAGAGAACTTCATCGGAACTTGCTCATGTTCTCCGGCCGGCCGTGGGTCATTCTGGACGTTGACACCTGTCCGGAGAAAACATGAAATCACTCAAATTGAAGTTTGCCACCCTGATGCTCATCACGTTGACCATGGCCATGCCGTGCCTGGTGCCGTGCCTGGCAGGCAGCCTGAGCCCGGCCTTCACATTTACCTATCAGGGTCAGCTCAAGCAATCGGGTGTGCCGGTTACCGACACCGTCACCATGAGCTTCGAGCTCTACGACAGCCTGGTTGGTGGCAACCCAACGTCCGTGATACGGACCATTCCCGATGTGCCAGTCGAGGACGGGCTGTTTCAGGTCGAACTGGTCTTTGGTTCCCAGGACTTTCTGGAAGGTCGGTGGCTGCAGATCTCGGTTGATGGCACTGTACTGGCACCTCGTCAACAGATCACCTCAACTCCGCTGGCCCACACCGCGCTATTTGGCAGCAACTGGGGGAGAGTATTCGGGACAACCTGGACTGACCTTTTCTACGAGAAGGGCAGGGTGCGTGTCGGAACTTTATCGAGCTTTACGTCTTTCACACCCACGTTGACTGTTCGCCCTCTGGTCGACGAATCGCCGATGGCTGTATTCAACAATCAAGGCTTCAGTGTCGCCCGCTTCGAAAACAACCGCAGCCTCTCCATCGGAGCCATCGATCTGGGCAGCGCACCGGACAACGGCATAAGCGTGGCTGGAAACGGGCGGTTTCTTGCCAGCCTCTCTGTCGAGGGGAACGCCGGCCTGGCCGGTGGCGAAATCGTCACCGGTAACAACGGCTTCGCTGCAGGCCGCAACGCCCGGGTCGAGCACGACGGCAGCTTTGTCTGGACAGACAGCAGCGTCGACGAAGACTTTTCCACGTCCGGTGAAAACCAGTTTCTGGTCCGAGCCACTGGCGGTGTAGGCTTTGGTCGGACACCAGGCGATTACTTCGATATCCAGACACCGTTCGGCCCGACATCCGGAGACGGATCAGGTGAGCAAGGCGCCCTGCGGGTCAGGCTGGACGGCTCCACGCGGTTTCGCGTTCTGAGCAATGGCGGCGTGGCGATCGGCAGCTCCTACAGCTCCACCGGCGTCCCCGAGCGGGGCTTGCGGGTCTCCGGCGAGACCGTGCTGGGAAGCGAGGTCA
>SKQS01000188.1 GCA_007118895.1 Wenzhouxiangella sp.
TATTTGGGGGGGTGATTGGGGGGGTGATTGGGGGGGTGATTGGGGGGGCAGCTGAAGATCTGCTGTGCAATGCGGCAATGAAAAAATCACCAACTTCTTCAAGATACAGACCAAGCTCAGGGTATTCCTGCAGATGTTCCCTTATCCTTACGAAGCCTGTACCATAGCGTTCGATATCACCCATCAGGTAAAACGCTTCAGCAAGGAGGCGATTTCGAATTGATGAGACATAGTCATCCCGCTCAAGGTCAGCAACGCATAATTTACCGTAGAGTTTGCCGGGATTAGAAAACAGAAGACGGTCGTCATAAATTTTGATGACGATATCGGAAGCGTTCTTGTAATCACGATGCACAACGGCATTCAGCAGCAATTCCCGCAAAGCCTCCATGGGAAACTGCCATCGTTCCTGGCGCTCTAACCCGCCATCAAAATGGTATGAGAGATTGATGTGCTTTTTAATGAACGTCAGAGCTTCTTCGACTGCAAGCAACAAGGGTGTCTTAACGACAATGTCGTCAATAATCGTGGCTTCCGACTTGAAACGACCGATTCGAATGTGCCAATCAGGTACGCCGAAAAGGAGTTGCGCGGCAAGGGTAACTTTTTCATTGCGAACAAGTTTCAATTTGACAAGATTCGTCCACAAGTCATCAAAAAGCGCAACTCTACCTCTTTTGTTTACACGGGAAATAAAACGTTCAACCAGATCAATATCCAAGTCCGTCAGCTGAGCACTGCCAGGATAAGCATCAAACGTGATGGAAAGAGATTGTTGCTGCAGGTCAACAATCTCATCCAGCGTCAACAAGTGATTGCTGTTGTGGACGCGTTTGTAATAACGGTTTTTGAAAGATACCGGCTTCATGGGATACTCATTGATTTGAAAAATGAGAAACTGCCTGCCCTGCTTCTCTTCCAGCACGGCCTTGGGCATGAGCTGGGGGTATGTGGCTACTTTGATCTCATTGAGGTAGCGTTGCAACGTTTCAGGCCCAAAATCCAAACCACACGGAGTACCATCGTCTTCAACCCCGACGATTACTGCTCCTCCCTCGGTATTGGCAAAGGCAACAAGAGATATGATAACTTCCTTGCCAAATGATTTTTTACGTTCAATTTGCTGAGATTCCATAAATTTTTCTTTAACTGATTATTTCTGATTGACAAATCCCTCGAACTGAGGTCTGAGGCGGCACTGTAAAAAAGACTCCATAAGCGACAAGACCGGCATCCCCCATTCAATATCAAGAAGAAAATTGACTCTGTCCATTTCCGCCCTGATCCAGTCTCCGGCCGACTCCTCCGTCAGTCTCGGCAATCCGATTTCATAGCCCCTGTTCAGAATGGATTTTGAAGATTACTGTTAGAGCTTTTAGGATTATAATGCTGGCTCGTATACCTTGCTTTACTGCGAGGACCAATCTTCCCGACTTTCAAACACAAGTCACCCCATAAAAAAACATAAACAGCCATCTTCTCCTGTGGAAAAATCGAAGGTGGAAGATGCGGCTTTGATAAAAATTCCACATCAATGGCATCAACAGGTAAGCGAACTCCAGAAATTTCAGCAATAGAAGCAAAACCAGATACCAAATCTTCAACATCTATCATGTGACATTTTTTCAATTTTTTATGTACATGATTTAAAATTTTTTTGATCCTCAAAACTTGATATTATATTGATTTCAGTTTTGAACTGGTATTACTTTCAGCTTTGAGCTAGCATGCTTCAAGCTTAAAAATCCCAGCATTTCTTGTCTTTTTTGTCTTTCATCCCAGCATTTTCACCCCGTGAAATGTTTATCCAATGAAACACAGACCTTGGCTGTCAAGCGACAGCGGGTTTCATCAGGGACCGAAGGCCAGCGGAGCGAATTTCACTGGGTTTCATCGGGGTGGCCATTAAACTTGCCTGTCTTTCCTGTCCGTGCCCATTAAATCTTCTTTCTTCTTAAAAACAAGATCACCTGCAGTCATCATCCCTTTTATGCAACTTGGTAGATTGCTGGACGATACATGGGAGAAGGTATTGGTTTTCCTTGTATTTTTGCAGATTCTATCCATATTTTTTTCGCTATAAGGGCCTCTCTCAGTGCACTTTCAGGCGTTTCCCCGAACGCAGAACACGATTCGAGATCAGGAATATCAGCTATATATCCCTGATCTTCTTGTGAATAGAAAATATTAACATGATAGTCAGACATTATTCTTTCTCCAAATGCAGGTTATGTTTTTCAATAAGTTTGACAAATTGTCTTACTTGATATGGTTTGGCTTCTCCTTTTACTTCCTGGAGATTAATCTGTTCAGGTATGTTCGGATGCACAAAAATGTGGTGGCTTCCTTCAGTTCTTGATAAACAAAATCCGAACCCTTTCACCAATTTCACCATATCAGAAAACTTTACATTTCTCGATCCATTGATAATTTTTTTTTAGAAGTTTCTTTTTTTTCATGAATCTTTTACAATACCTTTTTAATGCAAATCAAAAAAGCTGGCAAGACCAAGGAATGAGATAATTTCAAATTTATGCAGCAACATGCTGAGAGAAAAGGTTATAATGCCTTTGGCGAGGTAAGTTTTCCTGTGGAGAAGTCCCCCACAGGAAAATATCCCCCGTCTGCCTTTACCGTCTGCCTTTCTTGTCTGTGGCCAATATCTCTTAACCCTGAACGGTGAACGTTTATTCATCCCAGCATTTCTATCGTGTGGAAAATGTTTTCCCTTTCAGAGGAAGAATTTCCTGGTCCAAATTAAGGGCTCGAAACTCCGGGTCTTTGTGCACCAGCACAGCCCCTTGAAGCACGGCACTGGCTGCTATCCAGGCATCGGCAAGGGATAGAGAATTGGTTGCCTTAATTTCAGCGGCTTTATGAAGCAAATCAGGAGATTCATGAATCCATTCCATGGGTAATGCAAGGCATTGCTCATAGGCCAGCTTGCCCAGGTTTTCTCCTTCATCACGCCAGACTCGATAGAGAACTTCCATCAGAGAGATGAAGCAGCCAAAACATTTTACCTGTTTATTCTGACCCATTCGCAGGATGTCCTCCACAAGTTGAGCTCCGGACTCATTATCGCGCAATGTCAAAAGCGCCGATGTATCAAGCAGATATCTCTTCACTCCAAACCTCGGTCATGGGCGCGTTCTTCCATGAGACGTCTTGTTCCTCCGCCTTTCCCCCTGCCTCGAAAAGCAGCAATCGGGTCGTCCGCCACAGGTACCACGCGAATTCCATCTGGCCCCACAAACCATTCAAGACGGTCAGAAGGCCTGAGGTGGAATATTCGTCTGATCTCGGCGGGCACGACTGTCTGCCCTCGTTCAGTAATTGTGCTGCGCATCAGTTCCTCCATGTGAATTACTTTTTGAATGCAAAGGTAATTCATTGCTTGGTGTGTGTAAAGCCCCCAAAAA
>SKQS01000016.1 GCA_007118895.1 Wenzhouxiangella sp.
GTCTCCCGTCTCCCGTCTCCCGTCTCCCGTCTCCCGTCTCCCGTCTCCCGTCTCCCGTCTCCCGTCTCCCGTCTCCCGTCTCCCGTCTCCCAACTACCGACTACCGACTACCGACGCACCGACGCACCGTCTCCCTCTTCCCTCTACCCCTCTTCCCTTCTCCCCGTCTTAAACCAATAACGTGACCAAGACCCCGACCTTCGCCAACCGGGTGCTGAACTGGTGGCAGACCCACGGTCGGCATGATCTGCCGTGGCAGATCGAGCGTACGCCCTACCGGGTGTGGCTTTCGGAAATCATGCTGCAGCAGACCCAGGTCGTCACGGTGGTGCCCTACTTCCAGCGCTTCGTGGCGCGCTTTCCCGAATTGTCCGATCTGGCCGCCGCCGAGCTCGATGAGGTCATGGCGCTGTGGTCGGGGCTTGGCTATTACGCCCGGGCGCGCAATCTGCATGCGGCGGCCCGGGTCTGCTTGCAGCTTCACGACGGCCAGCTGCCGGAATGCCCCGAAGCGCTGCGCGAGCTACCCGGAATCGGTGAGTCCACCGCCAATGCCATCATTGCCCAGGCCCACAATCGCCGAGCGCCGATTCTCGACGGCAACGTCAAGCGGGTGCTTGCCCGGCACGCCGCGATCGCCGGCTGGCCGGGAAAGGCCGCGGTACTGCGCAAGCTTTGGGCCGAGGCCGAGCAGCGCACCCCGCCCGACCATGCCCGCGACTATACCCAGGCGATCATGGACCTGGGCGCCATGGTGTGTCGCAGAACCCGGCCCGCCTGCTGCGACTGTCCGGTCGCAGGCGACTGCCAGGCCAGGGCACGGGGCGTGGTCGAGAAGCTGCCCGAACGCCGCAAGCCCCGGCCACGCCCGCGCCACAGCACGCGGCTGGTGGTGATGGAAGACAGCCAGGGCCGCATACTGCTCGAACGCAGGCCACCTGCCGGCATCTGGGGCGGCCTGTGGTCCTTGCCCGAGCTCGACGATGACAGGCAACCGGCTACCGCCACCCAGCTTGCCAGCATCGAGCACCACTTCACGCACTTCGTGCTCGACATCCATCCGGTGAAGGTTTCTGTCAGCAGACCATCGGAGCTTGCGGACGGTCAGCATCGCCAGTGGCTGAGTCCAAACGAGGCGCTGAGTTGCGGCCTGCCGCGCCCGGTTCGCCAGATCATCGAATCACTGATTGAGCCCTGATTATTCATGACCCGGGCTGAGCCCTGAACCTTGCGGCCCGGGACCGATCACAAACGGCAGGGCTTACAATCCTCCCGTTTCCCCATACAACTGAATTTCCGCGAGCTCACTAATGCATTTCTCAAAGTTTTCGGCCATTGCCCTGTTTTTCCTGTCTTTTCCCTACCTCACCCTGGCCCAGCCCGGTCCCGGCGAAGGGCCGGACGAAAATCTGGAGGCGATCGAACCCACCGCTGAGCCGCTTCGGGTCGGGCTGGCCGGCGAGTATCCGGCCGATATTGCCCGCTACCTGCTGGTCCAGGGTGTATCCGAGGCCGAGCTTTCGCCGACCGGCGACCATGTCGCGGTATCGAAGTCGATTACCGGCGAGCCGCAGCTGTGGCTGATCCCCACCGACGGCGCACAGGTTCGCCAGCTGACCTTTGGCAACGGCATCACCTTCTTCCGATGGGCGCCGGACGGCAAAAGCCTGATCTATGGCGCGGACAATGCCGGCGACGAGCAGGAAGCTTATTTCCGGATCAGCGTCGACGGCAAGCGCGAGGCCGAGCTGGTCCCTGCCCTGCCCGGTGCCTTTCGTTTCTTCGGAGCCATGCTGCCGGATGATCGCCACATCGTCTTTGCCTCTACCGAGCGCAACGGCCTGGATTTCGATATCTACGTTCGCGACACCGAAACCGGCAAGCAGCGCATGATCTACAAGGGCGAGTTCGCCTGGTGGCCGCGTTCGATTGCTCCTGACGGCAAGTCGCTGCTGATGACCCAGGCCGTCGGCGAGGACTCCAACAACCTGTTCCTGCTGGATATCGAATCAGGTGAAGTCACCACCCTGTCCAAGCCCGAGCGCCGCGCCAATACCCAGGATGGCGGCTTTGCCTGGACAGCAGACGGCAAGCATGTCTTCCACACATCCAACAAAAATCGCGAATTTCGCGCCCTGGTTCGGCGCGAGCTGGCCGGTAATGAGGTGGAGGTACTGGTCGAAGCCGAACATGACATCGATAATGTCCAGCTTTGCGGCGACAACGACCGCTACCTGGTCTGGACCACCAACGAAGATGGTTTCTTCCGCCTGCACGGGCGTGATCTGGCCAAAGGCCGCGATCTCGGCAGCCCGGATGTGCCCGAAGGGGTTTTCAGCCTGTCCTGCCCCCGAGGCAGCTCGGTGGTCGCCGTGGTCGCCAACGGCTGGTCCACGCCCGGCGACTTGCTGATCTGGGACCTGGCCGCCGGTCAGGCTGACACCCTGTGGGCGGCCAACCTGGCCGGGCTGGACCGCGAGCGCCTGGTCAGACCCGAATCAATCCGCATGCGGGCGCGCGACGGCGTCATGCTGCAGGGCCTGCTGTACCTGCCGCGCGAGGATGCGCGACTCGATGACGGCCCGCCACCAGTGGTATTCGATGTCCACGGCGGACCCACCGCGCAGTCGATGGTCAACTTCAATGGCGCCATGCAGTACCTGCTCAACCGCGGCATCGCCGTTTTCCGGCCGAACATCCGCGGCTCGACCGGTTTCGGCCATACCTATGTCACCCTGGATGATCAGGAGCGTCGTCTGGACAGCATTCGAGACCTGGTCGACATGCTCAAGTTCTTCGGCGAGGACGGCCGCGTCGACGCCGACCGGGCCATCGTCCGCGGCGGCTCCTACGGCGGCTACGCGGTCAACGCCGTGCTGGCCAACCATCCGGGGCACTTCATCGCCGGGGTGTCGCTTTACGGCGTGGCCGACTGGGTCACCGCCCTGGAAGTAGCCGCCCCGGCGCTCAAGGCCACTGACATCATCGAGTACGGAGACATCCGCGAGGAGCGCTGGCGCGAGTTCTATACGAAGTACTCGCCGATTCGCCAGGCTGATCAGATCAACGTGCCGGTGCTGTATTCGCACGGTGTCAATGACCGGCGGGTGGAAATCTATGAAACCGAGGTCATGGTTCGCAGCTTGCGCGCCAATGGCATCGAGGCGCCCTACATCCGCTTCCGCGACGAAGGCCACGGCTGGCGGCGACTGTCCAATCGCCTGTTTTACCACCGCCGCGAGGCCGAATTCATGCTGCAGCAGTTCGGTCTGGCCGAAGGAGATGCGAAGGGTCAGGAAGATTGAGCTTGCCGCCCTGCAGCAGAAAACCACGCCAGACCCAGCAGCAGATACCACACAGCATAGGCACTGGTGCCGTGCCATTGCATCAGGTGGTGCGCTCGTGAGGGATCATCCAGCACGATTTCCAGCACCACGCTGGCGATCGCTAGCATCAACACGGCGATGGCGATAAGCAGCATGGCCCATGGCAGTTGGCGGTTTATCACGAGTGGGCGCCGCGCCAGCAGGACGAGAGACAAGACGATCTTGGCCACGAGCGCGGCCGGAAAATAGCTGGTGATCGCAAATTGGCGAATGGCATGCGCCGGCTCGCCCGGCGCCCCGATCAGGGCGATATAGACAATCAGCAGCGCCGGGCTGAATATCCCGAACAGGTACAGCGCCGGGCCAATGACAAACGAACGCACACCCAGTTCGCGCAGCCACCGGACATTCAGCCACCAGATCACCATCAGCAGCGTCGCCATGGGGATGATCGTGGCCCTGAACACAAACACCGCCGGCTCGCGTCGACCGGCAGCGCTGATGCTGATGCAGCCGTCGATAAAAACCCGGCAGTGAGTCACCAGCTCGAAGCGTCGCGACAGCGACAACGCCAGCGCCACGCCCAGCACACCAAGCGCCATGGCCAGTACCGGCAGCAGGTACGGGTAGCGCCTCACGCCAGGTGCCGGTTCACTCTGCCTTTTCGATCAGCTCCAGGCTGACTGTTCTCAGGCGCTCGCGCGCCGTGCTGTCGTATGCCTGTGCATGCGCCCGGGCCGGCTCGCCGTCACGGAAGTAGTGCCCACTGCCGACATCGTCGGTGATCAGCTGCATGACCCGATCGGCGCCCTCAGCTACGGTGGTCCGAGGTTCTACACCCGCTCGCCTGACCATGTAGGTATCCATGAAGGTCGCCGGGTGCAGCGCGTTGATGATCACGCCAGTATCGGCCAGGCGCTCGGCCATGTCGTAGGCGTGCAGGACCTGGGCCAGCTTGCTCTGGGCATAGGGCCGACCAATCTGGCGACCGTCCGGCTCCCAGTGCTCCAGCATGACATCATCGAAGTCGATCGGCGCCTGGGCTGCAGAGGAGACGTTGACGATGCGCGCCGGCGCACTGTCGATCAACAGCGGCAACAGTCTCTCGGTAAGCAGGAAGTGCGCCAGGTAGTTGACCTGGAAGACCGGCTCGTACCCTTCGGCCGAGACCAGCCGACCGTCTTCGTTGGAGCCAATGCCGGCATTGTTGACGAGCAGGTCCAGCCGGCCAAAGTCGGCCAATATGCCGTCAGCCAGGCGGCGCACCTGGTCAAGCTCGAGAAAGTCGGCACGACGAAACTCGGCGCTGCCGCCGCCATCAACTATTGCGGCCACCACCGCCTCGCCACGCTCGACATGTCGACCATGAACGATGACGTGGTAGCCCAATGCGCCCAGCCGGCTCGCCACTTCCTCCCCCAGGCCACGAGTCGAGCCGGTGACCAGGGCTACGGGCGAGTCTCCCTGCAAGTGCTGCTCTTCTGCGCCGCTTAACGGATTCGGGAACGCGGCTATCAGCAGTGCGACCAGCAACATCGAGACTGGCAGCATCAGGATTCGTCGGGAAAGCTTCATGGGCAGACTCCGGTACAGGGTGTGGCCCTGACCATTATGCACGGGCACGATAGAATGAGAACCGGACACTGCTATTGGAGCACTTCATGACCCGGATGGTCGACTGCAGCTACCTGAACCGGCGCGCCGAGGGGCTGACCCGCGCCCCCCTGCCCGGCGAGCTGGGCCAGCGGATCTTCGACAACATCTCCAGGGAAGCCTGGCAGAAATGGCTGGCTCATCAGACCATGCTGATCAACGAAAAGCGACTGAGCCCTATCGATCCCGAGCACCGCCGTTACCTCGAACAGCAGGCCGAGGCTTTTCTGTTTGGCGGCGAAGTGGACCAGGCCGACGGCTACGTGCCGCCGGAGTGATTCTGACCGGGGTCCGATCCAGACGGCCTGCGCCACCGTTCGCCTAGCGCCTCTTGCAGCGCCTCGTAGTCGACCGGTCGCATCTCGATGATGCGGCAGCGATCACCTTCCACCGTGACCATGTCGAAACGGTTGATTCGGCCGGGCATGCTGGTATCCACACCCAGGCGCACGGCAAACCGCAGGTTGAACGGACACGGCTCGCCCAGCTCGATCAGATAGTAACGCTGGCGGTCAAAACGCATCAGCACCGCGCTGTCACCGGCCGGCTGCCAGGCGATCAAGCTGGCATAGCGGATCTGGCTGACCGGTTCACCTGCGTGCTGGTAGAAGATCTCCCCCGACACGACTTCGGGCGGGCGGGTCGCACAGGCGCACAGCGTGACAAGAAGAAAAAGCGCGAAAGGTAGTCTTGGGAAACGCATCGTCCTGACCTCGGCTGACTGCAGTCTTGGACCGGAATGCGCGACAGATTACTCCCGCAACATGACAAAAGCGACAATGCCAGCGAGACTGCAGCAGTGATTGGCCCATGGCGGTTGACTTTGGCGCGCCTGTCGGGTGTAATACCCGGCTTGCGGGCATTTGCCCGTCGCCATCATGTTTAGGCCAGGTAGCTCAGTTGGTAGAGCAGCGGACTGAAAATCCGCGTGTCGGCAGTTCGATTCTGCCCCTGGCCACCATCTTCTCTTCCGCCAAACCAACTATCGTCTTGCGAAACAGGATTCCTGCCGCACTGATCGCACTTTGCTCGCCGGGCCTGTTGATTGCCGACGGCGATGCGGGCGTTCTTGATCGAATTCAGGTCACCGCGGGCGGAACGGCAGCAACGGTCTTTGACGTCGCTCGCGCCGTGAGCGTCGTGGATGCCGACGAAATCGCCGAGACCATGCCACAGATTCTGACTGACGCTTTGCGCGGTCAACCAGGGGTGTTTGTTCAGCAGACCACACCGGGCCAGGGTATTCCGATCATTCGCGGCCTGAAAGGCTCCGAGGTACTGCACCTGGTTGACGGCTTCCGGGTCAACAACGCCTTCTTCCGCAACGCCCCCAACCAGTATCTGGCGCTGATCGATGTTCATACGCTTTCCTCTGTTGAAGTGCTGCGCGGTCCATCGTCCGGCCGCTACGGCTCCGACGCGATGGGTGGGGTGGTCCAACTGATCACCGATACGCCGATCACGGGGCAGCCCGAACCTTTCAGCTATCGAGCTTTAGCTCGCGCCGGAAGCGCCGAACGGACCTGGATGGCCAGGGCGTCGGCTGCCTACAGTGGCGCCGCTCACGCCGTGCAGCTGGGCGCCAGCGGACTCAAGGCCGGTGATCGACGCACTGGAAGTGGACAAAAACTCCCCAGCGCCTGGTCTTCCCAAGGCGCGGACCTTGGCTGGCACTATCAGCAAGCCAGGTGGCAAAGCTGGCTGGATGTGCAGTACAGCGAACAGCCGGCCACACCGAGGGTTGACGAGCTGATTGCGGGCTTTGGTCAGCAGCAGCCGAGCTCCGCGGAGTTCGAGTTCCGCCCCAATTCGCGTCTGTTCAAGCGCCTTCGCTGGCAGTGGCAGGCCGACCTTGCCCTGTTTGACCAGGCCAGCCTGCAGATCGGACGCCAGGTGATCAGGGATGATCGCCGCAGCCAGCCGCTGAATCGTTCACGCGTCGACCTGGAATCCAATCGCAGCAGGCTTGACGGCGTGCTGGGCGGGTTTGCTCGCCAGTGGGGTGCGCACAGCTTCAGCTACGGTTTCGAGTTCTACCGTGACCAGCTGCAATCCTCGCGTCGGCGCATCGTCGATGGCGAGCAGACCATACGCCGCCCGCGTTTTCCGGACCAGACCAGACAGAGCAGCCAGTCACTGTGGCTGGCTGACCGCTGGCAGGCTGGCGAGGAGCTTAGTCTGGAGGCCAGCGCACGCCTGAGCCGTTTCACCCTTGATCTGCCTGCAAGCCTCGACCTGCCTCGGACCCGAATCGTCGAGACCACGCCGGCGCTGGACCTGGGCGGCATCTGGTCGGTAACGCCGGACATCAACCTGATTGCCGGTCAGGGATGGGCCGTTCGCGTGCCCAACGCCTTTGACGCCGCGAACTTCGGACCGCGACCGGGCAACCGCTTCAACGTGCCGAACCCCGAGCTCGGTACCGAACGGCTACGCGCATCCGAGCTCGGCATGCGTCTGCGACGCCCGCAACTGGAATGGGAGCTGTTCCTGTGGCGGTCGACCGCCCGAGACCGCATCAACAGCCTGGAAACCGGCGAACTTACCGATGACGGAGAAGTTGTTGTCCAGAGCGCGAACATCGACAGCGCCCGACTGCACGGCATCGAGGCCATGATCGAGCTTCAGCCCTATCCACAGTGGACCTTGCGTCAGGTCATCAATTACACCCGTGGCACTTTGAGCACCTCTGCGGGCCAGGAACCGGCCGACCGCATTCCACCGCTCAATGGCGAGCTCTCTCTGCGCTGGCAGCCCTCAGCGGCGCTGGAGACATGGATCAGGCTGGGCGCGACCGCCCGCCAGGACCGCCTGAGCGCGCGTGATCGCGCGGATCCGAGAATCAATCCCGAAGGTTCCGCCGGATGGGCCAGGTTTGGCCTGGGACTTCGCTGGCAGGCAAGTGAAACCATGACCTTGCGCCTGCAGGTGGACAACCTCGCTGATCGCAGCTATCGCGAGCACGGCTCCGGGGTCGATGCTGCCGGCCGTGACTTCTGGGTAGAACTGGAAATTCGCTGAGCCGGAACCCTGCCGGCCGGGCTGCGCCCGGCCGGCAACGCTGACTTGTGACCAGGGAGGCTCTGTCCCCGAGCCTCCCTGAACTCAGAGCGGCAGCGGGCTCTCGAAACCGTCCTCGAAGATCACTTCGCTGCCACAGGCCTCGACCCGCACATCATCGATGCTCCAGCCGTCATCGCGGCCAATCGTACCGTCGGTACCCAGACGGAAGCGCAGATTGATAGCCTGTCCGGCAAAGTCCGACAGGTCAACCGAGTAATCCTCCCAGTCACGCGGATCACCACACCAGCCGGGCGAACCGGCCAGCGGGTTGGGGCCTCCGCTGAAAGTGTTGATAATGCCGTCATATTCGCGGAACAGGATCTGGTCCTGCAGCTGGGTCCAGCTGCCGCCGCCATCGGTGGAGATTTCCAGAATGCCGGCATCCCAGCAGGCGCCGCCACCGGTCGTTGCAGATTCGATCTGCTGACGGTTCCAGAACCGCAGGGTCAGCGGCAGCTGAGAAATGCCGGGCAGGTTGATGGTCGGCGAAACCAGGCGCTGGTCGCTGATCTCGGCAAGATTCGCAGCATTCCAGGCAAAATTTCCGCTGTTGACCTGATCACTCTGAAGTTCCCAGGTGTTCTGGATACTGCCAGCACCCAGCGTCCAGCCGGGCGCGCCGCCTTCCATGTCGTCGGAGAATACGGTCAGAGTGCTCAGGCCGACCGGGCAATCGCCGGGCTCGGGTTGGGTAGTGAAACTGAAAGTGTCACTGACCCCGCCGGTGCCGCAGGAATTGCCTGCCGTCACACGCCAGAAGTACTCCGTACTGGAGCTCAGTGGACTGGAGACCTGGTGGCTGGTACCAGTGACCAGTGCATCGTAGACAATGTTCGAGAATGCCGGATCGGTCGCGATCTCAACCAGGTAGTCGGCAGCCTGCGCAACGGCCGTCCACTCGAGTTCCGGCTGGCGCGGCAGGTTGATACCCTGGTCGGCGGGCGCCAGCTGCGTCGGAACGCCCGGCAAGGCCGTATCGACGGTCAACAACAACTCCAGCGTACGGTCATCGACACCGGCAGCGGTTCCCAATACGGTGAGGGAGTAGTCGCCAGCGCTAACGGACTGCTGAACGGTGACGGTGCTGACCGCAGAGTTGCCGGGGATCACCGGGTTTGGCACGAAGTCGGAGCTGAATCCGGAGGCCAGCGGCGGGTCGAAACTCAAGGTAACCGGGTCATCAAAATCACTGACCGAGGCGACAGCGATATCGGCCACAAAGTCATCGGCGTCATCGGCCGTACACACCGCGCCAACCGCGTTGGGAGAAGACAGGCTGAAGCCGGGCTCACCACAGACGTCGAAACGGAAAGCGCCGATCCGGGTACTCCACTGGCTGGTCGCATTGTACTGACCGGTAAACCAGAAGGTACATTCATCCACGGGATCTACCGAGATCGAGGCGTAGTCGCCATAGCGATTCGAACTGTTGGATGCCGTACCTTCTATCAGCGAAAACTCACCGCGCGGCATGGTGTTGAGCGGGTCGGTGGCCAGGCGGCCGATATAGCGAAGACCCGGAAACGTGGTTGCATCCGCCACGTTGTAGCCCAGAGCGATATTGCCGGCCCCGTCCATGGCAATGGTCGACATCCAGCGGTTGACGTTGTCGGGTGAGACCACCCCTTCCTGACGCAGGGTCCAGCCCGAACCGGTGTTCTGAAGCTCAGCCCATTGAACACCGTGAATATCGGCGCTTCCACCGACCACATCGGTCACCCAGCTGGCGACGATTCTCTGGTCGCCGTTAAAGTTTCGATACTGGGCCCGCCACATCACCGGTTCACGCAGGGGATCGAGACGAATGCCGGTGCCGGGCTGCGGGACGCAGGAGAAAGAAACCAGTCCGCACAGCTCGGACTCGAAGTCCTGAACACCGATATTGATCGGGCCGGTGAAGGTGCTGTTGGAAGGATTGTCCCAGTCGACGCTGAATTCCCAGATTTCCAGAAAGTCCTGGGTCGGATCGGCCGAGCCCGGATTGTGTACTTCGTCATCGCGGTGGCGAAGAAACAGCCCCGGCGCCCCTGGCGGCGGCGGCACTTCGCCGTCCCAGTCTGCCGGCTGCGCCATCTGGAAGCCGAAACCGGCCAGGGTGGGCATGCCAAAGACCTGGGTCGGGCGGGTGGTCAGTCCCTGCAGCATGTTTTCCCGGTCAAAGGCATAGTTGGCCCTTCCGCCGGAAGCAAACTCGTTGGCGCCGACATAGTAGGCATCCGGCCAGGCGGCCCACTTCGGGTAATCAGGCAAGCCGCCGGAAGTGGAGCCAAACTCGTAGATATACCAGTCGCCGCTGGTCGGATCGGCGGTCTGACTGATATAGACACAGAAGGAATTGGAAGTGAACTCGGTCAGCAGCCAGCGGCCGCGAGGCTGTCCGGGCCCATTGTCTACTTCCTGGTCGAACAGCACGATCGGATCCCCGATTCCGCTGGTGCAGCCGGTTCCGGACCCGACCGCCAGCGATGACAATGCGAAGTCAGCCACGGTGGAGCCGTCGGTCTTGTCCAGAATCAGAACGCGCGTACCGCCCAGCGCAGAAGAACCATTGATCATCTGCACGAAATGATCAATGCCGATATCTCCGATGGTATCCGGCGGGTTGACCGAGGTAAATCCGCCACCGTCGCGGTTTATGATCGGCGTGTCGAACTCCGGACCGCCACTCAAGCCACCCAGCAGATTGTTCAGCTCGCGCAGGTGATTCGGTCCGCGTGGCTGGGGGGCGGTTTCCGGCTCGACATAGTCGCGCGGGATCCCCTTGCGCTGCGGAATTTCCTTGATCGGAATACCCGGTCGCCACTCCGGGTAAGCCGGCACACTTCGCATGTCGATACTCACATGAGCAGGCGTGACGCCCGCATCAAGCAGGTTGGCGCCGCGAATGACGACACGCTCATCCGCAGCCAGGGCGCCGCTCGCAATTACCGCGGCTGACAGGCTGCTAACCACTAAACCTTTTCGATTGACTGGCATTTGCTCAATTTCCCTCATCTAGATGCTGATGTGAATTTTCCTGGTCCGGACACCAAGCGCCCGGCCACTAACGAATCCCCTCGGCGACCAGGCGCACCGGGCCATGGTCGGTCTGGATTTTCAGTACCGGCGAGTCGGCATCGCTGCCGAACAGCCGGGTCCGTCCATCAATCTGGCGGCTTTGCAGCAGGGCGAGAGAGTCGGTAGTAATCGCCGCGCCCGAAACCACCTGGTAATTCAGACTCTCCGGATCGGCCAGCAGTACGTCGACCGCGGCGGAGCTGGTCTGGATTCGACCGCCCTGCGGAGCCCCCATGGAAATGGCCGGCTGATAAACCACGTGCCCATGCAACAACTCCACGTCCACCGTGCCGCTGGTGCGGATATTGGCCTTGCCGGTCCGGCCTCGCAGGCGCACCGGGTAGGTGCCACCGTGCATGGTGAATTCGCCATCGATCAGGCGCACGTCCAGCGGATGGGTATCGGGGAGCCCAATGACAAGGTCTACCCGATAGACCGCCCTGACCAATCGTTCCATGTCTTCGATACCTGACAAGGCCACTTTGACGCTGCCATCTTCCTCGATCTGTTGAACCAGATCCAAGGGGTTGTCCTGACCGGTCTTGAGCTGCACCGTCGCGGTGACATCGATGCCTTCGCGTTCGCGAATCGACCGGATGCGCAGGTTGCCCAGCGGGTTATCGACGATCAGGGTAGCGCCAGGCTGGATCTTCAGCAGTTGGTGAAGCTGCTGCACCTGACCGTGCCCCATCACCTCTTCAGGCTGCGAGGCCAGCAGGCACGGTGCGAGAAAAATAAGGCAGAGAAGAGAACGTGGTTTCAACATTAGATCCAGCCTGATCCGTTAGAGTAGCCGGCAACGGTACCAGAAATCAATCCCGGATTTTTCGATGTCTGCCTCAGCCCGGGAAAAAAGAGCGCTCTGGTCGATGCGATGCTCGAGCGCCGACAACTGAACACCACATTCGATATAGTGCCTGCTTTGTTGAAATTGAGCGAAGCGGCGCGTGTCCGACAGGCCAATGCAAGATATGGAACAGGACAAACCATCAGAATTCGGCGATGAACCGGTCAGGCGGGTTAGCCGCGACGGCGTCGAATACACCCTGCTGGGCACGGCGCACGTCTCGCGCACCAGTGCCGGTGCCGTGCGTCACCTGCTGGCCAGCGGCGATTTCGATGCCGTCGCCATAGAGCTTTGCCAGTCGCGCTATCGCACCATTACCGATGTCCTCGCCTGGCGCCAGATGAACCTGTTCGGGGTCATCCGCAAGGGTATGGCCGGCATGCTGATGGCCTCGCTGGCACTGACCGCCTACCAGCGCCGAATCGCCGACCAGCTGGGCGTCGAGCCAGGCGCGGAGATGAAAGCGGCGATCGAGGAGGCCAATCGACTCGACATTCCGGTTCAGCTGATTGATCG
The DNA here is from genome assembly GCA_007118895.1 of Wenzhouxiangella sp. Lineage (GTDB taxonomy): Bacteria > Pseudomonadota > Gammaproteobacteria > Xanthomonadales > Wenzhouxiangellaceae > SKQS01. Next base: position 12,463 of record SKQS01000016.1, read on the forward strand.
CGAGATCGGCATTACCCTGCGGCGCACTGCGCGCAAACTGTCTTTGTGGCGACGCTGGCTGCTGCTGAACGGGCTGGTGCTGTCGATCTTTTCGCGCGACAAGTTCGAGGAGGACGAGATCGAGAAACTCAAGCAGGGTGATATTCTCGAGCGGACCTTTTCGGAATTTGCCGAAGCCTCGCCGGCACTGTATGAGGGCCTGATCGGTGAGCGCGACGAGTTCATGGCGGCCCGCCTCCGGCTGCAGAACGAAGACCATCCCGGGCGTCGGGTACTGGCAGTGATCGGGGCAGGCCATCTGGCAGGAACCGAGCGCGCACTGAGCCAGGGTGAAGACCCGGCCGGACGGCTGGCCAAGCTCAACGTGATGCCGCCGGCTTCCAATTTCCTCAAGGTGCTGCCATGGGCAATACTTCTCGCGGTTCTGACCGGGTTCTTCCTGGGCTTTCGCCAGAGCCCGGAGCTGGGCTGGTCGCTGGTTGCCACCTGGGTCGTCATCAACGGTGGACTGTCGGCACTGGGGGCGCTGATTGCCCTGGCCCATCCGCTGACCGTACTCACTGCGCTGGTTGCCGCCCCGCTGACTTCGCTCAACCCCACCCTGGGAGCCGGCATGGTGACGGCGGCGATGGAGTCCTGGCTGCGCAAGCCCATGGTCTCGGATTTCGAGACCCTGCGCGATGATGTCGTGAGCCTGGCCGGCTGGTGGCACAATCGAGTTTCGAGAATACTGCTGGTATTCTTTCTGTCGAACATGGGTTCGGTCGCCGGCACCTGGATTGCCGGCGCCCGCATGGTACAGCAACTGACCAGCTGATCAGGCCAGTGACCGGGCAAGTGTCCACGGGGCCACAACGTGGCCGCGGGGCGTCACCTGCCCTGGCACTGCCTGCCAGTCCGGCTGGTTTGAAGGCTCAACTTCAAGGGAGAGGTTGATGAATCTCAAGACACGGCTATTCGGGCCGCAATGGGAACACAAGGATCCGGCCCAGCGCATAGAGGCGATCCGGCAACTGGCCGACCCGGCCCTGGAAGCGGAGCTGCCCCGGCTGGCTCGAGAGGACGAGGCAGCCGAGGTCCGCCTGATGGCGCTTCGCAGGCTGGACCAGGAGGCGCTGTGGATACAGGCAGCCCTTGACGACCCCGACCCGGCCGTCAGCCGCGAGGCCGGACAGGAAGTATTGAGGGCAATCCGCTCTGAACCGGTCGAGGATACGACGGCACGGCTGGCCTGGCTGGAGGCATTGGACGATGCAGGGACCATTCGCGAGCTCGCCGTCAATGCACGCGATCTGAAGCTCAGACGCAAGGCGCTGGAACGAATAAGCGCCCAGGGCTTTCTCGGCGATCGCTTCGTGAAGGAGCCCGACGACGGCCTGGCCGGCGAAATCCTGGCCCGAATCGACCAGATTTCCACCCTGGAGCGCATTTCGGGCAAGCTCAGGGTCAGCAGCAAGCGGCGCTATCAGCAGGCCAAGCAGCGTCTGAACCAGCTCCAGGCCGCGGCCGGGGACGAGAAGGCGGCGGCCAGCGATGCCGAGCGAGTGGTAATCGAGGCCGAGCGGCTCGGCCGCGGCGACTGGCAGGGTGATCGAGCCGAACAGCTGGCCGAACTGGAGCGCCAGTGGTCGGAGCTGGAGACGATCCCTGACGGTCTGCAGCGACGTTTCCAGGGCGCTGTCAGAATCGTTCGGGCGGCACTTGAGCGGCCCGCACCGACATCACCATCCGAGGCGCACACCGTCGAGGCGGAACCAGCCGAACCAGCCGACAAAACCGGCACAGATGCCTCACTGCAGTCGGTCGCCGATCGCATTCTGGCCACCGTACCGGGCAAGATAAAGGCCGACCAGATCGCGCAGCTGGTCTCGGCCTGGGACCGGGCCTGGAACCAGGTCGAGCACGGGCCTGCCAACCTGGCGCTAAAGGATCGAATCATTCCGCATGTCAGGGCGCTTCAGGAGCAGGCCGGCAGCCCCGGCCAGCATGAGAGCAAAGACCCAGGCGAGGACTACAATGCAATCGCCGAGAGGGTCAAGGAGCAGGTGGAAGAGCTGGCCGAGGTGCTGGAAGCTGGCGATATCCGTCGCGGCGACGAACTGCTGCGCTCGGCGCGCAGCCAGCATGACCGGTTGCCAATGCGGGCCCGGCCCGAAGGTATCGATGGGCGATTGACCCGCATGGCGGGACGACTCAAGGAAATGCGCGACTGGCAGCACTGGTCCAACAACAAGCTGCGCGACGAGTTGATCGCGCGGATCGAGGCTTTGCCCGAGTCGGGCCAGCACCCGGACGCCATCACCGGCGAGCTCAAGCGCGCCCGGGCCAGGTGGCAATCGCTGGAAGAGCAGGAAGTACTGCCAGGCGACAAGCGTCGTCATGCCGCACCCTCCGGCCAGTGGCGGCGTTTCCAGGCTGCCTGCAAGCAGGCCTTCGAGTCGGCCAAACCCTACTTCGAGCAGCGACTGCAAGTCCAGCAGGAGGCGCTGGAACAACTGGAGGCATTCATCGCCGCATCCACCGAAACGGCCGCCAACGAACAGGCCGGCAGCGACCAACTGCTGCCACCCTTGCGGGCAGCGCGCAAGGCGATCCGGCATCTTGACGATATCCCGCCGCGTGAGCGCGGCCGAATGGCCGGCAAGCTTCGCCAGCTCATGGACCGCCTGTCCAAACGCCTTGACCAGCGCTTCGACGAGGTCGAACAGACCAAGCGCCGCCTGATCGCCGAAGCGCGCAAGCTCGAGCACGAAAAGGATCTCAAGTCGGCGATAGAGCAGGCCAAGTCCCTGCAGGCGCAGTGGCAGCAAGCCGGTTCAACCAGGCGGCGGCTGGAGAACAAGCTGTGGAAGGAATTCCGCGAACCGATCGATCCGCTATTCGAGAAGCTCAAGGGCGAACGCGAGGAGCGCGACAGCGAAACCCGGGCCCTCATGGCTGAATTCGAGGCGCTGTGCGAGCAGGCAGAGGCCCTGTCCGGGCTGCCGGAAACGGAGCTGGCCGAAGCCGAGAATCGAATGGCCGGCTTGATCCAGGACTGGAGCTCCCGCCAGGTACGCAGCCCAGCCCTGCGCAAGCGCTTCGACAAGGCCGCGGAGGGTTTTTCCCGGCGACTGGAAGCCACGCGCGAACAGGCGCGGGAAGCGGCGCGAAACCATCTACAGGCCCTGGCCGCTGCGGCCCAGGAGCTGTGGACGGCGCGCAGCGCTGGCAAGCTGGCCGAGGTTGCGGCCCGGCATCAGGCCCTGCTCGAGCCTGAGCAGGTAGATGACCCCAAGCACAAGCAGCTGGTTGCCGCTTGCCGTCGCTTTGCCGACTATCAACCCGGCGATCAGTCCGACGAGAAAGTCGACGAGAAAGTCGACGAGAAACAACTGGCCGAGACCGTGCGCGCCAACGCCAACAAGGCCCGGCAAGTCACCGTGGAAATGGAGTTTCTGGCCGGCATCGAATCACCTGCCCAGGATCGCAAACAGCGCATGGACTACCAGGTCCGGCGCCTGTCTGAAAGGCTTAGCGAACGGGCCGAGCAGCCCAGCCTGGCCGAGGAGATGGAGCTTCTGCTCGAGCGTTGGTATCAGTCCTTCCCGATGCCCGAAGAGGCTTTCGATGAACTGAAGAAGCGTTTTGAAAAGGGACTGGGCATCGTGGAAAAGATGACAGGCGGTTGAGGCGTGCACTGGTGGCTTTGTCTGCTTGCCGGCCTGGCGATACTGGCACTCGGGCTGCGCTGGTTCGGGCAGCGCGTTCCGGACTGAACGACACGCGGGTACAATAACGCCGTTTTCTTTCCCACTCCCAAGGCATGCCCTCAAAGCCATTCTCGGTGCTCGATCCACCGCGCCCGAATTCTGAAGACCCTGAGCACTGGCCGGCCCTGGACGGTCTGGAGCTGGCGCTGGCTGTCTCGGCGCTGGGCCGGCGCAAGGGAGGGCCGGTACTGGTAGTCGCACCCGATGGCTACCAGGCCCGACGTCTGCGGGATGATTTGAACCTGCTGGACGGCCCGCCCGCCGAGCTGTTTCCCGATTGGGAAATCCTGCCCTACGACCTGTACTCGCCGCACCCGGACCTGGTCTCGCGCCGTCTGGCCCTGCTGGCCAGGTTGCCGACGGCCGAAAGCGGCATCGTGATTGCGCCGGTCACCGCCATGATGCAGCGGCTGCCGCCGGTCGGTTTCGTCGCCGGGCGCAGCCTCTCACTGAACGTGGGCGGCAAGCTGGACCCGGATAATTTCTGCGCTGCAATGAGCGATGCCGGTTACCAGACCAGCGACCAGGTGTGGCAGCCCGGGCAGCTTGCCCGCCGCGGCGCAGTACTGGACCTGTGGCCGATGGGCCTGGAGTCGCCGTTGCGGATCGAGCTGTTCGATGACGAGATCGAGTCGATCCGCACCTTCGATGCCGAAACCCAGCGTTCGCTGGACAAGCGCCAGCGTGTCGACATGTTGCCGGCGCGCGAGTACCCCTTCGACGAGGACTCGCGCCAGGCGTTTCGCCGCCGCTTCCGGCTGGCCTTCGATATCGACCTGCGCCAGGCCCTGCCCTACCATGAGGTCGGAGACGGTATCCATGGACAGGGGCTGGAACAGTACCTGCCGCTGTTTTTCGACCAGATGGCCGGCCTGCCCGACTACCTGCCGGCAGAACATCGTCTGGTGGTGCTGGACGGCGCCGACCGGGCCGCCGATCAATACCACCAGCAGATCCGCGCCCGCCACGAACACCGACGCGGCGACCGGCAGCGACCGGCACTGCCGCCGGAAGCGCTTTACTTTGATGCAGCCTGGCTCAGCGATCAGCTGTCGCAACAGGCCAGCGTGATCTGTGACCTGCCGGGACTGGAGCGCAAACCGCCGCCCGAGGTCGACCTCGACCATCGTGCCGAGGCCAGCGCCAAGTGGCTGTGCAATCGGCCCGAGCGTATTCTGCTGGCTGCCGACACCGCCGGCAGACGGGAGCTGATTCATGATGCCCTAAGAGCAGCCGGACTCGATCCCAAAGCGGTCTCTTCATGGTCTGCTTTTGTCAGTGGCGGCACTTCCCCGATGCTGTCGGTATTGCCCTTTTCCGGCGGCGCCTGGCTGGAATCCGAAGGCCTGCTGATCCTGACCGAAGCCGAGCTGTTTCCCGGCCATACCCGCACGCTGCGCCGAGACCGGCGCTCGGCCCAGGACCCGGAAAGCCTGATCAAGAGCCTGACTGACCTGCAGGCAGGCGCCCTGGTCGTTCACCTCGAGCACGGCATCGGTCGCTATCTGGGTCTCGAAGTTCTTGATGTCGGCGACACCACTGCCGAGTTTCTGTGCCTCGAATACGCCGGCGGCGACAAGCTGTATGTGCCGGTCACCGACCTGCACCTGGTCAGCCGCTATACCGGCACAGACCCGGAGCAGGTCGATTTGCACCAGCTCGGTTCCGACCGCTGGAAGAAGACCCGCCGCAAGGCCGCCGGCAAGATCCGCGACGCGGCCGCCGAGCTGCTCAATCTTCAGGCCCGACGGGCCGCCCGCCAGGGCCATGCCTTTCCCATTGACCGCGGGATGTACGCACGCTTTGCCGCCGGCTTCGAGTACGAGGAGACCGACGACCAGCAGCAGGCCATCGACGCGGTGCTGGCCGACCTGGCCTCTGACCAGCCCATGGATCGAGTCGTCTGCGGTGACGTCGGCTTTGGCAAGACCGAAGTCGCGCTGCGCGCTGCCTTTACCGTCACTCTGAGTGGCCGCCAGGTCGCCATGCTGGCTCCGACCACCCTGCTGGCCGAGCAACACTACCGCACCTTTGCCGACCGCTTTGCCGACTGGCCGGTAAGGGTGGCGCTTTTGTCGCGAGCCGCCTCGGCAGCCGAGGCCCGGCAAATCATCGCCGGGCTGGCCGACGGGACGATCGATATCGTCATCGGCACCCACCGGCTGCTGCAGGCGGATATCGACTTTCACGATCTGGGCCTGGTCGTCATCGACGAGGAGCAGCGCTTCGGCGTCCGCCAGAAGGAGCGGCTGAAGGCACTGCGCGCCGAAGTCGACTTGCTGACCCTGACCGCCACACCGATTCCTCGCACGCTGAACATGGCCATGGCGGGCATCCGCGAGCTGTCGATCATTGCCACGCCGCCGGCTCGCCGACTGGCGGTCAAGACTTTTGTTTCAGAATGGGACGGGGGGCTGATCCGAGATGCGATCAGCCGCGAGTTCCAGCGCGGCGGCCAGGTCTACTTCCTGCACAACGAGCTGAAATCCATGCCGCGCATTGCCGGAGAGCTCGGCGAGATGTTTCCCGACGCGCGGATCGGCACCGCTCACGGCCAGATGCGGCCGGGCGAGATGGAAAAGACCATGCGCGAGTTCTACGCCCGGCGGATCAACCTGCTGGTGTGCAGCACCATCATCGAGAACGGGATCGACGTGCCCACGGCCAATACCATCATCATCAACCGCGCCGACAAGTTCGGTCTGGCCCAGCTTCACCAGCTCAGGGGGCGAGTCGGGCGCTCGCATCACCTGGCCTACGCCTACCTGATAACGCCTCCGCCGCGGGCCATTACCCGCGATGCCCGCAAGCGGCTGGAAGCAATCCAGACCCTGGAAGAGCTCGGCGCCGGATTCACCCTGGCCAGTCACGATCTGGAAATCCGCGGCGCCGGCGAACTGCTCGGCGAGGAGCAATCGGGGCAGATCGAGGCGATCGGCTTTTCACTCTACACCGACCTCCTGAATCGCGCAGTCGATGCCCTCAAGGCCGGTATCGAGCCCGATATCGACGACCCGGTCAGCCTGGCCAGCCAGGTCGATCTTCATGTCAGTGCCCTGATCCCCGATGCCTACCTGCCCGATGTTCACCAGCGGCTGGTGCTCTACAAGCGCATCGCCCAGGCCGAGACCAGCCGTGAGCTGGATGATCTCCAGGTTGAAATGATCGACCGCTTCGGCCTGTTGCCACCGCCGGTCAAGCATCTGTTCGTGACCGCAACACTAAGGCTGGAGATTCGACCGATGGGCATCACCCGGCTCGAGGTAGGACCGGCCGGCGGGCTGGTCGAATTCCGCGACAAGCCGGATATCGACATGGCTGAACTGCTGAAGATGATCCAGGTTGAATCGCATACCTTCGAACTGCCGGCCAATGATCGCCTGCGAATCAAGGGTGAGCTGGAGTCGTTCGAGGACAGGCTGGCGCTGGCCGAGGAGATCATCGAGCGCCTGACGCCGAAGTGATCGCCCCTGTAAAATCTCCATCATGAAATCACTCGCGATCGGCCTGACCCTGGCACTGATGTCGCTGTCTGTTGCAGCTGATGAACGCCCACCGCTGTATCGCGTCGAGATCATCGTGTTCACCCACGCCGATGGTCGTTCCGATGCCAGGTTTGTTGATCGACTGCGCCACTTCGACGATCACCTGGACCCGGCGCAACTGGCCCGTATCCAGCAGCGGGCCGAGCAGGCAGCGGCTGAAGCAGCCGAAGTCGAGCCTGATGAACCGGACTTTCTGCGCGCCTGGGACGAAGCCACTGGCGAGGCTGATTTGGAGCCTGACGAGCCAACTGTCGACCCGCCATGGATTCCCCAGCCATGGATTGCCAAGCCTGAACTGAGCGCCGAGATGCGCCGAGCGCTGGATCGCCTGGTCGCTGATCCCAGCTACCAGGTCCACAGCTGGCGAGCCTGGTATCAACCGGCGATACGCGGCGTCGCCCACCCGCGCGTTCGGCTCCACGACGATCACATCGTCGACGCCCGCTGGCCGGAGTTCTTCCTGCTTCCCGTCCCCGATCGCCCACCTACGGGGGATGAGATTGGGGAAATTCAGGACTCCCATCATTCATTTGGAGACCCTCATCGTCTGCCAATGGATCCACCTCCGGACCAGGACAGCCATGCACCATCCGGCAAGCCGACAAGCATCCCGCCGGTCCTGGCGAGCCCGGACTATCGGCTGGATGGCACCGTTCGGCTGCGCCAGCGTCAGTTTCTGCACCTGGAGTTCGACCTCGAGTGGCGCGATCGGCCGCAGCCCTTGTTCGATCTTCCCGGCCATCAGCCGCTGGAGGGATTCCTGATTCACCGACTGGAACAGAGCCGTGTGGTGCGCCGCGATCGACTCGAGTATTTCGACTCAGCCTGGCTGGGCGTGCTGGCGCGTATCGAGCGCTTCGAATATCCGGAGTGGCCAGAGCCGGAAACTGACCCTGACGGAACGTTCACGCCTGAAACCGGTCCGGAATGGTAGCGTGAAGAAAAACAACCAGGAGCTCATCATGAAAGCAAAGTACCTGAATTCATTCAAATGTTTCGCGGTTTCGCTGATGCTGGCGGCATCAGGGGCGATGGCTGCCGAGTCCAAGACCGTTCGCAGCGAATATCAGGGGCTGCGCATCGTGCCGATTGCCAGCGACCTGGCCCACCCATGGTCGATTGCCTTTCTGCCCGACGGCGACATGCTGGTCACCGAGCGCCCCGGTCGGCTGAATCGGATCGACGCCGACGGCAATGTCACCCGGATCGAGGGCGCTCCGGAAGTCATGGCCCGCAATCAGGGTGGGTTGCTTGAGGTTCTGCCGCATTACGACTTCGAAAACAATCAGCTGATCTATCTCACCTATTCCAAGGCCGATGGAGATCAGACTGCCACGGCGCTGGCCCGGGCGCGCCTGGACGGCGACCGGCTGCATGAACTGGAGGACATCTTTGTCCAGGATCGCTTTTCCTCGCCTGGCCGTCACTACGGCTCGAAGCTGGCCTGGATGCCGGACGGTACGCTGCTGATGAGTATCGGCGACCGCGGCGTCGAGCCCGAGCGCGCCCAGGACATGAACGACCACGCCGGCAAGCTGCTCAGACTGACCGCAGACGGCGGCGTACCTGATGACAATCCCTTTGTCGGCGAGGAAGGCGTTTTACCGGAGATCTTCACCATCGGCAATCGCAATATCCAGGGCCTGATCGTGCATCCCGAAACCGGCCAGATCTGGGCTACCGAGCATGGTCCCCGAGGTGGAGACGAGCTCAACCTGCTCGAGCCGGGCCATAACTACGGCTGGCCGGTGGTCTCCCGCGGCCTCGACTACCGCACCCAGGAGCGCTACGGCAACAAGGCCGTCTACAGTCGCGATGACATGGTCGACCCGGAAATCGACTGGACACCGTCCCTGGCAGCCTCGGGACTGGCCTATGTACCCCAGGACAGCCATTTCCGGATGTGGCGCGGCGACCTGCTTGCCGGCGGGCTGCGCAGCGAGCAGATTCGCAGGGTGCATTTCGTTGACGGCATCCCCTGGCACCAGGAGGAGCTGATTCGCGGCGAAATCGGTCGAATTCGTGACGTGCGCATCGGCCCCGACGGCAACATCTACGTCGCCACCGACCACCCCTCCGGCGGCATCTACAGGATCGAGCCTTCCAGCTGAGACTTGTTATTGCGGCAGGTCCGTACTCTCGGGCCTGCCCGCTGGTTCAGCGAACCAGGATCGTGCGGGTTCCGGCGTTTCCGCCATCATCTATATGGATGCGCCAGGTGGGCGGGGGCAAATGGTTTTCGGCGCGCTCTGGCCATTCAATCAGGACCAGGTTGCTGCCTTCGAGCAGCTCTTCCAGGCCCAGCTCGTGCAGCTGATCCGGACTGGTCAGGCGATACAGGTCGAGGTGGTGAATCTGGCGATCTGCCAGGACATAGCTTTCCAGCAGGCCGTAGGTCGGACTCTTGACCCTTCCCGGGTAGCCGGAGGCCTTGAGCAGGCCGCGCACCAGGGTGGTCTTGCCCACGCCCAGCTCGCCACTCAGAACCACGATGCCACCTGCTTCGAACATCGGCAGCAGGCGCTCGGCCAGCGCCAGCATGTCGGCCTCGGTCTCGGCGCTGAATGAATACTCGCTCACGCCGGCAAGACCACGGCCAGGGCGTCGATCAGTTCACTGGCAAGGATCTGGCGTCGCCCGGCAGCGGCGCGGTCGCCAGCCAGCGCATGCAGGAACACTCCCGCGCAGGCCGCATCGAAAGACTCAAGGCCCTGACCACGCAGGCTGGCAATGATGCCGGTCAGCGCATCTCCCATGCCGGCACTGGCCATCGCCGGATTGCCCGCTGCACAGACGGCCACCAGACCTGCCGGTTCAGCGATCACGGTTCCGGCGCCCTTGAGCACGCACACGGCGCCGAAGCGCTCGGCAATCTGCCGGGCGGCGGAAAATCGATCGGCCTGGACTGTGGCGGTGTCGATTTCCAGCAGCCGTGCGGCCTCGCCGGGGTGTGGGGTGAGAATCCAGTCGCGTGCCGGTCGCCGCCGGCATGAGAGCAGATTCAGGCCATCAGCGTCGATGATCAACGGCACGTCGACAGTGATGACACGTTCCCAGACTACCTTTGACCACTCGGATTGACCCAGGCCCGGGCCAAGCGCAACGACCCCGGCCAGATCGAGTATCCGCGCCAGGTCCTCGTCATCCTCCACCGCATGGCTCATCAGCTCCGGCTGGATAACGGTCGGCAAGGTGACATGCTCGGCGCGGGTGCCGACCGTGACCAGGCCGCTGCCGGCAAGCAGAGCCGCCCGTCCGGCCAGCGCCGGTGCCCCGGCCATGCCGCGATCACCGCCAACCACGGCGACATGGCCCAGGTCGCCCTTGTGAGTAGTAGCCGGACGCGGTGGCAGCACTGACTCCAGCCAGATCCGGTCAAGCAGCCAGGCATCGGGAGGCGGTTGCCGATAGACCTGCTCGGGAACATCCAGATCGAAGAACTGACGCTTCCCGCACATCAATGGACCCTGACCAGTGTAAAGTCCGCGCTTGCGCCCGATAAAGCTGACTGTCACCCGGGCTTTCACCGCCGCCCCCATCACCTCTCCGGTATCTGCACTAAGGCCGGACGGCACATCGACTGCAACCACCGGGCGATGCCGACCGGCAAGCCGCTCGATCATGGCCCGGAACTCACCTTCAACGGGGCGATCCAGGCCTGTTCCCAACAGCGCATCGACAATCACATCGCCACGCATCCGCGCTGACGGCTGCTCCAGGCCGCCGTCCAGCGCCAGCCAGTCGTCGGCCGCCCGCCTGGCGTCACCCTTCAGGCGCGAGGGTTCTACCAGAGCGATCACCTGCACGGCCAGCCCTGCTTCATGTGCCAGTCGTGCCACCACGTAACCGTCACCACCGTTGTTTCCACCGCCGCACAGCACCGTTATCGCGCGCGCCTGCGGCCATAGCGCACGGATGACCTGGAACACCCGGGCGCCGGCGCGACACATCAAGGTATAACCGGGCACGCCAAATTCCTCGATCGTGCGCCGGTCCAGCTCGGCCACGGTCGCTGGCCGATATAATCCCAATCCATGCCTCATGCCGCTGATTATATGAATAATCCGGGTCTACAGCTCGATTCCCTGGTCAAGGCCATTCGCCGCTGGGGCGGCGAGCTGGGTTTCGACCAGGTCGGGATTGCCGACTGCGATCTCGAGCAGGCCGAGCAGCGTCTGGCCGAGTGGCTGGGTCGCGGATTTCACGGCGAGATGGAGTGGATGGGCCGACATGGCAGCAAGCGGACACGGCCCGCGGAGCTGGTGCCCGGCACGATATCGGTGATCGTTGTCCGCATGGACTACCTGCGACCGGAAGCCACACCGGTAGAGAGTCTGCTGCAACGGCCCGACCGGGCGTGCATTTCACGCTACGCGCTGGGCCGCGACTATCACAAGGTGCTGCGACAGCGCCTCAAGCGTCTGGCCGAGCGCATCGAGCACCAAATTGGACCATTCGGCTACCGGGTGTTCACCGATTCGGCCCCGGTAATGGAAAAGCCGCTGGCGGCAAAGGCCGGACTGGGCTGGATCGGCAAGCATACCAACCTGCTCAATCGCCACGCCGGCTCATGGTTCTTCCTCGGCGAGATCTACACCGACCTGCCGCTACCCGCAGACCCGCCGGTCAGCGATCACTGCGGCAGCTGCACCCGCTGTATCGATGTCTGCCCGACCCGGGCCATCATCGCGCCCTATCTGCTCGATGCTCGCCGCTGCATTTCCTACCTGACCATCGAACACTCCGGCGCTATCCCCGAGCAGCTCAGGCCGCTGATCGGCAACCGCGTCTACGGTTGCGACGATTGCCAGATGGTCTGCCCATGGAACCGCTACGCCAAGTTCTCGCCGATCGATGATTTCAAGCCGCGCACTGATCTTGACAGCGGCGAACTGGTCGAACTGTTTGGCTGGGATGAGGCCACCTTCCTGTCGCGTACCGAAGGCACTGCCATTCGTCGCATCGGCCATGAACGCTGGCTGCGCAACCTGGCGGTCGGTCTGGGCAACGCCCCGACCACACCGGCCGTAGTCGAAGCACTTCGCGCCCGCCTCGATCACCCGTCGGCACTGGTCAGGGAGCATGTTGCCTGGGCGCTGTCGCGTCACGGGGAAGCGGCTTGAAAACGGACATCATCCGCAACGCCGAGCTTGGTCGACTGACCACCTTCGGTCTGGCCGCCCGCGCCACCGAGCTGGCAGTGCTGGAAGACCCGGCGCAACTGCCTGCCCTGCTTGACTGCAACCGACCGGTTCTGATGCTGGGCGGCGGCAGCAACACCGTGTTTCTGGGCGACTTCCCGGGCCGGATCATCCTCAACCGGCTGCGCGGAATCGACATGGAGACTGTTGACGACAGGACAGTGCGAGTAACGGTTGCGGGCGGTGAGCACTGGCACGGGCTGGTCCGCTGGTGCCTGGACCAGCAGCTGCATGGTATGGAAAACCTGGCCATGATTCCCGGCCTGGTGGGGGCAGCGCCGATGCAGAACATCGGCGCCTACGGCGTGGAGCTGGCCGATGTGCTGGAAGCAGTGCAGGTGTTTGATCGGGCACAGGAGAAAAGCTGCTGGCTGGAAGCCGCAGAGTGCCGCCTGTCCTACCGGGACAGCCGCTTCAAGACTCAAGATCGCAATCGTTTCGTGATCCTGGCGGTGCGGCTGCTGCTGTCGCGCCAGTTCCAGCCGGTGATGCGCTACGACAGTCTCAGTCAGGCCCTGGCGCGAGCCGGTCTGGATCAACCCACCCCGCGCCAGATTGCCGCCGCGGTGATGCGGATACGCCGCCACCGGCTGCCCGACCCGGCACGGCTGGCCAATGCCGGCAGCTTCTTCAAGAATCCGGTCATGCCGGCGACCCGGGCCGCCGAGATACTGGCCCTGGAACCCGACCTGGTGAACTGGCCGCAGTCCGACGGCAGCGTCAAGATATCCGCAGCCTGGATGATCGAACGGCTGGGCTGGAAAGGAAAATCACTGGGACGGGTCGGCGTCTATCACGGCCATGCCCTGGTGCTGGTAAATCACGGCAACGCAGTTGCCGCCGAGCTGCTGAGGCTGATCGAGGCGATCAGGAACGATGTAGGCAGCCGCTTCGGACTCGACCTGGAGGTCGAGCCCAACCTGATTGGCGATCCGGGCTAGTCCGGGCTCAGTTCCCGGGCAGCAGGTAGCGGCGAATGAAAAGGGTCTCGGCCTCGGCCCGCGCCTCGCGATTGGACTGGCGCCGGAACCCATGGCCTTCATTGCGGGCCAGCATGTACCAGGGGTTGTGTCCGGCACTGCGCATGGCGGCAATGATCTGCTCGGACTCGCTGGCCGGCACCCTGGGATCATTCAGCCCCTGGATCACGAACAGCGGGCGGGTCAGCCGCTCCGGATGGTTGGCAGGAGAGATCTGCTCGAGGAAGGCGCGCATCTCGGGATCGCGCTCGTCGCCGTATTCGGCGCGCCGGAGGTCACGTCGGTAATCGCGAGTGTTCTCCAGAAAGGTGACGAAATTACTGATACCAACGATGTTGACTCCACCGGCCAGCCGATCGCCGAAATGCATCAGGCTGGCCAGCACCATGTAGCCACCGTAGGAGCCGCCATAGACCATCACCCGGCTCTCATCCAGCTCCGGCTGCTCGGCAATCCAGTCCAGCAAGGCGCCAATGTCGCGCACCGAATCCTCGCGCAGCCGCCAGTCGTCAAGCGACAGGTAGGTCTTGCCATAGCCGGAGGATCCGCGAACGTTGGGTGCAACCACTGCCGCGCCCAGTTCGTTGACCCAGTACTGGAAGGTTGGCGAAAATCCCGGCCGACGCTGCGCCGCCGGACCACCGTGGATTTCGACGATAACCGGATGCGGGCCCTCGCCGCGCGGACGGTATACCCAGGCCGGAATCATCCGCTGCTGGCCCTCGGCTTCCTCGTCGAAGGTCGGGTAGAGAACGTGTTGCGGAATCACGAACTGATCTGCCGACAAACCGCCCAGCTCGCTGTAGGTCCAGCGACTGACCGTCTGCTGAGACAAGTCCAGTGAATAAACGTCGCCAGCGACGTTGGCGGCCTGGAAATTGAATCCAATACGATTGCCATCAGGGTGATACTGCGGCCCGGAAATGATGCCTTCAGGCAGGTCGGGCAGCGGCTTCGGCTCACCGTCCGGCAGGGACAGTCGACGCAGACGACCGTATCCGCCCTCATTGAGGACGTAGACCAGCTCGTTTCCGTCAGGTGAAACTGCCACATCAGTCACATCCCAGGGGTGATCGGCCAGCAGTCGCAGCTCACCGTCCTCAAGGTCCACCGCGAACAGGCTCAGGAACTCGCGCCCGACGTCGCTGATCAGGACCAACTGGTTCTGACCATGTCCAAACCTCAGGTTGCGATAGGCATCCACACCCCCGTCGTCGAACAAGCGTTCCAGACTGCCGGTTTCCAGGTCGAGGATCCACGGATGGCTTTCGGCCGTGGAAACCACGTGCAGAAGCAGCAGACGCCGGTCGCTGGCATCGAAGTCCAGCGGCATCCAGGCGCCCTCGGTTTCAAGCAGCAGGCGCTCGGCGCCGGTACCGAGGTCGACCAGGTAGATGTCCCAGTCTCGGCCGTTGCGCCGGGTGCTGTAATAGGCGGCCTGATCGCCGGCGGTGGAAAGCACCACCGCACCGTGGCGGGCATCACCGTCGGTCAGCAGATCGGTGCGCGAATCCTCCAGATCGATGCTGAACAGCTGAAAATCCTCGCTGCCGCCAACATCGCGCAGCAACAACGCCAGCGGACGACCCTCGATACTGGCGGGCGCGGCGAACTGCACCGGCTCGTCAAAGAAGGTGAGCTGCTCACGGCGGCCACCAGGCTCATGGATCCGGTAGACCTGCGTGGTCTCGCCAAGCCGGGTGCGAATCAGAAGACCGCTCTCCGGCAGCCAGCCGGCCAGCGTGGCCGAACGGGTATTCAGGTAGGGTCGCAAGCGCTCGCGAACTTCGACCGGGGTAGTCGGCACATTCTCGAAATAAAGCTCTCCTTCATCCCTGACCTGAACTTCCGGCCCGGCCCATGCCGAGCTCACAGCAGCCAGCAGCAGGCATGAAGGGACCCATGCTTGGAACTTGAAGAACATTAACGCCTCACTTGTTGATCACTGGATCAATTGTCCGACAATGTCCGTGATGGTTTGTTCGTCGGGCAAAACCAGGCCAGCAGCATCGCCCAGGGGAATATAGCAATCGGCGCCGGTGAGGCGACGGATCGGTCGATCGGCCAGTCCCGACTCGACCAGCGCGCTGACGATGCCCTCACCCACCCCGCCGTCGGGACGGCCCTCATCCAGCACCAGCACCGCGCGGCACTGGGCGGCCTGTTCGGCAATCGCGTCGACATTGAGCGGTTTGATCCAGCGCAGATCCATGACCCGAACCTGCCCGTCGGCTGCCGAACGCGCCGCGCGCAGCGCCATCGGCACACCGTTGCCGTAGCTGATGATCAGCAGGCCATCGGCTTCGGGATGATAGATGCGCGGCTCTCCGGGCGCGATGTACTCCTCACCGGACGGATAAGGGAAGCTCCACTGTCCGTCGCCTGGCTGATACAGGTCCTTGGTCATGTACAGCGCGATCGTTTCAAGAAAGGCGCATACCCGGCCATCGACCCTTGCCATGGCGCATAGCGTTCGTAGCAGGCCGACGGCGTCGTCACCACGCGACGGGCAGGCGATCACCAGACCCGGTATATCGCGCAACGCGGCAATGGAGTTATCGTTGTGGAAATGGCCGCCGAAACCCTTCTGGTAGCCCAGGCTGGCAATTCTGATCACCATCGGGTTGCGGAACTGGTCGTTGGAGAAGAACTGCAGCGAGCAGGCCTCGCCACGAACCTGGTCGCAGGCATTGTGGAAATAGGCCAGATACTGGATCTCCGGCAGCGGCAGGAAACCCAGATTGGCATAGCCCTGGGCCAGGCCGAGAATGGTGGTCTCATCGAGCAGGGTATTGAACACCCGGTTGCGACCGAACTGCTGCCACAGGCCACGGGTGACGGTGTACACACCGCCCTTGCGCGCCACGTCCTCGCCAAATACCAGCGCCTGCGGATACTTGAGCATCAGATCGGCCAGCGCTCGGTTGATCTGTATGGCCATGTGCCGCGGCGGGGCACGCTCCGGCAGGCTCCGAGCTCCGCCAAAGCACTCAAGGCGCCGCTCCTTATCGACCGATCGGACAGCCTCTTCCCTGACCCGCTTGGGCGAGGCGGGCGCCAGCGGTCCCATCACCGCCTCGCGAGTGGTCAGCCTGGCGCGACCATCGGCCCAGTCGGCACGCTCCAGGCAGCGCTCCCTCAGCGCCAGGTAACGATCACGGATTTCAGCGGCCGACATCAACCCGGAAGCGATGACCAGGCGGGCGCTGACCAGCAGTGGATCGCGCGATTCATCGGCGCTCAGCGCGCCGGGGTCGCGATACTCGATCTCGAAATCAGTGCCTGCGTGACCCATCAGCCTGGTCACATTGAGGTGCAGGAAAACCGGCTGGCGACGGCTGCGGCAGCGCTCGATAGCACTGCTGACAACCGAATAACCCGCAGCCAGGTCCAACCCATCGGCATAGACATACTCCAGCCCCGGACGGCAACTCATGCTGGCCTGGATCCAGTTCGACGGCGTGGGCACGGAAATTCCCAGACCGTTGTCCTCGCAGACGAACAGAATCGGCAGCGGCAGGTTCTGATAGCGGGTCCAGGCCGCGCTGTTGAACGCGGTCTGTGCCGTGGCGTGGTTGACGCTGGCATCGCCAAAGCTGCAAACCACGATACTGTCTCCGGGAATGGGCAGGTCCAGCCCCTGGCGGCGGGCATGATCGACAGCCAGCGCGGTGCCCACCGCCTTGGGCAGATGGCTGGCAATGGTCGAAGTCTGCGGCAAAACCCACAGATCCCGGTTGCCCCAGACCTTGTGCCGGCCGCCGGAGGCGACATCGTCACGACTGGCGGCAAACGACAGGCAGGTATCGTCGATGAAATCGCGCTCTGGCAGGTAGCGATAGCGCTCGGCCATGAAGGCGCCGGAGCGATAGTGCAGAAAGGCCGGGTCGGTCGGCCGGGTCAGTCGACCGATCAGCGCATTGCCTTCATGACCGGAAGAACCGATGGTGTAGAAGACCTTGTTTTCCTGGCGCTTGACCCGCGCCATCAGGTCGAGCTGGCGCGAGGTCATCTGACTGTCGAACAGCTCGAGCAGATCGCGCTCGGGAACCGGTCGGTGCGCCAGCGCCTTCGGTGGATCACGCTCCAGCGCATCCAGCCAGTCCATAAAGCGTCGGTCAACGACCTCGGCGCGATTGAGTTGTCGAGCAGCAGAAGTGGACATCAAATGGGCGGCCAGCCAGGCACCGGCTGTCTTTCAATCGTTACTAAAACGCGTTGTGACCGGTCAGCTCACGCCCGACGACCAGCTGATGAATGGTCTCGGTGCCCTCGTAGGTGATCACCGATTCCAGGTTGAGCATGTGCCTGATGGCGACATACTCCAGAGTGATGCCGGAGCCACCAAGCAGGTCGCGACAGTCGCGGGCGATGTCCAGCGCCAGTCGCACGTTGTTCCACTTGGCCATGGAGATCTGGGCCGGCTTGATCCGGCCTGAATCCTTGAGTCGACCAAGCTGCAGGGCCAGCAGCTGACCGGAGGCAAGCCGGCGTGCCATGTCGGCCAGCCGCACCTGCACCGCCTGGTTGGCCGACAGCGGCCGCTTGAACAACACCCGGTCGGCAGTGTAGTCGAGTACTTCCTTCAAACAGGCCACGGCTGCGCCCAGCGGTCCCCAGCAGATGCCGAATCGCGCCTGGCTCAGGCATGACAGAGGGCCCTTGAGTCCACTGACCCCGGGCAGGCGGTTGGCTTCCGGCACCCGTACATTGTCGAAGTACAGCTCCGAGGTGATCGAGGCACGCAATGACATCTTGTGATGGACATCCCGCGCCTCGTAACCGGGAAAATCCTTCTCGACGATGAAACCCTGGATGCCGTCATCGGTACGCGCCCAGACGATGGCGATATCGGCAATGGTGCCGTTGGTAATCCACATCTTGGCGCCGTTGAGGATCCAGTCATCGCCATCGCGCCGCGCATGGGTCTTCATGTTGGCCGGGTCCGATCCGCCATGCGGCTCGGTCAGACCAAAACAGCCGATCACCTCGCCGCGGGCCATCGCCGGCAGCCAGCGCTCTCGCTGCGCTTCAGAACCAAAGGCATGGATCGGATACATGCACAGTGAAGACTGAACTGAAACGAAGCTGCGCAGGCCGGAGTCGCCGCGCTCCAGCTCCTGGCAGATCAGCCCGTAACTGACGGCATTCAGACCGGCGCAGCCATAGCCCTCCAGGCTGGACCCCAAAAGACCCAGCTCGGCGATCTCCGGAATGAGCTCGGCCGGAAACCGGCCCTGATCGAAGCACTCTGCAATCAGCGGCAGGGCCCTGTCATCGACAAAGCGGCCCACGCTGTCTCGGATCATTCGCTCCTCGTCGTCGAGCAGGCTGTCGATATCGAAGAAGTCCAGGGAATTGACTGCGCTCATGGTGATATACGGTACTGGCGGTAATGGTGTATTTTACCCTTTCGCCTCCGCATCAGTGTGCACGACCTGGGCGAACTGACCGGCTCTTCCACCGCGGCTTCACTGGCCGCTATAATAGCGGCTCGAAGACAACCACCCTGACGCCTCACCCATGCTGACGAGACTCTTGCTGATTGCCGTTATGGCCGGCCTGGCACAACCCGTACTGGCCGAAGGCGACCCTGATCGCGGCCGCGTGATCGCCTTCACCTGCATGGGGTGCCACGGCATTCCTTACTATCAGAACGTGTATCCGACCTACACCGTGCCGAAAATCGGTGGACAGACCCACGGCTACATTGTCTCCTCGCTGAAGGCCTACCGCTCTGGCGAGCGACGCCACCCCACGATGCAGGCCCAGGCCAACACACTATCGGATCAGGACATTCAGGATGTTGCCGCCTACTTCGTCAGCCTGACAGAGGAACGCTCATGACCCGCCTTGCCCTGCTTGTTGTCGCCGTATTTATCGCCGGTGTCGCCAACACCAGTCAGGCCGGCAATCCGCAGCGCGGACTGGAAATTTCCGAAGTATGCCAGGCTTGCCACGGGCGCTACGGCGACATGGCCATTGATGACGAAACCCCGATACTGGCCGGCCAGCACCAGGATTACCTTGTGCATGCGCTCAAGGCCTATCGCGACGGCAGTCGGCAGAACGCGATCATGCAGGGCTTTGCCCAGGGTCTGAGCGACCGCGATATCCGCGACCTGGCTGCCTGGTACTCACGCCAGGAAGGGCTGGTCGATCTGAGCACGCGACGCTAACCCGCCAATAATCCGGGGCGGTGCGCTCAGTAGTAGGGATTCTCGCCACTGGCGTGATCGGTAGCATCTATGACCCGGGCAATCTCCGGCACCTCCTGGCGCAGGGTGGTTTCAATCCCCTGCTTCAGCGTCACATCGACCATGCCGCAGCCGTGACAGCCTCCGCCAAATTGCAGCACCACGTCGTTTGAATCGGTGATCTCGACCAGTCCTACGCGACCGCCGTGGGCGGCCACCATGGGGTTGATCCGCGATTCCAGCACCCAGGCAACGCGTTCGGTCAGCGGCGCGTTTTCGTCCGGCGCATGGCCTTTGAGGCCCGGCGCCCGAATCGACAGCTGGCCACCCATCTGATCGGTCTCGAAATCAATCATTGCCCCGCGCAGACTATCAGCGCTGGCGCGATCGACGAACAGGGTGAAGGGACCGCAGTCAACCGACTCGTCATCCACCGCCTGATGCCCGTCCGGGCAGTAGCTCAGCTCGACATCGGCCGCCGGCGAGCCGGGATTGATGGTGACCAGTCGCAGGTTGGTGCGGTCAGGCTGCTGGCCCAGCAGGCGCTGGAAATAGTCTCGAGCAGCGGGGGTTACGGTCAGCATGGCGGGCAAATTCACGGCAAAGTCCAGCTATGACTATGCCGACGAATCAGTCCAGTTTCAAGCACTCGGCCAGCCAGGGCAGCGAATGATCGAAACGCCAGTCGATGCCCGAATGGGTGCCATCAAACTCCTCGAAGTGATGACGGATGCCGGCGCTGCCCAGTTTACGGTGCAGCTGCCGGGTGCCGTAATGGAGGAAATACTGGTCGCGATTGCCGACATCGATCCACAACCCGGCCAGGCTGCCCAGTGCCTCCGCCTGCGCGCCGTGGATACGGCAGACCGGGTCGAAACCCAGCCAGCGTCGCCAGATCTCCTCATCAAGTTGACAGGTCTCGAGCTCGAACGGCAGCGCCAGTCCAAGTGAACACTCCGGGTCCGGCGAGTAGCTGGCTGCCAGGCAAAGCGTCATCATGGCATGGAACCCACGATAATCGGCCTTGTTGGCACGCCAGAAAGCCTGGATGAAGCTGCTTACGTCACCATCGTAACGGGCCAGCACATCACAACAGACCGGGAAGTCACGCAGGTAGACGCGATCGAATCCGCAGTCACCGGCATGGCTGGCGACTGCCGACCAGACGCCGGGGCGGGTCATCGCCAGATGCAGTGCACCAAAACCACCGGATGACTTGCCGAAGACGGCGCGTGCCGCTGGATCGGCAATGGTCCGAAACTCCTGATCGATGGCCGGCACCAGCTCGTCGCAGAGAAAGCTCGCATACTGCCCCATGGCCGGACTGTCGACGTACTGGTTGCCACCCAGTGAAGTGTAACAATCGGGAAAAACGGCGATCACCGGGGGCAGTTGTCCGGCAGCGATCATCCGGTCCAGGCGTGCTGGCAGGTTTTCGCCATGATTGCGCCAGGCGACCTGCCCCGGGCCGGCATTGGTATAGGCCGCCAGGCACCAAAGCACCGGATAGTGTTGTTCGCTTTCATCGTAGCCGGGCGGCAGATAAACCGGATGGGCGCGTCGGGAAGGATCACCCAGCGCGTTGTTCTCGAGAAGGACCGACGAGTGGCGGAAATCGACCAGCCGGCCGCGTTCATCAGGCCCCTGGGGTCTCAGGTTCATCACCAGCTACTTTTGCCAGTCAGATAGCGTCATCAGCCCAGATGGGAAACATCGGCGGTCGGGCGCCTGGGGGTGCGGCTGGTGCGACCCATTTCCGGCACCAGCGTCATCAGCAGCTCGCGCAGGGCCGCGGTGTCATAGCAGCGCACGGCCGCCTCGCCATCCCTCAGGCGGTCACCGATCCAGGCCATTTCTCCGGCACTGTTGCTGGCCTGGAGAATCTTTTCGTGCGCGGTCTTGGTGTAGTTCTCATGTTCGTGAAACAGTTCCTCGAACAGTTTCTCGCCCGGGCGCAGACCAGTGTAGATGATCTCGATATCGCGGCCAGGCTCCTTGCCGGCAAGACGAATCAACTGCTCGGCCAGGTAGCTGATCCTGACCGGCTCACCCATGTCCAGCACGAACACCTCGCCGCCCTGACCCAGCACGCCCGCCTGCAGGATGAGCTGGCCGGCCTCGGCGATGGTCATGAAGTAGCGTGAGATTTCCGGGTGGGTGACGGTGATCGGACCGCCGCGACGAATCTGCTCGTTGAACAGCGGCACCACCGACCCGGTGGAGTTGAGTACGTTGCCGAAGCGCACCGTGATGAAAGAGGTTTCCGATTGGCGATTGAGCTGCTGGCAATAAAGCTCGGCAACCCGCTTGGTAGCGCCCATGATGTTGCTGGGGTTGACCGCCTTGTCGGTAGAAATGAGAACAAAGGTTTCGACACCATGCCGGCTGGCCGCATCGGCAACCCGACGCGTGCCCAGAATGTTGTTGCGGAATGCCTCGCGGATCTGGTTCTGCAGCATTGGCAGATGCTTGTAGGCGGCCGCATGGAAGATCACGTGTGGCTTGACCCGGTCGATCACGTTCTCCACGGTGGCCGAATCACAGACATCGCCGAGCACGGTTTCCATGACCAGGTCGCGAAAATCACCGCGCAGGCGATAGTCAACCCGGTACAGGTTGTATTCGCTGTTGTCCAGCACCACCAGACAGGACGGATCTAGGCGGGCAATCTGCCGACACAGCTCAGCGCCAATCGACCCGCCACCCCCGGTCACCAGCACCCGTTTGCCGGTCAGGCCGGCACGGATCGCTTCCCAGTCCAGTGAAACCGGCTCACGCCCAAGCAGGTCGTCGATCGCTACCGGCTTGAGATCGTCGACACGGGTGATCGTCGCGCCCAGCTCCTTGAGCGTGGGCAAGGTCTTGAACTCGACCTCGGCACGCTCACATATTTCAACCACCCGCTGCATCTGGTGGTTGTTGGCAGAGGGTATGGCAATGATGGCCAGGTCCAGGGCCGCTTCACGAGCGATGCGCGGCAGGCGGTCGATAGCGCCAAGCACCGGCACGCCGGATATCTCGGTGTTTTTTAAAGCGGGGTTGTCGTCAAGAAAGCCGACGATCTCGTAACTGCCGCGCCGCCTGAGCTCCGGCAACAGCAGTCGACCGGAGCGCCCGGCACCAAGTACGATGGTGCGCTGGGAGGTCCGTCTGCGGTGAACTTCCAGGCGCATGTCCTTTAGCGTGCGGTAGGCCAGGCGCGGCAGGCCCAGCAGGCCCAGCAACAGCAGCGGAAACGTCCACACCATGATGACGATCAGTTCCACCGGAGCCTCCAGCACCAGCAAAACGGCTGCTCCGGCCACCGCGCCCATCAGCGCCGCTCTCAGCAGATTGCCCAGGTCCGGCAGGCTGGCAAAACGCCACACGCCGCGATAAAGCCCGGCGCGCCACT
The DNA here is from genome assembly GCA_007118895.1 of Wenzhouxiangella sp. GTDB lineage: Bacteria > Pseudomonadota > Gammaproteobacteria > Xanthomonadales > Wenzhouxiangellaceae > SKQS01. The sequence goes on from SKQS01000016.1 coordinate 35,532, forward strand.
GCAGGAACCCCTGAGCCATCAGTACCAGATTGATTTCGAGCAGAACCTGCTTCAGCCCCAGGCTGGCCGGGCCCAGCAGCAGCGCCGCAATGTAGCGGGCAGCCAGCCAGGCAGCCGCAACCATCAGCAGATCGAAGACAATGACCAGGACCCTGAGATTGATTCTTTTCGCTTGGCTTGCAACGCGAAAGTTCATTATTTGTTGTTCTCCGTTCCTACCCATGCCTGGACGATGAACCAGCCCGCCAGAAGCAACAGAATCAGGCCGGAAACCAGTCGCAGCTCCCAATCAGGTCGCCAGTGCGCAGCCGCCACGGTCGGCAACACCAATCCCAGGTTGATCGTCATGTAGGCCCCAAGCACCTTTCCATGACCAACCCCCCTGATGATCAAACGCTGATACACGTGCTGCCGGTGCGGAGTATACCATCGTTGACCGGAAACGGCCCGGTAGACCAGGGTGGCCGTTGCATCGACCACGAAAACACTGGTCACCATCAGGCTGATCCAGATGCTCGGACCGGTGCCCGCTGCACCCGCCAGCGCCAGCGCCGCGACCCCACCGCCGATCAGCAACGAGCCGCTGTCACCCATGAAAATCCTTGCCGGTGGGCGGTTCCAGACCAGGAAACCCAGGCAGGCGCCCGCCAGGCCGAAGCCGAACAGGCCCCAGGCCTGATTGCCGGCATCAAGCAGCAGGTAGCCGAGCACCAAGCCGACGAAAACAACCTGGGCAGCCGCCAGGCCATCGGAACCATCCATGAAATTGTGCAGATTGATCAGCCAGAGCGCTGCCATGACGGCAAGCGGCTTGATCAGCCACACCGTGTCCAGCTCGTAGCGACCAAGCCTCAGCGCCGTGAGATCACCAAACCACCAGACCAACCCGATCACGATGAGCAGCTGGCCGACCAGGCGAGCACGCACGCCAAGCCCAAACACATCGTCGATCCAGCCCAGCCCGGCCAGAGTCAAAACCAGCAGCGCCATGGTGACGGCTGAAGATATCTGCAGCGGCGCCAGCAGCACAAAAACCAGCAGCGCGGCTGCCATCGCCAGTCCGCCACCGCGTGGCGTAAGGACCTGGTGGGAGCGCCTTGGTCCGGGATGGTCGGCAATACCCTGATTGAGCAGATGACGGCGCAGCCAGGGAGTCAGAGACCAGCTGACAAGCAGCGCCGCGAAAATTGCCAGCCAGGAGCTCGGTTCGGCAATCATCTCGGCAATCATCTCGGCAATCATCTCGGCAATCGCCTCGGCAATCACTCGCCGAGCACACCCTCGATGGGGCGCGTGGTATTCCAGCGACGGCAGCTCGGACACTGCCAGTGATAGGTGCTGCCACCGAATCCGCAGTGTTGGCAGCGATAGCGCGGCTGGCCGTCCAGCAGGCGCTGCATCAATTCCTGAATCAGCCCTGGCCCCACCTCATCAAGACTCAGTTCCTGGTGATTCATCAGCTCGATCAGGTAGTTCAGCGCGCGAGCGCGAGGTCTGCACTCGAGACGCCCGAGCAGCAGATCGACCGCCTGCCGCGGGCTTTCGCGGGCAATCAGTCGGGCCAGCGCAATCAGCGGTGTGACCATGTTGCTGTTGGAGACGATTTGCTCCAGCCACTGTCTGGCAGTTTCCATCGACTGATCGCGTTGATGACACTCGATGATCCTGTCCAGCACCTGCACCAGGCAATTGGCGTCGAATTCGCAGGCCTGGCGGTAATGCCTGGCAGCGCTGTCCCACTGACCGTCCTGCCATGCCAGGTCACCTTCGATGATGCAGGCCCGCGTGCATTTCGGATCATGCCAGCGCGCTTCGCGAATGAAATCGCGCACGCTGTTTTGATCACCCTCGCCCAGCGCAGACTGGGCCAGCTCGCAGTAGAACTGGGCGATCAGCGGACCGGTCTCTTCGTCACAAATACCCTTGAGCCGTCGTGCCTGCTCGATGGCCTTCGGCCAGTCCTTTTCCTGCTGATAAATATTCAGCAGGTTGCGCGCCGAAGGTTCACTTTCCGGATCACTGTCCAGCAAATCGGAGAATAGTCGCTCTGCCCTGTCGAGCAGGCCGGCCCGCATGTAATCCTCGCCGAGTTCCAGCAGCGCCTGCATGCGCTGCTCGTCGGTCAGCGCTGGACGCGAAATGATGTGCTTGTGAAAGCGAATGGCCTTGTCCATTTCGCCCCGGCGACGAAACAGATTGCCCAGCGCCAGGTGCGTTTCCACCGTCTCCCGGTTGATCTCGGCAAGCTTGAGAAAGACCTCGATGGCCTTGTCGGGCTGCTCATTGAGCAGGTAGTTCAGCCCTCGAAAGTAGTTGCTCGACAGTGCCGAGGCGCGGCGCTTCTGGTGCGAACTGTGCTGACGTCGCGCCAGCAGCCAGCCACTGGCGGCAGCAACCGGCAGCAGCACGAACAGCACTAAAATTTCAGGCATCCGGCAGGGTTATCGAGCGGCTATCGGAAGATCCGGACCCCGCTGGCCGCCGACGCAGCCTGCCCGGCATCGCAAACAGCAGCAGATACAGCAGCAAGCCACAGATCACGCCGAGCGCAAAACAGCCCAGCATCAGCGCGCCAGTCGGCACCGCCATTTCGGCGATGAGCAGATCAACCGCTACCGCTTCGGTATTGAGCACACCCAGGGTCAGCCCGGCCATCGCAGCCAGCGCCAGGGAAATCAGGAGCAACCATCGAAACACGATTAACGCGCCGCGCTCAGGCGTTGCCGGCAGCCGCGTTGACGCGCTCTCGCAACGCCTTGCCCGGCTTGAAATGAGGCACATACTTGCCCGGCAGGGCAACCGACTCGCCGGTCTTGGGATTGCGTCCCATGCGCGGTGGACGGTAGTGCAAATCAAAACTGCCAAACCCCCGGACCTCGATTCGCTCTCCGGCAGACAGCGCCTTGCTGAGTTCGTCGATGATGGTGCGAACGGCAAGTTCCACATCGGCATGCGACAGATGCCGCTGCCCCGCAGCCATTCGTTCGATAAGTTCCGACTTGGTCATGATGCAACCTTCCCCAGTGCTTGTTTTAGGCGCCAATAACCTGTTCTGCGGCCCCGGATGGCGCGAGCTGCGCTGTCTCGGAGCGTGGACCCGCTCGGCGTGGCGAGCTCCCGGAAAAACGGTCGGCCCGGTACAGGCCGACCGTTGCAGTCAGGCTCAGTCCTTGCTGCCGAGCTGTTCGCGAAGCAACTCGCCGAGCTTGGTGCCGCTACCCTCCGGCCGCGACTGGTACTGATCAATCGCCTCGGCCAGTTCGTCCTCGTCCTTGGCACGGATCGACAGGGTCAGCTGGCGGGTCTTGCGATCCAGCGCCACGAACTTGGCCTCGATCTCATCGCCCTCCTTGAGCACCTTGGTGGCGTCCTCGATCCGCTCCTTGGCCAGGTCCGATGCCTTGATGTAGCCGTCCACGCCCTCGCCAAGATTGACCTTGGCGCCACGCGGGTCGACTTCGGTGACTGTGCCATTGACCAGCGAGCCACGCGGATGGTTGGCCATGAAAGTAGCAAACGGATCCTGCTCGAGCTGCTTGATGCCCAGCGAGATGCGCTCCCGCTCGGGATCGACAGCAAGGACCACAGCCTCCACCTCTTCGCCCTTGCGGAAGTTGCGGATTGCTTCCTCGCCCGGTGTCATCCAGGAGATGTCCGAAAGGTGGACCAGTCCGTCGATTCCGCCATCGAGACCAATGAAGATGCCGAAATCGGTGATCGACTTGATCTGGCCGGACACCTTGTCACCCTTGTTGTGGGTCGCGGCGAAGGCATCCCAGGGATTGGGGGAGACCTGCTTCATGCCCAGCGAGATGCGGCGACGCTCCTCGTCGACATCAAGCACCATGACTTCGACTTCCTGACCAACGTGAACGACCTTGGCCGGGTTGACATTCTTGTTGGTCCAGTCCATTTCAGATACGTGAACCAGACCCTCGACCCCGTCCTCGATCTCGACGAAGCAGCCGTAGTCTGTGATGTTGGTGACCTTGCCGAACAGCCGCGAAGTCGGCGGGTAGCGACGATTGATGTTGTCCCACGGGTCCTCGCCGAGCTGCTTGAGGCCGAGCGAAACGCGCATGCGCTCACGATCGAAGCGCAGCACACGAACTTCCAGCTCATCGCCGACCTCGACCACTTCGGAGGGGTGACGCACGCGCTTCCAGGCCATGTCGGTAATATGCAGCAGGCCGTCGATTCCGCCCAGATCAAGAAACGCACCGTAATCGGTCAGGTTCTTGACCACGCCCTTGACCACTGCACCTTCATCGAGGCGCTCGATCAGGTCGTCGCGCTCGGCGGCGTACTCGTGCTCGACCACGGCGCGACGGCTGACCACCAGGTTGTTGCGGCGGCGATCAAGCTTGATGATCTTGAACTCCAGGTCCTTGCCTTCGAGATAACCGGGATCGCGTACCGGGCGCACATCGACCAGGGAACCGGGCAGAAAAGCGCGAATGCCGTCAATATTGACGGTGAAACCACCCTTGACCTTGCCACTGATCTGGCCGATGACGTTCTCCTCGCCTTCATGCGAGTTCTCCAGCGTGTCCCAGACCCGCGAGCGCTTGGCCTTCTCGCGCGACAGCCGGGTCTCACCGAAGCCATCCTCGATGGCGTCGAGAGAAACCTCGATCTCATCCCCTTCCTCGATCTCCAGACTTCCATCATGCTTCTGAAACTGGTCGATCGGAACAATGCCCTCGGACTTCAGCCCGGCATTGATGACAACGACATCCTCGCGGATCTCGACAACCTTGCCGATGACGATCGCCCCAGGGCGAAGGTGACTCTCGGAAAGGCTTTGTTCAAACAGTTCGGCGAAGGATTCGCCAGTGGCAGCTTCCACGTTTTCCTGCAGGTTTTCGGCAATCTGTGTGTTCAAGACAATTTCTCGGATTCATCTGCAGTCGGACCATCCGACCGCTCGTTGCAAAAAAAGAAAACGACACGCCGCCACGACCGGCCGCGCGCGCATTCACACCCATTTTCGTCGAGATTCAGGCCAGCCAATCGCTGACCAGCGCCAGCACCCTGTCGACCACGGCCTCAATGCCCAGGTCGGAGGTGTCGATGATGGTGGCGTCGGCTGCCGGCAGGGTCGGTGAGACCGCCCTTTCCCGGTCGCGCCGGTCGCGTTCCTTCAACTCGCGAAAAAGACCCGCAAATTTAACATTTTCCCCTTTTTCTTTCAACTGTTTATAGCGCCGATTAGCACGTTCCTCGATACTGGCGTCCAGAAACACTTTGATCGGCGCATCAGGAAACACCACGGTGCCCATATCGCGGCCGTCGGCGACCAGGCCGGGCGGGCGACAGAAACTGCGCTGCAGATCCAGAAGCGCCGCCCTGACCGGCGCCAGCGCCGCCACCTGCGAGGCCATGCGACTTACTCGTTCGGCACGCAGTCCCGAATCGACCATCTCGCCGCCCAGCCAGGCCAGCGGCCCGTCCTCGGTGGCCTCGAAAGACAGATCGACCCGTTCGCACAGGGCCACCAGCTGGTCCTCCTGATCGATTTTCAATCCGGCATCCAGCGCGGCCAGGGCCACGACGCGATAGCAGGCGCCGGAGTCAAGCACGTGCCAACGCAGCCGCCTGGCGACCCGGCTCGAGACGGCCCCCTTGCCGACTCCGGACGGACCATCCACGGTCAGCACCGGGATCCTGTCACCGCTCCCGCTCATCGGTCCGCTCGCTGATCACGCATCCATCCACTCCAGCCTCGCTCCCAAACCGCGCAGGTCATCGACAAATCCCGGATAACTGGTCTCCATCCATTCCGCCCCGTGAATGATCACCGGTTGCTCAGCCACCAGCGCCAGTACCGCCAGGCTCATGGCGATCCGATGATCGTGACAGGCATCAACCTCTCCGCCACGGACCGATCCGCCGCGCACGATCGCCCCGTCAGCAGTCTCTGTTACCGACACACCCAGGCTGCCCAGATTGGCGCACATCGCCGCCAGCCGATCGGACTCCTTGACCCTGAGCTCGCCGGCTCCGCTGATCACCGTCTCGCCGTTTGCCACGGCTGCCATCGCCATGATGACAGGAAACTCGTCGATCGCCAGCGGCACCAGCTCTTCGGCAATATGCATACCGCGAAGCACTGAATGCCTGGCTACCACCCGGCCGGCCGGCTCACCCTGGCCTGACTGGTCAGGCTGCAGATCCAGACGTCCGCCCATTGCATCGAGTATGCGCAGGAAACCATCTCGGGTCGGGTTCAGTCCGACCTCTTCGACAGTGACCTCCGAGCCTTCGACCAGGCAGGCCGCGGCCAGCAGAAAGGCCGCCGCGCTGAGATCGGCCGGCACCCTCGCCCGGCAGCCATGCAGCAACTGGCCGCCTTCCAGCGCCAACCATCCGGGCCGGGATTCGATCCTTGCGCCAAACATGGGCAGCAGGCGTTCGGTGTGGTCTCGAGTTGGCGCCGGTTCGCTGATCGCGGTTCGCCCGCTGGCGTGAAGACCGGCCAGCGCCACGGCTGACTTGACCTGGGCACTGGCCACCGGCGATCGATATTCCAAGCCCTCGAGCGGACGCGGTCGAAGGATCAGCGGGGCATGTCCGTCGGTTCCCCGGATATCGGCACCCATTGCCTTGAGCGGCTCGATGATGCGTCCCATGGGGCGCGATGACAGCGAAGCATCGCCGACCAGGCTGATCTCGCTGCCATGCAGGTCCGGATGACCGGCCAGCGCACCGGCCAGCAGGCGCATGCCGGTGCCCGAATTGCCCAGATCCAGCGCTCCGGCGGGCGCACGCAGCGCCCTGCCGGAAATCACCAGTTCATGCTCGCCACGCTCGACGTGCGCACCCAGCTCGCTCATGGCGGCCAGCGTCGCCAGGGTATCGGCGCTATCCAGGTAACCGGTGATGCGGGTGGTGCCCTTGGCCAGGCCACCAAGAATCGCCAGCCGATGCGAGATGGACTTGTCGCCTGGCGGGCGACAGTGACCCTCAAGGGCGGCGTGGGCAGGCCAGACTTTCAGCCTCATCAGGCTACTCCCTTGATGACTCGGGCAGCCGGCCCAGCACCGCGCGCGGATAGGATCCAAGCACCTTGACCTGGCGTGCCTCGGTTTCCAGCTCGGCCATTGCAGCGGCCAGCGGCGGGTCCTCGATGTGACCGTCGGCATCGATGAAGAACACGTAGTCCCAGCGCCCCTGGCGTGAGGGTCGGGACTCGATCCGATTCATGTTGACCGAGTGCCTGGCGAACGGCTCAAGCAGCCGGAACAGCGCCCCGGGACCATCCCGGCCGGCCACCATCAACGTGGTCTTGTCTTCTCCCGAAGGCGGCAGCAGTTCGCGCCCCAGCACCAGGAATCGGGTGGTGTTGTCGACATGATCCTCGATGTTGGCAAACAGCACCGGCAGGCCGTAGACCTCGGCGGCATGGCGCGAGGCGATTGCCGCAGCGTCCGGCGCATGGCGCACTCGACGCGCGGCCTCGGCATTGGAAGAAACCGCCAGCGCCTCGGCATGCGAGAGATTGGCCGCCAGCCAGTGCTTGCACTGGGCCAGCGACTGGGCATGGGCGTAAACCCGCTCTACCGCCTTGAGGCTGCGCGCCTGAGTCAGCAGATGCTGATGAATGCGCATTTCCACTTCTGCGGCGATCTTCAGGTCGCTGTGCAGAAACATGTCAAGGGTGTGCGAGACCACCCCTTGAGAGGAGTTTTCCACCGGCACCACGCCGAAGTCGGCCTCCCCGCCCTGAACCTGCAGAAACACGTCCTCGATGCTGGCGCAGGCAATGGCATTGACCGAATGGCCGAACTGACGGTACACCGCCTGCTGGGTGAAAGTGCCCTCGGGGCCAAGATAGGCGATCCGCATCGGTTCCTGGCGCGCCAGGCAGGCCGACATGATCTCGCGGTAAAGGCGCAGCATCACCGAATCGCTCAGGGGGCCCTGGTTGCGCTCGATCACCTTGCGCAGCACCTGCGCCTCGCGATCAGGGCGGTAGTACTCCGCCGCCCCGCCAAGATCGCCCTTGCTGGCACGCACCGCCTCGGCCAGCCGCGCACGCTCGCTGATCAGCTCCTGGATCTGCTCGTCCAGGCTGTCGATGCGAGTACGGATTTCGGCCAGGTCAGGCCTATCCGTACCGTCGCTCGAATTCGACCATGAACTCAACGAGACTCTCCACTGCTTCAGATGACAGCGCATTGTACAGGCTGGCGCGTATCCCCCCCAATGCCCGGTGCCCTTTCAGACCCGGCATGCCGACCTGCTCCGCCTCGGCAACAAATCGGGACTCGAGTTCATGGTTGGCCAACCGAAAAGGTACGTTCATCTGCGACCGGCAGCCCGGCTCCACACCGTTGTGATAAAAATCGCTGCCGTCAATGGCCTGGTAAAGCGCATCTGCCTTGGCAGCATTGCGCTCGCCAATCACCGCCAGACCGCCTGCATCATCGATCCAGCGCAATACTTCCAGCGCCACCACCCAGGCAAAACTGCAAGGCGTGTTGTACAGCGAGTCGCTGGCGACCCAGGTGCGATAATCGAAGTACTTCGGCAACCCTTCAGGAATGCGCTTGAGCAGATCGTGACGAATCACCACCACGGTCAGTCCGGCCACGCCAAGGTTCTTCTGCGCACCGGCATAGGCCAGGCCCAGATCGCGGTAAGGATAGGGCCTGGACAGGAACTCCGATGAAAGATCGGCGGCCAGCGGCACGCCGACCGCCGGCGGCAAGTCGAACTGCACGCCGTGGATGGTCTCATTGCCGGTGTAGTGCAGGTAGGCGCAATCGGTCGGCAAGTGGCCGATCTCGGGGATAGCGGTGTAATCGCAAACCGCTGAATCGCCAGCCACTACTGCGCGACCGACCCGCTCGGCCTCGGCCAGCGCCCTGCGGCCCCAGTGGCCGGTAATCAGGTAGGCAGCAGTCCGGTTGGCGGCCAGATTCATCGGTACCCAGGCAAACTGCAGGTTGGCCCCGCCCTGCAGCAGCAGGACAGCGTGATCCTGCCCGAGTGCCATCAGCCGTTTCAGACGCTCCAGCAACTCCTCGGCTACCGCGGCAAACTGCCTGCCGCGGTGACTGACCTCGACCAGCGAGGGCCGACGGTCTGAGGGGACCGCAAACAATTCGCCCAGGCGGTCTCGCACCGGGTCCGGCAACGCCGCCGGGCCGGCCGAAAAATTATGGACCCGCCTCATCCGTCCCCCTGGATGTGGTGTCAGCAGTCGCCAATGCGGCGGCCGGACATATTGATGGTCATCTTCATTGGACCCATCGGAGTGTCCATTTCGGCCGACATCTGTCCCGACGAGCTGGTGCCGTTGAACTGCATCTCCCCGGTCATCTCGAAGCTGGTGCCATCCGGCTGGTTGCACTCGACGACGAAATTACCGCCATCGTGCCCGATGTTACGCTCACGAACGGTGCAGGCCTCTTCGAGGTCACCCATGAAGGTATCAAGGCTGCCCAGATCGTCTTCGGTCAGGCATTCCTCGTTGCTATATTCCTGGTCGGGAATCGGAAAGTCGCCGGCCACCGAGGTGTGGGTGTTGTACTCCCACATGCCCGGCTCGATGTTCGGTCTTTCGGCCAGGGCGGTCATCGGCAGCAGCATGGTGGCAGCACAGAATAATCCAGTCAAACGCATCATGTTCTCCATTGATTTCAGCGCCACTGTCAGGTGACGCTGTTTCGAGTGAACGCTTATGGTAACCCGGAAGAAGTGACCAGATTGACCGGCTCAGTCGGCCAGCTCCGCCAGATCCCGGTAATGTTCGAGTGCTTCCGGGTTGGCCAGCGCCGAGGTGTTTCTTACCGGTCGGCCATGGATGATGTCGCGCACCGCCAGCTCGGTGAGCTTGCCCGAGACCGTGCGCGGGATGTCCGGCACCGCGATGATCCTGGCCGGCACGTGGCGCGGCGTGGTGTTGGCGCGGATGGTCTGGCGAATGCGGTCCTTCAGCGCCTGATCCAGCGTAATGCCCTCACGCAGGCGCACAAAAAGCACCACCCTGACATCACCCTGGAAATCCTGGCCAACGCACAGTGATTCCAGTATTTCGTCGAGCTGCTCGACCTGGCGATAGATTTCTGCAGTGCCGATCCTGACCCCGCCAGGGTTGAGGGTGGCATCGGAACGGCCGTAGATTGCCAGCCCGCCGCGCGGAGTGAGACGGGCATAATCGCCGTGACTCCACACGCCCTCATGGGTATCGAAATACGCCTCGTGGTAGCGACGCCCGTCATCGTCGTTCCAGAATCCAACCGGCATCGAGGGAAACGGCATGGCACAGGTCAACTCGCCGGTCTCGTTTTCGATCACCCGGCCATCGTCGCTGCGGATCTCGACCTTCATGCCCAGCCCTCGGCACTGCAGCTCGCCCCGGTATACCGGCAACAGCGGATTGCCCAGGGCAAAGCACGAGACGATATCGGTTCCGCCGGAAATCGAACTGAGCTGGACGTTGGCCTTGACCTTTTCGTACACATAGTCGAAGGACTCCGGAAGTAACGGAGAGCCGGTCGAGAGTATTGCTCTCAGAGCATCCAGCCGATGAGTCCGGGCCGGCTCGATCCCTGCCTTGTCGCAGGCCGATATCCACTTGGCGCTGGTGCCGAAGACTGCGATATCGAGCTCGTCGACCAGGTCCCAGAGCACGTTGCCGTCGGGATGGAACGGCGATCCGTCGTACAGCACCACGGTTGCGCCGACGGCCAGCGAGCTGACCAGCCAGTTCCACATCATCCAGCCGCAGGTGGTGAAGTAGAAGATCCGGTCGCCGCAGCTGAGGTCGGTATGCAGCACCAACTCCTTGAGGTGCTGCAACAGCGTGCCCCCGGCCCCGTGGACGATGCACTTCGGCACCCCGGTGGTGCCAGAGGAGTAAAGGATGTAGAGCGGGTGATCGAACGGAAGCTGGGCAAATTCCAGCGGGCCGCCCCCGGCGACGGCAAAGTCATCCCACAGCACCGCATCGCGCAGGCCGGTCAGGTCGGGATCCTCATCGACATACGGCACGATGACGAAGCGGCTGACGCCGGGCAGACGTTCTGCCAGCTCACGGACCCGTCCCAGGCAGTCGAAGGTCTTGCCGTTGTAGCGATAGGCCGCCGCTGCGATCAGCACCTTGGGCTCGATCTGGCCGAAGCGGTCGACAACTCCCTGGACGCCGAAATCCGGCGAGCAGGACGACCACACCGCGCCAATCGCGCTGGCGGCCAGCATGCCGATGACCGTTTCCGGCAAATTGGGCAGATACGCAGCAACCCGGTCGCCGGGCTCCACCCCGGCTGCAATCAGCGCGGCGGCCATGGCCGTCACCTGTTCACGTAGCTGCCTGCCGCTCAATATCCGCCGCGAGCCGTCCTCGCCGGCAAAGATCAGTGCCGGATCATCACCGACCCGGGCCAGCAGGTTCTCGGCGAAATTCAGCCTTGCCTCGGGAAAGAATCGAGTGCCGGGCATGGCCGGCCAGTTCTCGGTTACACGGCTACCCCGGGTCTCGGCGACCACGCCACAGAACTCCCAGACCGCCAGCCAGAAGGCCTCGGGCTGCTTGATCGAAAACCGGTACAGGCTGTCGTAGTCGGTGACTGCCGGGTCGACCTGCTGGCCGATCAGCTGGATAAAGCGCGACAGGTTGGCACGCGCCTTGCGCGCTGGCGAGGGTTGCCACAGGGGATCGGTCATGAGCTTTTGTTCTGCTTGTGCGTTTGAGACGGCCCCAGATTACTCAATCCAGCGACGAGACGTCACCTGTACTTGCGGACAGGGCAATTTCAAGAACCCAATGCCTCCAGCGCGGCCTGATCCAGCCGGAACACCGTCCAGTCGCTCATGGCACGAGCGCCCAGGCTGCGGTAGAAGCCGATCGCCGGCTCGTTCCAGTCCAGCACGCTCCACTCCATGCGCCCATAGCCACGCTGCCTGGCGAGCCCGGCAAGGTGCAGCAACAGCGCCTTTCCAATACCGCGTCCACGCCAGGCCGGGCGCACGAACAAGTCTTCCAGGTACAGGCCCGGACGACCGACGAAGGTTGAGAAATTGGTAAAAAACAGCGCAAATCCCGCTGCCTGACCATCTATCTCGGCCAGCACCGCTTCGGCGACCGGGGCCTGGCCGAAAAGCGCGGCCCCCAGGTCGTCCGGAGTGGCCTTCATCTCCTCGGCCAACCGCTCGTATTCGGCCAGTTCGGCTATCAGACGATGCAGCAGCGTTTCGTCGCCCGGACGCGCCGGGCGAATCACTGCTTCGGCGGAGTTCACCCCAGCGCCTTCTCGAGCTCCGGCACCAGTTCGAACAGATCGCCGACCAGCCCCAGGTCGGCAATCTCAAAAATCGGCGCCTCGGCGTCCTTGTTGATGGCGACGATGGTGCCGGCATCCTTGATGCCGGTCAGGTGCTGGATGGCGCCGGAAATGCCGACGGCGAAGTACAGATCCGGGGCGATGATCTTGCCGGTCTGGCCAACCTGCAGCTCGTTAGGCACGTAGCCGGCATCGACCGCTGCGCGCGAGGCGCCGACCGCCGCGCCCAGCCTGGCAGCCAGGCTGTAGATGATGTCGAAACCTTCCGATGAACCCATCGCCCGGCCGCCGGATACCACGATCGGCGCCGAAGCCAGATCGGGACCGGAACCGTCGCTGCCCTCGGTCTTGATGTAGCGGGTGTGGCCCGGATCGGCAGCCTGCGCATCCAAGGCAGTCACTTCAGCCTGACCGCCGTCACCCGCTGCAGCAAAAGAGGCGGTGCGAATCGTGGCAACGACCGGAATGCCTTCGGGAACCCGCAAGGTAACGATGGCGTTGCCGGCATAGATCGGGCGCTTGAAGGTGCGCTCATCGACCACCTCCTGGATATCAGAGACCTGGTTGACCCCGAGCAGCGCGGCCACGCGCGGCAGCAGGTCCTTGCCGAAGGTCGTCGATGGCGCCAGGATGTGGCTGTAGTCACCCGCCAGCGCCTTGACCTCGGGCGCCAGCCGTGCCGCCAGCGGATGGGCAAAGTCCTCGCCGGCCACGCTCAGTACCCGGCTTACCCCCTGCAGGGCGGCGGCCTGGCCGGCAACCTGATCAGGGTCGGCGGCGAATACCACCACGTCAATCTGCGAGATCCCAAGACCGGTGGCGCCGGTGACTGTCTTGGCGGTGGACGGGTTGAGTTGCTTGCCGTCGTGTTCGGCAATGATCAGTATCGCGCTCATTACAGCAGACCCCTGTTCTTGAGTTCATCGACCAGTTCGGCGACGCTGCCGACCACCTTGCCGCCGCCGCGCTTGGGCGGCGGTTCGAACGCCAGCATTTCGAAACCGGCGCCCTGCTCCACACCCAGATCGGCGATGGCAATGACATCCAGCGGCTTGCGCTTGGCCTTCATGATGTCCGGCAGCTTGACGAAACGCGGCTCGTTGAGCCTGAGATCCGAGCTCATCACTGCCGGCAGTTCGATCTCGATGGTTTCCAGCCCGGCATCGACCTCGCGCGCCACCGTGGCCTTGCCGTCGGCCAGCTCGACCCGGGAGGCAAAAGTTGCCTGCGGCCGATCCCAAAGGGCTGCCAGCATCTGCGCGGTCTGGTTGCAGTCATCATCGATGGCCTGCTTGCCCAGGAACACGATGCCGGGCGACTCGCGCTCGATGAGCTTGAGCAGAATGCGCGCGACCGTCAGCGGCTGGGGCGCGGTCTCGGTCTCGACATGGATTGCCCGATCGGCACCCATCGCCAGCCCGGTGCGCAGCTGCTGCTGAACATCGGTGCCGCCGATCGAGGCCACGATGACCTCCTCGGCCTCACCGCGCTCGCGGATACGCAGCGCCTCTTCCAGCGCAATTTCGTCGAACGGGTTGATCGACATTTTAACGCCCTCTGTCTCCACACCGGAGCCGTCGGACTTCACTCGCACGCGAACGTTGTAGTCAACCACGCGCTTGATAGGAACCAGTATCTTCATGTTGTAATGCTCTGCATTGATTTTATAAGTTCTGGTAATTGGGCCCCGAACCTCCCTCGGGGGTGACCCAGTTGATCACCTGGTAAGGATCGGCGATATCGCAGGTCTTGCAATGCACGCAATTGGCGGCATTGATCTGCAGCCGCTTGCCCTGATCGTCTTCAACGACTTCGTAGACGTTGGCCGGACAGAATCGGGTGCAGGGATTACCGTATTCTTCCTCACAGCGGGTGAAGCAGATGTCCGGCTCGATGACCTTGAGATGTATCGGCTGGTCCTCATCGTGCGCGGTGGCTGCAAAGTACACCGAGGCCAGGCGATCGCGCGGCGGCAGCTCACGATCGACCCAGTCAAAGGCAAGACCCTGCTCGTTGCGCTTGCGGTACTGCTCGTGGTCGGCGTGATTGGCCAGGGTGCGCGGCAGCCGGCCGAAAGTGACGGTCTCGACCGCCGCGGTAAAAAGCCCGCGCCACAGGCCCTTGTTGAAACCGGGCCGGATGTTGCGCACCTTGTGCAGCTCGGCAACGATATCGGAGGCGCGCAGGCGCGCATCGAAACCTTCACTTTTCAGATTTTCTGCCAGGTGCCGGGCCGCCAGCATGCCCGACTTCATTGCCTGGTGCGTGCCCTTGATCTTCGGCACGTTGAGCAGGCCGGCCGAGTCACCGATCAGCAGCGCGCCCGGCATCTCGACTTTCGGCAGCGACTGGTAACCGCCTTCGACCAGCGCGCGGGCGCCGGAGGACAAGATCTCGCCGCCGTCAAGCAGCTCGCGCATGGTCGGATGGTGCTTGAACTGCTGAAAGGCCTCGAACGGTGAAAATGCCGGATCCTGGTAGTCCAGCCCGCAAACGAACCCGATCGCCACGCGGTTCTTGTCCAGGTGATAGACAAAACTGCCGCCGTAGATCTGCGGCGGCAGCGGCCAGCCGATGGTGTGCTGAATCAGGCCCGGATCAACCCGTCCCTCGGGCAGCTGCCAGAGCTCCTTCATGCCGATGCCGTAGGTCTGCGGATCAGCATCGGCCGCCAGGTCGAAGCGGGCAATTGCCTGCTTGGTCAGGCTGCCACGGCAGCCCTCGGCCAGCACCGTCACCGCGGCGCGGATTTCCACGCCCTGAACGTAGCTGTCCTTGGGCTGGCCGGCACGGTCCACACCCATGTCGCCGATCACCACCCCGGCCACGGCGCCTGATTCGTCGATGACCAGATCGGCGGCAGCGAAACCCGGAAAAAGATCGACGCCCAGGGCTTCTGCCTTGGGCGCCAGCCAGGCGCACAGCGCGCCCAGCGAGACGATGAAATTACCGTGATTTTTCTGCTGCGGCGGGGTCGGCAGGCGCCTGGCCTTGTGCCTGGAAAGCAGCGTGAAGCGATCCTCTCCGGCCGGCACGCAGATCGGGGGCGGATTCTCGCGCCAGCCTTCGACCAGCTCATCCAGCGGTCCCGGCTCTATCACCGCCCCGGAGAGAATCTGGGCGCCGATCTCGGACGCCTTCTCGATCACGCAGACATTGAGCTCGTTGTTTAGCTTTTTGAGCTGCATGGCGCAGGCCAGGCCGGCAGGACCGGCACCGACCACCACCACGTCATATTCCATCACTTCGCGATCGGACATCTTGAAGTCTCTTGAGTCGGGGGCGGGAGAACGCCCAATTATACCGGCTGGAGACGGTCCGGATTTCACTCCAGTGGTCTTTCGATCAACATCGCGTCGCCATAACTGAAGAAACGGTATTCGCGTTCCACCGCATGCCGATAGGCGGCGAGAATGCGCTCTCGGCCAGCCAGTGCGCTGACCAGCATCAGCAGCGTCGAGCCGGGCAGATGGAAATTGGTAATCAGCGCATCGATGGCGCGAAACTCGTAGCCGGGGTAGATGAACAGGCGGCTGTCGCCGCTGAACGCCTCCAGCTCGCCACTGACTGCAGCCGTTTCCAGCGCCCGGGCCGCCGTTGTGCCGACCGCGATCACCCGGCCGCCGCGCGTCTGACAGGCCTTGACCTGCTCGACCAGTTTTTCGCCGACCTCCAGCCACTCGGCATGCATTCTATGGTCCTCGATCCGCGCTGCCCGCACCGGCTGGAAGGTGCCGGCACCAACATGCAGGGTGCAGAAGGCGCGCTCCACTCCCCGTTGATCGAGCCGATCGAACAGCGACTGATCGAAGTGCAGCCCGGCCGTGGGTGCGGCTACTGCGCCGGGGCGGCGGGCATACACGGTCTGGTAGCGTTCCCGGTCCAGCGGCTGATCATCGCGCTGGATGTATGGCGGCAGCGGCATGTGGCCATGTTCGGCCAGCAACCTGGCCCAGTCGGCTTCACCCCGCAGTCTCAGCCGCCAGAATTCACCCTCGCGCTCGACCAGCTCGGCCTGGCCGGCCTGTCCCGATTCGCCAAGGCCAAGCACCATGCCGGACCGTGGTTTGCGGTTGGCGCCAAGCTGGGCCATTGCGGTCTGGCCATCGATCAGCCGCTCGATCAGGATTTCCACCCGTCCGCCAGTCGGCTTGACGGCGCCCAGGCGGGCTGGAATGACACGGGTGTCATTGAGTACCAGCAGATCGCCGGCGGTAAGCAGCTCGGGCAGATCGGCAAACTGCCGATCGACCAGGCGACCGTCGGCGTCCAGATGCAGCAGGCGACTGGCCGAGCGACTGGCCGGTGGATGCTGTGCAATCAGCCGTTCGGGAAGCTCGAATTGGAAGTCGGAAAGTTTCAAGACGTTTCAGTGCCCGCATGGACCTTGTACCAAAGCACCGGATTATCCCCGTTTCCGGCACCCATTGTCCTGGCCGCACTCTGGCAATCACCGCCCGGATCGGGCAGACTTGCCGGCGATGGAAACGACTCAACCATTCATGCTTGATCTGCACAGCCACCTGCTGCCGGACGCGCTGCCTGACTTCAACTGCGCAGGAGCGACCGGGTTTCCCACCATCGAAGGCGATGGCGATGAACGCCGCATCATGATCGATGGCAAATTCTTTCGCGCAGTCGACCGTACTTCCTATGACATCGAACACCGCATCGAGGCCTACGCCGAAAAAGGCGTGCAGGTCCAGGTGGTGTGTACGGTGCCGGTAATGTTCAGCTACCACCTGCCGGCCCGGCCTGCGGCGAAGTTTTCGCGGTTTCTCAACGACCACCTGGCCGGGGTCGAGCGCGAGCATCCCGAGCGGGTCGTGGCCCTGGGCACCGTGCCAATGCAGGACGTGTCGCTGGCCCTGGCCGAGCTCGAGCATATCGCCGGCGAACTGGGTCTGGTCGGTATAGAGATCGGCTCCAACATCAACAATCGCAACCTGGACGATCCCGAAATCTTCGAGATCTTCAGCGCCTGTCGCGATCTCGACCTGGCAGTACTGGTTCACCCCTGGGAAATGATGGGCACCGAGCACCTGCCTGACTACTGGCTACCCTGGCTGGTAGGCATGCCGGCCGAACTGTCGCGGGCGATCTGCTGCATGATCTTCGGCGGAGTCTTCGAGCGCCTGCCTGGCTTAAGGGTCTGCTTCGCCCATGGCGGCGGGTCGTTCCCGTTCACGCTGGGCCGCATAGAGCACGGCTTCAAAATGCGCCCGGACCTGGTAGCCACCCGCAATCCGGTCAACCCGCGCGACTACCTTGGCCGGTTCTGGGTTGACTCGGTGACCCACGATGTCAAGGCCCTGGCCTTCCTGATCGAGCTGATGGGCAGCGAGCGGGTGGCCATGGGCACCGACTACCCCTTTCCACTCGGCGAACAGGAGCCGGGTGCACTGATCCATGAGCTGGACCTTCAGGCACCGGTGAGCCAGCGCCTGCTGTGGCAGAACGCGCTGGAATTTCTGAACCTGCCGCCGGAACGATTCGGACTGACCACGACATGATGCTGACCTTCGATTTCGGGGCTCGGCGAGCAAGCTGCGACCTTTCGCTCGGCCATCGGCTGGCGATCGATGCCAGTGACGGTGAGCATCCGCTTTTTTTTGTCGACCAGCCGATCACTCGGCAGAGCCTGACGGCCGGCGGATTCGTCGGCGATACCCGCCGCGGCGGTAGCTGCAACGTCGAAGTGCTGACGATGATTCCGCACTGCCACGGCACCCACACCGAAGGCCCCGGCCATCTGTGGGACGATCAGCCTGCGGCTTTTCAGCTGATGCCGGCATCGCCGCTGCCGGCGATGCTGGTCAGCATGGCGCCGCGCACCGGTACTGACGCCACCGAGACCCGACTCGGCGAGGGCCCGCTGATCGAATCCGACCAGATCGACTGGCCGGACGGCTGTCGCGCGCTGATCCTGCGCACCCTGCCCAACGACCCGGCCAAGCAGGCCTTCGACTATGCCAGCAGGCCACCCTACCCGCTGCTCAGCCTTGAGGCCATGCAGCGCATCGCCAATGGCAGCATCGAGCACCTGCTGATCGATACCCCGTCGCTGGATGCTGCAGATGACGGTGGCCGGTTGGCCCTGCACCGGCTGTTCTGGGGCCGGGCCAGCGATGCCTCCCGGCCTGCCGATGATCGCCTGTCCTGCACCGTCACCGAGTTGATCTACGTGCCGGACGCAGTCGCCGATGGACCCGGCCTGTTGATGCTTGGCGGCCTGGCCATTCCCGGCGACGCCACCCCCTCGATGCCGGTATTCTTTCCCGGCCAGCTGGAGCCGGCCAAATGAATATCGAAGCCGGCTTCCTGCGCGACAGGTTCCGCATTCCGGCGGGCCCGGACGGCAACCCCAGCCTTTACTTTTGCGGCAATTCCCTGGGCCTGCAGCCGATCGCCGCCGCCGAGGCCGTCGAAGCCGAGCTGGAGCGCTGGGCCCGGCTGGGGGTAGCCGGTCATTTCGACGGCCTGCTGGCATGGATGCCCTACCACCGCCTGTTGACCGACCACCTGGCCGAACTGGTGGGTGCCGAGAAGCACGAGGTGGTGGCAATGAATTCGCTGACCGTCAACCTGCACCTGATGATGATCAGCTTCTACCGACCGCACGGGGAGCGCCGGCGCATCCTGATCGAACGCGGTGCCTTTCCCTCCGACCGCCATGCCGTGGCCTCGCAGATCGCCCTGCACGGGCTGGATACCGAGCATGATCTGGTCGAGCTGGCGCCGCGCCGCGACGGACTGATCCACGAGGAAGACCTGGAGGACTACCTCAATGACCACGGCGAGCGCGTCGCCCTGGTGCTGTGGCCGGGAGTGCAATACGCCACTGGCCAGGTATTCGACCTGGAACGCATTGCCGGGGCTTGTCGCAAGGCCGGTGCGGTGCTCGGCCTGGACCTGGCCCACGCGGTCGGCAATATCCCGCTGAAGCTGCACGAGCTCGGTGCCGACTTCGCTGTCTGGTGCAGTTACAAGTACCTCAATGCCGGGCCTGGTGCGGTGGCTGGCTGTTTCGTTCACCAGCGCCACGAACGCCACCAGGGACCGCGGCTGGCCGGCTGGTGGGGACATGACGAGGCCAGTCGATTTCGGATGGGACCGGACTTCGAGGCCAGCCGCGGCGCCGAGGGCTGGCAACTGTCCAATCCGCCGATCCTGGCCATGGCGCCCCTGCGCGCTTCGCTGGATTTGTTTCATGAGGCCGGGATGGAGCAGCTACGGCGGCTGTCGCTGGAGCTGACCGGGCACCTGGCCGGCGAGCTGAACCGGCGGGTCGGTGACCACCTGGATATCCTGACACCGCTGGAGCCACAGCGCAGGGGCTGCCAGCTGTCGCTACGCATTCACGGCGGACGACGGGCCGGTCGCCAGCTGTTCGAACGCCTCGAGGGCCATGGCGTGGTCGCCGACTGGCGCGAGCCGGACATCATCCGCATCGCCCCGACGCCGCTGTACAACACCGCCGAGGAAACCGAACGCTTCGTCAGGCTGGTGGAGAAGCTGTTATGAAAGCGCGCCGACTGACCCTGGTCGGGGCCGGCCTGGCCGGTGCCCTTCTGGCCACGCTGCTGGCCCGACGTGGCTTCGAGGTGGAGGTCTTCGAGCGCTACCCTGACCCCCGGCGGGCAACGGTTCCGGCCGGCCGCTCGATCAACCTGGCTCTGGCCGAGCGCGGCCGGGCCGCCCTGGCCGAGGCCGATCTGCTTGAAGGGGTTGGCGACTTCGCCCTGCCAATGGCCGGCAGAATGCTGCACGAGCCCGATCAGCCGCCGCGGCTGCAGCGCTACAGCCAGCACCCGGATGAAGTCATCTATTCGGTGCACCGCGGCCATCTCAATCGCTACCTGCTCGATGCCGCTGAAGCCGCCGGCGCCCGGCTTGTTTTCGACCAGCCGCTGGTCGCAGTGGATTTTCCGCAGCGCCTGGCGCGGTTTGGTCATACCGGTGAGACTCGACAGCACGGCTTCGAGGTGCTGATCGGCAGCGATGGCGCCGGTTCGGCGCTTAGACAGGCAATTGCCGAAGAGACCGAGCTGGGGCTGCGCGAAGTGCCGCTGGATCACGGCTACAAGGAGCTGACCATTGCCCCGGTCGACGGCGCCCATGCCATCGAGCCCGAGGCCCTGCATATCTGGCCGCGCGGCGGCTTCATGATGATCGCCCTGCCCAACCCCGACGCCAGCTTCACCTGCACCCTGTTCCTGGAAAACCATGGCCGGCCGGGATTCGATTCCATCGCCGAAACCGACGACGGTATGGCTTTTCTGGCCGCCGAGTTCCCCGACGCGCTGGCACTGATGCCCAACGCACGCGACGAGCTGGCCGGCAATCCGGTCGGCTTTCTTGGCACCCTGTACCTGGACTGCTGGCGACTCGATGGCCGGGCCGTGCTGCTGGGCGATGCCGCCCACGCCATCGTTCCCTTTCACGGCCAGGGCATGAATGCCGCGTTCGAGGACTGCGTGTCGCTGGCTCGTCACTTGAGCGAGCACAACGACTGTGACGCCGCGTTTGCCGCCTTCGAGGCCGAGCGCAAGCCCAACGCCGATGCTATCGCCGCCATGGCGCTGGATAACTACGAGGAAATGCGGGCCAGCGTGCGAGATCCACGCTTTCATCTGAAGAAAGAGCTGGAGTGGTGGCTGGAACGCGAGCTGCCGGAGCGCTTCGTGCCGCGCTATTCGATGGTCATGTTCCGGCCCGACATCCCCTATGCCGAGGCCAGGCGCCGCGGCGAAATCCAGGCGCGCCTGCTTGATGCCCATACCGCCAAGGCAGAGAGCCTGGATCAGGTCGATTACCAGGCGCTCAGGCAGGAGGTCATGGCAGTACTCAAACCGCTGCCAATACGCTCATGAGCGACTCGCCAGACCGACGATTTCCCCGGCCGGCGCTGGGCCCGCTCCTGGGGGTGGTCGCCGTGCTGGCAATGATCGCGCTGGCGATGAGCGAAGCCGAGCGACTGATCGGCCTGCTGCGCGACATCGAAAGCATGGTCGATCGCAAACCGCTGCAGGCCATGCTGGTCTACGTTGCCGCCTTCGTCGTTCTTGCCACCCTGGCGCTGCCGATCGGCTCCCTGTTCTGCCTCGCTGCCGGCTACCTGTTCGGCACCTGGACCGGCGCTGCGGCAGCGCTGATCGGCGGAACCCTGGCCGCCCTGCTGACCTTCGTGCTGGCCCGCTACCTGATTGGACATCCGCTGCACGACCGGCTTTATGCCAGCCGCGCCCGCAAGCTGCTGACCCTGCTGGAACGCAATGCCTTCTACTACCTGGTGCTGCTGCGCATCGTCCCGGTCGCGCCGTTTTTCGTCGTCAATGCCGCGGCCGGACTGACCCGCACGACAACGCTGTTTTATACCTTCGCCACCGTTCTCGGACTGATTCCCACCGCCATCATCTACTCGGCCGTTGGCGCCGGCCTGGGCTCGCTGCTGGAAGCGCGCGAACTGGCCGGGCCGGCGCTGTTGCTGGAACCGCGCATCGCCCTGCCACTGCTTGCCCTGGTACTACTGATCCTCGGCACCTGGGCGGCCCGCCGCTGGCTGCTCAGCCTGCGCGACGATGAGTGTTAGCCCAGAAAAGCTCTGGATCGCCAGAAAAGCCTCAGGTCTCGAACCGCCACACCGCCACCAGCTCGTCCTCGTACCAGGGCTGGCCCAGGCGCTGAGTCAGGATCTGCTGGCAGCGCGCCCGGCGCGGCAGCTCGCGCACTCCCGGCACCACAGGGGTGGTGCGGTGGAAGACAAGAAAGTGATTGGCAGGTGGGTTGTCAATGATCTCAGAGAGATAGACGTGATTTCTCAAAATTACGTCGTCTCGATCCGGCGGGATCTCGCCAAAGGTCCAATCCACGCACAGACCGGAAATCATCCCCAGCCGAACCGGCCGCCGGTGCACCCGCTGATAAACCATCAGCGGACTGTAGGATTCGAAATAATACGGCGTATCGATCACCGTCCAGTCCCCCTCCTCGGCGGCGATCCGGTGCATCACCGGCGATACCTGGATGGCCCGGGAAAACTCGCGAAACAGGCTGCGCTCGATGTTGTAGTCGG
The DNA here is from genome assembly GCA_007118895.1 of Wenzhouxiangella sp. Lineage (GTDB taxonomy): Bacteria > Pseudomonadota > Gammaproteobacteria > Xanthomonadales > Wenzhouxiangellaceae > SKQS01. The sequence goes on from SKQS01000016.1 coordinate 57,897, forward strand.
CCTGGTAGTAGTAGTGCATGGTGTGGTTGTTGGGCGCCCGGTAGATCTCCGGCAGCGGACCGGCCAGGTACAGCGCAACAGCGGTCGCCGCACCGCCCGCACCTGCCAGCCACGGCCGATCCAGACGCTCTGACAAGGCTCGCAAAACGCTGCCCAGACCAATCCCGGCCAGCGCCAGCATGAACACCTGGACCACCACCAGGTAGCGTGCCAACACGCCGCCTGACTGGATCCAGGCCGGGCTGGCCAGGATGACCAGCGCAATCGCCGAAACCAGCACGAATCCCAGGTACATCGCCAGGTCGGCCGCCCGGCGCGCGATCACGACAGCCCCGCCAATGGCCAGCAAGCCGACCAGCAGTGCTGCCGGCCATAGACCGCTGCCGGCAAACAGCTGCCAGGCCACCGCCACGGCCTCGAAGATCAGCCGGCCGTCGGCGACCTTGTCGCCCAGCGTCGCCCAGTCCTTGAGAAACGGCACAAGCAACAGCGCCAGCACCGCAAGCGCGGTCGCTCCACCGAGCAGAATGATGCGTAGCGCCGGGCGCCAGTCAGCGCTGGAAAGTCCTTGGCGACAGTCCAGCACCAGGCACCAGGTCAAAGCCGGCGCGATGTAGATCAGCATCAGCGGATGCAGCCAGGCTGCAAGCACCGCCGGCACGGCAAACAGCCAAGCCCAGTGACCGCCCCGCCGGCGCCATTGCCACAGCGCCAGCAGGGCCATGACCACGCCAAGCGCAACCAGCGCATAGGGCCGGGCCTGGCGGCTGAAGAAAATCAGCAAGGGGCTGATTGCCAGCAGCAGGCCGATCAGCCAGCCCTCGTAACGTTCCAGCCAGGGCTTGAGCAGCCAGGGCACGGCGAAGACCAGGCCGACCCCGGCGGCCAGCGAGGGAATGCGCATGACCAGTTCGTTCAGCCCGGATATGCCGGCCAGGCTCTTGTATAGCAGCGTCAGGGGAATACTGTGATCAGCGCCGCCGAAGTTGCTGAAGATGTCCCAATAGCCGGCCCGCATCAACTTGTGCAGGGCGTGCCATTCATCATCGAATAGGAACTGCGCATGGACATGCCACAGCCGCAGCCACAGCGCAACGGCGAGCACCGCCAGCCAGGCGGCAAGGCGCCAGCCGAAGGCCGGCTCGCCCGCCCGAATCACCGGCCGGCAGCTCCCGACAGCCGCCACCGCAGTGATTTCAGCGATTCGCGGAGTACGCCCATCCCGTAAATCACGCTGCGCCGGAAGTTGATCGACGAGGCCTCCTCGAAGTAGCGCGCCGGACAGGTGATCTCGCCGATCCGGTAACCGGCGCGCAGCACCTGGGCCAGCATCTGGTTGTCGAAGATGAAGTCATCGGAGTTGGCTTCCAGATCCAGGGTGCGAAGTACTTCGGCCGAAAAAGCCCGGTAACCGGTGTGGTACTCGGACAGTTTGGCACCGGTACAGAGATTCTGGAACAGGGTCAGAAAGCGGTTGGCAACATACTTGTGCACCGGCATGCCGCCGGCGATCGCCTGGCCACCCAGTATGCGCGAACCCAGCACCACCGGAAAGCGGCCGCTGGCCACCAGCCAGGCCATGGCCGGGATCAGCCGCGGGTCGTACTGGTAGTCCGGGTGCAGCATGATGACGATATCGGCCTTAAGCTCCAGCGCCTTGCGGTAGCAGGTCTTCTGGTTGGCGCCGTAGCCGAGGTTTTTCTCATGCACCACCACGTGCCGGATGTCGAGACGACGCGCGACGGCCACGGTGTCGTCCTGGCTGGCGTCATCGACCAGCACCAGCTCGTCGACCACCTCCGGCGGAATGTCGGCCAACGTCTTTTCCAGCGTGCGGGCGGCGTTGTAGGCCGGCAGCACGACAACGACCTTGTGGTTGGCAATCATTTGCTGGGCTCTGACTCGAACCGGGCCGGCTTCGTGCCGGCCCGGATGGCGCTATTGAACGGTGCTAGGGACAACCGCGTATGCGCGACAGGCGAACCAGATCACGCATGGTATTGATGTCGGCCTGAATGGGCGGCGCGGCAACGAAGTTCAGCATTTCGGAACCGGACAGGTGATTGTTGATCTGCACCGAAGCCTCGCCGACCAGTTGCTGTTGCAGATCGACCGGCTGGCAGTACGGGCAGAATCCACGCGGATCAAGAACATCCAGATCCTGCGAGGCACCTGGTTGGTCGGTCAGCATTCGCACCCAGCGCGGGTCACCCAGATCATCGAAGTAATGTCGCAGCCAGTACTGTGGCGTGGAGTCATTGAGGATCAGGCTGCCACCACCCTCCGGCGCGCCATCGATAAACCAGGTGGCAGTGACGTGCCAGTTCCGATCGCCAATCAGCTTGCAGCTTTGATCCGACAACGGCGCCATGCGTTCGCTACCGTGATGACCGTTGATGCGCCAGGAGAAAATTGCATCTTCCCTGGCCAGTACGGTGAAAGCCACCTCTCCGACCTGGTCCAGGGTCTGCCTGGCCCGGTTGCTATTGACGCGGAACAGAGCGCTGGACCAGACCGAACTGTTGTCGCGGACGCGAATCGGGGCCGTGACATACCAGGCCGGGGTGCCATCTTCCGCGTAGGCATACCAGATGATGTAACCCAGCCCCGCTGCCGTCTGCCAGTCGATGGTTTGCCCGGTATTGCGGTTGGCCGCTTCCCACAGGCCGGCGTTGGGCAGCTTGCGGATGTCCTCTATGAAGTCACCGGTGACGGTGACCAAGGCTTCAGTCGAGCCATCGTTGCTCAGGCGCAGAAAGTATCGGCCCTGCTCGATGGTCTGACCACCGCCCGGGCGAATCTGCAGCTGGAAGCCGCCCGGGATATCGGTCACGGTCGCCGGCAGTGATCCGCCAGGTGCTGGCGGTGACCCAGGCTCCAGGCCTTCAAGGGCGGAAAAGGGCAGTTTGCGTATGGTCGCCGAGACTTCGGCTTCCGTTTCAACAAAGAAGTTGAGTTCACGCGTGCTGTCGGGCACATCGATAAACAGCCGGCGATGGCTGAATCCAGGACCCAGTACGACCGGTGTCGGCCGGTCCTGGAACAGGGCCGTGTCCTGCGGTGTCTGGAAAACATTGCGCCTGACAAATACCGGCACCACGCCCAGGTTGGACAGCTCATCCGGCGTCGACGCTATGCCCACGGCCGCCATCCAGCGTTCGTTTCGCATCATCGCCGGCTGATCGTAGTACAGGGGAAGGTCCAGCGGACCGCCGGGATGCAGTCCCGGGCCGGTGGCGACGAAGCTCGGGTCGTTTGCCGAAGTCAGCACCGCCACGCCTACCGAAACCTCGTCGCTGGCGCCAGGCGCCGAGGCCTGCCAGTTCTGGACGATGATCCACCAGCTTCCCGGCTCGGGATTCTCGATCAGGCAGGTCTCCAGGTCGTCTGGTGTAATACCCTGGCAGCGCAACTCCGATGGCTGGGGCACGCCGTCGCCGTTGTCGTCACGGCCGACGTACAGGTCAATGTCTTCGGCAGTGGATTCAAAGGTCTCGGCATACAGCGCCAGGGTATCGGCCGGCACGTCTACAAACAGCACGAAACGGCCCGCCCCGCTGAACGGATTGCCGGGGCTGGGGTCCTGCGGCAGGTTCTGAGTAGTTCGCTCCAGCCGGGTCAGCGCAGAGGTATTGAAGCGCGCTTCGGGCATGAGAGGCAGATCGGGAATCTCCAGCACCGCGCTGCCGCGATTGCTGTTGGTGACTATATCTTTGCTCAGGCCCGGCTCCACGCCAGCGCCGACCAGTGCGCTGACCGGAACACGCTGGGTAACCAGCGCCGAGCTGGAAGGCTGCAGCACGATATGGCCGTCGGCGAAACCCTCGGGGCCTCCGTTGGAACCGGCGGCATTGATGGTAATTTCCAGCGTCTGCGTCTGGCCATTGGTCAGGGTGAAGCTGGAGGGGCTGACCGAGATATCCAGATCGCCCTCGGCGCTGACGTTCCAGATCCCGTTGACCCGGGCGGTCACGGTGCGGGTGAAGGTGCACTGGCTGGCGCAGTTCTCTGCAAAGATCGTCGGCAGGTTCAAGGCGCCGGGGTTACCGCCAGAGGCGGGATTGGCCGCAATGAACTGCTGATTGGTCACGCGGAAATAAAGACCGATCCGCATTGCATCGTCAACCCGGACCCGACCGGCGCCCTGGGTCATGAAATTGGCCGGATTGCCCAGATCGTCAAGCACTGCGCCAGAGCGACTGGTGGTCACCAGCGCCGAATGGATCTCGTCAGCCCCCCAGCTCGGATGCTGCCTGCGCAGCAACAGCGCCGCGCCAGCCACGTGCGGACTGGCCATGGAGGTGCCGCTGATGAAGGCCACCGATCCGGGCGCGGCGGCGCCGGCGGCGAGAATGTCGACGCCAGGTGCCGAAACATCCGGCTTGAACAGGTCGGGCACCGTGGGTGCCGGCCCGCGCGAAGAAAATGCCGCGATGCGATCCCCGAAATCCGACTGCTGCTCCCGCGCCATGCCCGAGATACGGCCACTGTGTCCACTGCCGGAATCCAGCCAGTCGCGCAGCACATCGCCGTCGGCCTGGCCGACATGCACCGCAGGCAGGCAGTGCTCATCGCTGTTGACCGATTCGCCGAACTCGCCCGTGTTGGCCAGGATGTAACCACCGGCGCCTGCCAGCTGGAGATTGCGGCCCTTCTCTACCCGGCCATACTCGCCGCGGTCGCAGACCACGATCTGGCCGCTGAAGGTACCGGGGGGGAAAGGATTGGAAGCGCCGGTGTTCTGCTGACAGCCGGCCTGCAGCTCCGGCTCGCCGACGCCGCACAGCGCATTGCCGAAATCGCGCGCATGGACGATCGGCGCCGGCCCGAATCCTCCGGTGGCCCCGGCCCCGGTCAACTCGCCGAGATTGAATGGCCCGCCGCTGGTATCAACCAGCCGGTTGGTCAGCCGCCGATCATGGGTCAGCGCGCCAACGGAGATGACCCATGGCGCGTTGGCTGGCGAAGTAATCGTGGACAGGCCAGGACCGTCGTTACCGGCGGAAGTGACCGCAACAATGCCGGCAGCACGAATGTTTCGGAATTTCTGGGAAAGGGTCGAGTTCCATGGGCTGATTGGCGAACCGCCGATTGAGTAATTCAACACATCGACCTGGTTGTTGACCGCCTGATCCAAGGCTGACGACAGTGCACCGAATGGGCAACCGAATGGGCCGCCAGGATCGTCGGGATCGGCCTCGCAGGCTTTGTAGGAAATGATGTTGGCCCTGGGCGCGACGCCGGAAGTGCCGAAAAAGATGTTGATGCCAGGCCCGAAACTCAAGGTAAAGCTCAAGGGATTGCCGGCCGCCGTGGACGCGACGTGGCTGCCGTGATTGTTTGGATCCTTGCCCAGCGTGCCTTCATCGGTAAAGTCATACACGCCGATCAGCTTGCCGTTGCACTGCACCGAGGCCTGGCTGCACAGGCCGAGCTGTGTCGGGCGGGGGTTGGTAATGGTAAAACCGGCACTGTTGGCCGAAAAGTAGGCGCTTTCCCAGTTGATTCCGGTATCGATTACACCCAGCACCATGCCCTCGCCGCGATTGGGCCCGGGCACCTGGCCGACCCCATTCCAGACCATGTTGGAGCCGATGAAGAACGGCCCGGCGTCGGTCTCGATTCGGTACCGCGGTTCGCGGAAGACTCGGCTGACACCCGGCAGATCGCGCAACATCACCGCTTCCTTGTCCGACAGCCTGGCGGTAAAGCCGTTGCCGACGATGCGAAACACGTGTCGCGGCTCGAGGTCGCGGCCCAGCCGGGCCGCGGCCTCGGCCAGCACCGCGGCGCGCTCGTTGTCCAGATGATTGACATAAGCCACCGCGGCCGGGCTTTCCATGTCCAGCCGGCTGTGACCGGTGACCTCAGGCGCGGTCGCGGCCAGCGCCTTGCCGATCCTGAGCTCGCCGCCCTGCAGGACGTTCAGGGGATCGCCGGTATATTCGACCACTGGCGGCGAAGCCAGCTCGATCACCCATGAACCAGGCACCACTTCAACGTTCTTGGCGCCGGCTGCCGTAGCCAGCAACAGCAGGCTAACGGCGAAAATTCCAGTCATCTTGCGAAACATGTCCATCAATCCTCCACTGCCTGACGCAGGGTTACCAGTTCTTCTGCCGCGGTCGGATGTATGCCGATGGTGCGGTCGAAATCCTTCTTGGTCAGCCCGGCCCGGACGGCGACGGCAAATCCCTGCACGATTTCCGGGGCATCCGGGCCGACGACATGGCAGCCGACCACGCGATCAGTCTCGGCGTCAACCACCAGCTTCATCATGCCTTTCTCGGACCGGCCCGCAACAGTATATTTCATTGGCGTAAAGGTCGACCAGAACACCTGCACCCGGGCCAGCTCTTCACGCGCCTGCTCCTCGCTCAGGCCAACGGTGGCAACCGGCGGCTGGCTGAATACGGCGGACGGCACATTGTCATGGTCGACCGGTCGCTCGATACCGCCGAACAGCGTGTCGGCCAGAGCGTGGCCTTCCATCAGCGCCACCGGGGTCAGGTTGACCCGGTCGGTCACATCGCCGACCGCGTAAATATTGTCGACGCTGGTTCGGCTGAAATGATCGACCTGGATGCGGCCCTGTTCTGCAGTCGTCACCCCGGCCGCTTCCAGGCCCAGGTCCCAGGTGTAGGGCGCCCGTCCGGTAGCCATCATCACGCAGTCGAACTCTGCCCGGGAGTCATCGGAGAAAGTAACCTCGATTCCCCGGTCGGCCTGCTCCAGGCGCGCCGGCGCAACATGGTAGCGAAACGCAATGCCGCGACCGGCCATGCCAGACTCGACCGCCTTGCGCACGTCCTCGTCAAAACCGCGCAGGATGCGTTCGCGCCTGTAGGCCAGCTCGACCCGACTGCCCAGCCCGGCAAAAATGCCGGCAAATTCCACCGCGATGTAGCCGCCGCCTACGATCAGCACCCGATCTGGCTGGGACTCGAGATCGAAAGCCTCATCCGAGGTGATGGCCAGCTCGGCGCCGGGAATGTCGGGCACCTGCGGCCGGCCGCCGACGGCAATCAGGATTTTTTCGGCCACAAGCTCACGGTCGTCAACCGCCACCCGATCGGCAGCCACCAGCCGGCCGCGGCCCATGATCAGATCGACACCAGCGTTTTCCAGCAGCTTGATGTAGATACTGTTGAGACGATCGATTTCCCGGTCCTTGGCGGCAATCAGCGCCGGCCAGGAGAACTGGGGCGAATCCAGCGTCCAGCCGTAGCCGGCGGCGTCGGCAAAGGCCTCGGAGAACTGGCTGGCATAGACCAGGAGCTTCTTGGGCACGCAGCCGCGGATGACGCAAGTGCCGCCCACCCGGGATTCTTCGCAGATCGCCACCCGCGCGCCATGTCCGGCTGCAATCCGGGCCGCGCGCACGCCGCCGGAGCCGGCGCCGATGACCACCAGATCGTAACGCTCAGACGCCATGAGATGCGCCTGCCACGCAGTCCAAAAGATGCATTAAATAATCCTGTTTTTGATCCAGCTCATGTCGAACCCTGCCTGCCACAGTAAAATAGTAACCCAGATCGATTGGCAACTCTCTACTCAGGACACCCGTTTCCCAGGTATGACCAGCGCCCTGACCAAAGACGACCGGCCCGACCCGCTGCTGCTTGCATTCGCGAGCACCGACTATCGGGTAGCCCTGCCCGAGGGGGCCGAGACGGTGCGCATCGGCAACCGCCATCAACGCCTGGACCGGCTTGCCGGTAGAGCCTGGTGGGCGATCGTGACGGCCTTCAATCCAGGCGCACGGCTTGTTGACACGGCTGAAAACCGGCTTCGCCATCAGCAGCTGATCGGGCTGTGCCGCGAACAGCGGATCAGCACCCTGCCCTGCATCAATATTGACCCGACCGGGCAGTGGCCTGACGAGCCATCCTTGCTGATGAGCGATGTCGCGGTGGACACCGCGATCTCCCTGGCCCGACACTTCGGCCAGCGCGCCGTGGTATGTGGCCGGGCCGGGCAGGCAGCCGAGCTATGGCTGGTCGACGGGCGATGGCAGCCGCCGGTGCCGGCGCATTGCCGGATCGCGCTGCGGTGAGCCTGCTGCTGACCGCCAACGAGGCCGGATTCCATCGCCACGGCGACCCGGTATTTGCCCCGGTTGACCTTTCTCTGGCCAGCGGTGCCGGGACGGTCATTCTGGGCGCCAACGGATCCGGCAAGACCACGCTGCTCAGGCTCCTGGCAGGCATTCTGAGCCCATCCACCGGTCAGGTACAACGCCATGCCCCTTGTGCCTTCCTGGGCCATCTGCCCGGCCTGAAGGGTGATCTGAACTGTCGCGAGAATCTTCGGTTCCAGCAGCAGTTTCACGGCAACCCTGGCCTGCCCATCGATCAGGCCCTGGCCCGGGTCGGGCTGGCCGGGCTTGGTCTGCGTCCGGCCCGCACGCTGTCTGCCGGCCAGAAAAAGCGCCTGGGCCTGGCCTGCCTTCTGGTAGCCCACCGTCCGATCTGGCTGCTGGACGAGCCTTATGCCAGTCTCGACGATGCCGGCGGCGTACTGGTCGATCAGCTGCTGGCCGAGCACCTTTCCGGTGGCGGCGGCTTCATGCTCTCAACCCACCAGCGCATGCCGGATGCTGAGCTGGCCTGTCAGCAGCTGGAACTTGCCGACCCGCGACGGTCGCGGAGGGCAGCATGAGCGCGGCGATGCTGGCCCTGCTGGTGCGCGATCTCAGGCTGGCGATTCGTCATGGTGGGCAATCGCTGATGCCGATTCTGTTCCTGTTTGCCGTGCTGATACTGATTCCGCTGGGCGTGGGTCCGGGACCGAACCTGCTGGCCAGCATCGCGCCCGGCATGATCTGGGTCGCAGCCCTGCTGGCCAGCCTGCTGGCGCTGGAGGGGCTGTTTCGCCCCGACCTCGAAGACGGCAGCCTGGAGCAGTGGTGGCTGGGACACGGTCCGGCCGGCGCGCTGGTAGTGGTCCGCCTGTTCAGCCACTGGCTGATTACCGGCCTGCCGGTGATCCTGGTCGCACCGCTGGCCGCACAAATGCTTTATCTGCCGGCTCCGGCGCTGGGCACGCTGATGCTGAGCCTGCTCCTGGGCACCCCGATTCTAAGCCTGGTCGGTGGCCTGGCTGCCGCGCTGACCCTGGGAACGAACCGCGGCAGCGTGTTGCTGTCCATTCTGGTGTTTCCAATGGTGGTGCCTGTCCTGATCTTTGCCACCGGCGCCGTCGACCTGGCCGCCGATGGATTGTCGCCACAGGCTCACCTGGGCCTGCTGGCTGCCCTGTTGATTCTGGCCGTGACCCTGGCGCCAGTCGCCACCACCGCAGCATTGAGACTGAACATCGAATGATCTGGAAAACCATCAAGGTCGGTTTTCACCGGCTCGGCTCGCCGCCAAACTTCTATCGGCTGTGCCAGCGCTTCAGCCCGTGGCTTTGGGGTGGGTTCTTCTTATGCGCGGCGGTCGGCCTTTACCAGGCGCTGTATGTCGTGCCACCGGATTACCAGCAGGGCGACAGTTTTCGCATTCTCTACGTTCACGTGCCGGCGGCCTGGCAGGCCATGGCCGGCTACGTCGTCATGGCCATTCTGGCCTTCATCGCTCTGGTCTGGCGCATTCGCATCGCCGAGATCATGGCCATGATGGGCGCGCCCATCGGCGCCGCCTTTTCGGTCATCTGCCTTGCCACCGGCTCGATCTGGGGCCGGCCGATGTGGGGCACCTGGTGGGCCTGGGACGCGCGGCTGACCTCGATGCTGGTGCTGCTTTTCATCTATCTCGGCATCATGGGCCTGTACAGCGCCTTCGAGGACAAGCGCAAGGGCGCGCGGATCGCTTGCATTCTGATCCTGGTCGGGCTCGTCAACATCCCGATCATTCATTTTTCGGTAGAGTGGTGGACAACTTTGCACCAGGGCTCGACGATCCGTTTTTTTGGTGAGTCCACCATGCACTACAGCATGATGCCGCCGCTGGTATGGATGACCATCGCCGTCAAGTTTCTTTTCGCCGCCGCCTTGCTGGACCGTTCCCGCAACGAGATTCTCGACCAGGACCGCCGGCGGCGCTGGGTCCTGGAACACGCTGGAGTGAATAGGTGATACCTGAATTCGATTACGCACCTTATGTCTGGAGCTGCTACGGCCTGTTTGCGATAATCGTGGCCTGGCAGATTGTTCAACCCATGATCCAACACCGCCGACTGCAGGCGGAAATACGCGAGGAGCGGGCACTGACTGCCGGAGAGTACGATGACGCCAACCCGTAAGAAACGACTGGTCCTGGTAGGGCTGCTGGTCATCGGCATCGGCGCCGCCGCCGCCGTGGCCATCACTGCCCTGCAAAGCAACATGTTCTTTTTCATTACTCCGACCGATGTGCATGCCCAGACCATGCCGCCGGATCGGCAGTTCAGGCTGGGTGGTCTGGTCATGGCCGGCACCGTCGAGCGCGACCCGCACAGCCTGGCAGTCAGCTTCACCGTCACCGACGGCGCCTACGAACTGCCGGTGACCTTCAACGGCATCCTGCCCGACCTGTTCCGCGAGGGCCAGGGCGTGATTGCTCACGGGCGCCTTGGCGAAGACGGGCAGTTCCACGCCCACGAAGTGTTGGCTCGACATGACGAGACCTACATGCCCGCCGAGCTGGCACGCGCCCTGGAACGCACTGGCCACCCGATGGAGGCCAATATCCAGCCTGGCCCGACAGCCCGCCAGCGCGATTGAGTACCCCTGATCAACTGAAAGCAAAAGGATTGAGATGATTGCCGAGCTCGGACAAATTGCGCTGATTCTGGCCCTGGCAATGGCCGTGCTGCTGGCCACAGTGCCGCTGGTCGGCGCCTGGCGTGGAGACGAGCGGTTGATGCGGCTGGCGCCGTCGCTGGTGGCCGGACACTTCGTGTTTGCCCTGGCGGCCTGGCTGGCGCTGGTTGCCGCGTTTCTCAACCATGACTTCAGCGTCATCAACGTGGCGCTGAACTCCAACCTGCTGCTGCCCTGGTACTATCGGATCTCGGCCAGCTGGGGTAGCCACGAGGGATCGCTGCTGTTGTGGATCCTGATGCTGGCAGGCTGGATGCTGGCCGTGGTGGTTTTCTCACGCAGCCTGCCGAAACCTTTCCTGACCCGGGTGCTGTCGGTCATGGGCATGGTCTCGATCGGCTTTCTGCTGTTTACCCTGCTGACCTCCAACCCGTTCGACCGGGTGCTGCCCGGCCCGCCAGACGGCCAGGATCTCAATCCCCTGCTGCAGGATCCGGGGATGATCTTTCATCCGCCGCTGCTGTACATGGGTTATGTCGGTTTTGCCGTTGCTTTCGGTTTCGCCATTGCCGGTCTGCTCGGCGGTCGCGTGGAGCGCGACTGGGTGCGCTGGTCGCGCCCGTGGACGCTTTCGGCCTGGGCCTTCCTCACCGCCGGCATCACGCTGGGCTCCTGGTGGGCCTACTACGAACTGGGCTGGGGCGGCTGGTGGTTCTGGGATCCGGTCGAGAACGCTTCTTTCATCCCCTGGCTGATCGGCACCGCCCTGATTCACTCCCAGGCGGTGACCGAGAAACGCGGCGCTTTCGCCGCCTGGACCATCCTGTTGTCGATCGCCGCCTTCTCGATGTCGCTGCTGGGCACCTTCCTGGTTCGCTCCGGGGTGCTGACTTCGGTCCATGCCTTTGCCCACGATCCGGACCGTGGGCTGTTCATCCTCGCCTTCATGGGTATTGTTACCGGCGGCGCGCTGCTGCTGTATGCCCTGCGCGCCCCGCGCATTGCCACCGGCGAAGGTTTCGACTGGCTCAGCCGCGAGTCCCTGCTGCTGCTCAACAACGTGTTCTTCGCCGTCTCGGCGGCCATGGTGCTGCTCGGTACCCTGTACCCGCTGATCGTCGACTTCATGGGCTGGGGCCAGATATCGGTCGGTCCTCCCTACTTCGGCGCCATGTTCATTCTGCTGATGACGCCCATCGTGCTGCTGATGCCGCTGGGCCCGTATACCCGCTGGCGCCAGGACAAGCCGCAACGTGTTCTGCACCCGCTGATAAAGGCGGCGATATTCGCCATCGTCGGTGGCATCGTGATCAGCCTGCTACTGGGTGCCTGGAACATGCGCGCGGTTACCGGCTGGATCGGCGGGCTGTGGCTGGCCGCCGGCGCCCTGGGCTGGCTGTGGGGGCAGAAGCAGTCGATCCGCGGCCGCCTGCCGCGCCACCAGATCGGCATGGCGCTGGCGCACGCTGGCGCCGGGGTGTTCGTGATTGGAGTGGCCATGGTCGAGTCGACCACCCTGGAGCGCGACGTGCGCGTTGCGCCGGGCGAAACCGTGACCGTGGCCGGTCTGAACTTCCATCTCGAAGAGGTGGCTTCAGTCAAGGGTCCCAACTGGATCGCCGATGAGGCGCGGTTCAGCGTGCAGCGCGATGATCGGGAAATAACCCGCATGCACCCGCAAAAGCGCCGCTACCACCGCGGCGGCCAGGTCATGACCCAGGTCGCCCTGCGCCCGGGCCCGCTGCGCGACCTTTACGTCGCAATGGGCGAGCCGCTCGGCGACGACGGAGCGTGGAGCATACGCATTCACATCAAACCGTTCATCCGCTGGATCTGGGCCGGGGCGCTGTTGATGACGCTCGGCGGCCTGCTGTCTGCGACCGACCGGCGCTACTGGCGAACCCAGCGTGCCCAAGCCGGCCGACCCGAGCGATCACCCATCGGTCAGGAGGCGCTGGCATGATTCGCATGCTGATCCCGCTGGGCGTATTTGTCGGCCTGGTGGCGCTGCTGATCGTTGGGCTGCAGACCGCCGAGCAACGAAAAATCGTCGCCTCGCCACTGATCGGCAAGCCGGTGCCGGACATACGCCTGCCCGGCCTGCACGATCCGGACATGGTGCGCGGCGTGGCCGAGCTGCGCGGTCAGCCTTTCATTCTCAACGTCTGGGGTAGCTGGTGCTGGGCCTGCCGGGTCGAACATCCCTTTATCGAACGGCTTGGGCGTGAGGCCGGCGTTCCGTTGGTCGGCTTCAACTGGAAAGATGAACGTGCCGACGCCCTGGCCTGGCTGAACCGCTATGGTGATGCATGGAGCTTCCACCTGGTCGACTTCGAGGGTCGGGCAGCCATCGATCTCGGGGTCTATGGTGCGCCGGAAACCTTCCTGGTAGACCACCAGGGGGTTGTTCGCCACAAGCATGTCGGCCCGATCGACGCACCCGTATTTGACGACCTGATGCGCCGTGTCCTGGCGCTGCGCATGGAGGCCGAGTCATGAATTTTGATCGATCCACGAAACAGGACGCCGGTAGCCGCATAGTTTCGCTGGGCTTTTTGGCCCTGCTGTGGCTGGTGCCGGGCCTGCTGCTGGCATCAGCGATCGAGCCGATGCCGTTTCGCAGCGAAGTCGAGGAGCGCCGCTTCCGCGCCCTGGCCGAGGAAATCCGCTGCACGGTATGCCAGAACCAGTCGCTGGCCGACTCTGACGCGCCACTGGCCCAGGACCTGAGACGCGAGTTGTTCTTCCTGATCCAGGACGGCCGTTCGGACATGGAAATTCGTGAGTTCATGGTCTCGCGTTACGGCGAGTTCGTGCTTTATCGACCGCCGCTGGCCTCGCACACCCTGCTGCTGTGGGTTGGCCCGGTGGTGCTGCTACTGGGCAGCCTGATCGGCGCCGGGATCGCCGTAAATCGCAGAAGAAAGGCGCTCAAGGCATGACCCTGTTCTGGATTACCGCCAGCGCCGCTGTGCTGCTGGCACTTGGTTTCGCGCTGCTTCCGCTGATCGCCGGTGGCGACAGCGCCAGTCGCCAGGCGCGCCGCAAGCTGCGCGCCCTGGATGAGCTTGAAGACCAGCTCGACCCGGAAGACTATCGGCAGCGCCGTCAGGCCCTTGCAGCCAGGGTGGCAGATTCTGCAGGCAACGAGAGCACGCCGTGGGCAGTCTGGTTCGCGCTGTTGGTGGCGATCCCGGCAGCCACGGTGCTGATGTACCGGGTCGTTGGCAGTCCCGAGGGCATCGAGGACGGACAGACCCAGGCCGAGATGATCCGCGCCGGGTTGATCACCGTTGCCCGCCAGCTGGAGCGCAACCCCGACGACATGGAAAGCTGGATCGTACTGGGCGGGGCCTACAAGGATCTGCAGGAGTACTCCTCGGCGGAACACGCTTTTCGCCGTGCGCTGTACCTGGATGAAGGCAACCCTTTCATCAAGGTCGAACTGGCCGAAACCCTGCTGTTTGCCTCGGGCAGCCGGCAGCTGCCGGAAAGCTCCCGTGAGCTGCTGGCGCGCGCTGTCGAACTCGACCCCGAGAATCAGAAGGGGCTCTGGTTGCTGGGAATCGGTGCTTTCCAGCAGGGCGACCATGGCCAGGCCATCGCCTACTGGGAACGTCTGATGGATATCCTGCCCGAAGGCAGCGTGCGTCAGTCGGTCGGCGAGCAGCTGGCGCGGGCGCGTATGGCTGGCGGCATTGATCCGTTTACCGATTTGAACGCCGACGGGCCATTCGTCGACGTTGTCGTGGAACTGGCCGAGGCCCTGGCCGGCCAGGCGCCCCTAGAAACCACGGTGTATGTCATCGTGCGCGCTGCCGGCGGGCCGTCCGCACCGCTGGCCGTCGAGCGGCTGAACGTGGCCGATTTGCCGACTGCCGTGCGCTTTTCCGACGGCCACGCCATGATCGAAGGCATGGGCATCTCCAGCGCCGAGGCAATCGAGGTTACCGCCAGGGTTTCTTTCAGCGGCAGCGCACAGCCCGAGCCCGGCGACCTGGAAGGCCACGCCGGCCCGATTCCGCTCACCGAACTCGACCGCGTTCGGGTCGTTATTGACCGGCGTCTGGATTGAACCTCGCTGGTGCCATTAAACGGAAAACGGGAGACGGAAAAGGTGAGAAGGGTAGAGGAAGAGAGGGGGAGAGGCTGAATGAAAGTTTCCGGCGCACTGACGCACTGACGCACTGACGCACTGACGCACTGACGCACTGACGCACTGACGCACTGACGCACTGACGCACCGACGCACTGACGCACTGACGCACTGACGCACCGACGCACCGACGCAC
>SKQS01000209.1 GCA_007118895.1 Wenzhouxiangella sp.
ACAAGACCGGATCATATGCACTGAAAGAACCTGTATCGGCTTACAATGATGTTTTTGGGGGTGAAATGGGGCTTCTAAGGTCTGAAAATAGGCTGTTTTGGGACATTTATCCTGATATTTAAGTATGATGGTTAGGTCCGACCCCCAAAGACATGATTACAAGCTTATATACAAAGGAGCCTGTATGAACACTCATCCTAGTACTCCCTTTCAACGGGCCATTGAGGCTGTGGAAACCTTGCCGTTGGATGAAAGGGAAGACCTTTTGGCAACATTGAGACTGCGCGCGATTGAAGAAAGAAGGGAGCAGATAGCAGCCAACGCACGCGAAGCCCTCCAAGCGGTCCGGGAAAAGCGAGCCAGCTTTGGAAGCCTGGAGGATCTGAAAAAGGATCTTTTGTCCAATGAATTATAAGCTTGCCTGGACTCAAGGTTTCAAAAGAGGCTTCAAGAAGGCAACTAGAAACAACAAGCCCTTACAGGAAAAGATTTTTTCCGTATTGGATAATCTATGCAAAAATCCTTTTGATGCAAAATTGAAGACGCATAAACTGCATGGAAAATTGATGGGTCTTTGGGCCTGTCATGTAGAGTATGACTGCCGGATTGTTTTTGCGTTTGAAAAAGATCCTGATTCAGAAAATGACCTGATCGTATTGATTGACATCGGGAAGCATGATGAGGTTTATTAGTCATAGACTCTACTAATCGAAATATATTTATTTTGCTTCCAGCTTTCAGCTACCATGCTTTCAGCTTTCAGCTTAGAACTTTGAGCTTTAATCTTTATTCTTACATAGGAACTTTCAGCTTTGAGCTTTGAACTACTTTTAATCGGCGCTGGCGGCCATTGCCGCTCCTGCATTGATGTAATTGGGCAGGAAGGCAGGTTCAATATTGTTGGAATCGTGGACAAGACGGGGGAAGCGGAAAGCGGCAAGCGCAATGCTGATGTTATGGTGTATCCGCTGATAGGCACAGATGATGATCTGCCGGACCTGCGCAAGAAATTTAATTATGCCTTGGTCACGCATCCGCGAAGCGGGGGTGATGGGAGATATCAGTCCTGGCCTGTCCAGCTTGTACCTGGACCGGAAAATCCTTTGCACTCCGGGCATGGCCATGATGTCTTCATTTTCCATGTATACTTTTTACCGACTCTACGTAATACTGTAAACAGGTAAAAAAGCACACTTTTTACTTAAATCACGTGTTACGTGAAAGCGGTAAAAAAAGAATTTGTTGGCCACAGACAAGAAAGGCAGACGAGTAAGACAGACGTAAGATAATTTCCAGTGGAGGACTTCTCCAGCAGAGCAAGCCGCCAGGTATTTAACTGGGGTTTGAATGGAAAAATGAACTGGAAAAAAATCAATGATAGCAAGGCATAGCAGAAAATTCCGTATACCTCCAATGAGACATAAGGCGTATCGCTAATGATACTCGCTGGTTACAAGAGCAGCTTGGGGTCAGATCCCATGCCTCAGTAATTGACGCGGTCACGAGCGCAGCGAATTACACTATGGGGCAAAATATTGGTTTTTTTTTGAAATGAAATGTAATAATGTCAGTTTTTTGCTGGTCTCAGAGACCTGACCTCATTCTAAATATTATCCCGAGGATGCATGGATATGAATGAAGCTGAACTCCTGGCCATCATTGCCCGTGGCGAGGATACCCGCCATCAATTCAAACGTGACTTCAGCAATATTGACTCACTTGCGGCGGAATTGATTGCTTTTGCCAATACAAGCGGCGGATTATTGCTCATTGGCGTCTCTGATGACGGACATATCGCCGGTTTGAATTCAGCGGATGTGTCCAGACTCAATCAGTTGCTGTCAAATGCTTCCTCGCAAAGTGTTCGTCCTCCAATCAATCCGTCAACCATGAATGTCCATACCAGGAATGGCATCGTTATTGCGGTCGACGTTGCTGAAGGTTTGAACAAGCCGTACGTAGACACTCTGGGTAGGATTTGGGTCAAAAACGGGGCGGACAAACGCCATGTGACTGCTCGGGAAGAGATGCAGCGTCTGTTTCAATCATCCGGACTGGTTTACGCAGACGAGGTTCCTGTCCGACCAGCCACCATCAAAGATCTTGATCTGGACACTTTTGGCCAATATTTTGAAAGGCGCTACAAGAAGTCAGTTGAAGCAACCGGCCTTTCCTTGTCGCAATTGCTCAATAACCTCAATCTGGCGCAAGACAACTTTTTAAGCTTAGCCGGCTTACTTTTGTTCGGCAAAGCGCCTCACGTTTACAAACCCTCTTTTATCGTCAAAGCCGTCGCTTTTCCCGGAACAGTGCTGCATGACAAGCGATATCTGGACAGTGAAGACATCGACGGCAACCTGCTTGAACAGTACCGCCGTGCCATGGCCTTTCTAAGACGCAACCTTCGCCATGTGCAGGGAGATCAAGGATTTAACAGTCCTGGCTTGTTAGAGATCCCCGAGGATGTCTTCGAAGAGTTGCTGGTCAATGCACTAATACATCGTGATTATTTTCTAAGCGCCTCTATTCGCCTGCTGATTTTTTCCGATCGCGTTGAGATCATAAGCCCCGGACATCTGCCTGACCACCTGGATACCGAAAAGATCCGCTACGGCATTTCGAACTTGCGTAACCCCGCTTTGGCTTCCCATGCATTTTCCATCCTGCCGTACCGTGGACTTGGAAGCGGCATTCCTCGCGCATTGGCAACCTGGCCAGACCTTGAACTGATTGACGATCGCCCTGGTAATCAGTTCAAAGCTGTAGCCCACCGCCCAGTTGACGGCGATGTGCAGCCAGAGTCGCAGCCAGAGTCACAGCCAGAGTCACAGCCAGAGTCGTTGGAAGACGCCATAATGCGCATCCTGACCGACAAACCAGCCAGCAAGGTCGATATTTCCAGAAAGCTCGGGCAAAAGCAGATTTCTGGTCAACTAAATAAAGTCGTGCGTAAGTTGCTTGAAGCTGGAATGATAGAATACACTATCCCGGAAAAACCCAAAAGCCGTTTGCAAAAATACAAAATCAGGTCGGATTGAGTTTAAATTATGTGCTACGTAAAAGCGGTAAAAAGTGGCTTTTTTACCGAAATCACGTGCCACGTAAAAGCGGTAAAAGAAGGAAACGTTAATGCCTGATGATGAAAATAGATTGTTGATAATTCCCTGGCAATGACTTGGTAAAGCTGGAAAATCACCGGGATCTGACACCACTAACTCATTCCATCTGTGATCCGGCACACCTCTTGCTTAAATTATTTCCAAAGCCTCACCCGGGCAGGAATTGCATCTCAGAGGCCTGATCATTCAACACAAACAGCTGGAATCATCAACAGTCAAAATACCGACCAGGGGTGATTTCATAATTTTACCCTAATCACGTGACACGTGAATGCGGTAAAAAAAGAACTTA
>SKQS01000008.1 GCA_007118895.1 Wenzhouxiangella sp.
GATCTGATCCGAGTAAGGCGCGAGTTCCGCCTTGCCACCAATGCCGAACAGAAACGGCACGATGTTTTGCCACTCGCCATCGTCGATCTGAAAGCGTCCGTAGTTGCGGTGCAAAAACTTTAGCCGGATGGTGCCGGCCGAGCCGGCCGGCTGCGGCTGCTGGCTCGGGCAGCCGATGCAGGTGCCGCCCTCGACCATGCCCAGCTCGGTCTCCAGCTTCCACAGCACCTCGCCTTCGCCCGGTTGGAGGGTGCCGATGATGATCGCCCAGGTCGGATCGCCATTCTGGTCATAGTGGTGGAAAATCCCGCCCAGCCGACCGGCCTGGATCTCGAACATGAAACCGCCCTCGAAGCTCTCGGGATTGTGCCAGTTACCTGACAAGGGATAGGGCTGGATCGATTGCAGCGGCGGGCAATCAATGCAAGGGATATTTGGACCCTGCTGGCCCTGCGCGGCGACAGGCGTCAAGCATAGTGCGACAACAAACAGAAAGCTGGCTATGGAATACTTCATGATTCTCTCCTGGCAGCTGGCGCCGCCTGACTATTCACCTCAAGGACAAGAAAGCAGGATTCACAGGCATTGACTCTGCCAGGTAACACCGACCGAGCTGCTCAGGCTGCTGCAGCCACTACCGTTGCAGGCCCGGACCGCGAGCAGCCAGCTGCCGTCGGACTGCGGAACAATCACGGTCGTGCTGGTGCCGGTTCCATGGTAGGCCAGTATCGACCACTGCTGGGCGCCGGGGTCATAGCGCAACAACTGGTAGTGCTCGGCATGAGTTTGTGATGTCCAGGACATCTGGTAGAGACCGTAGCAACCGGACCAGTTGGAAGACAATGTCGGCGTGGCCGGTGCGGCATGCGGATAGGACGTCCACTCCGCCACATCCGGCATGGTCATGTTCAACGCCCTGGCCATGAAGGCGTCGGCCAGAGGAGGGGAATCCATGGCACCGGTAGGCTTGCCCTGGTAGTAAACATCCGGATTGGACCAAAGCGGGATACGGACACAATTTTGGTCCCAGGGAGGATCTTCGAACCAGAGGAACGTACAATTACCTCCATAGCCACCCATGACGGTTTGCCAAGTCGCCTGC
The DNA here is from genome assembly GCA_007118895.1 of Wenzhouxiangella sp. Lineage (GTDB taxonomy): Bacteria > Pseudomonadota > Gammaproteobacteria > Xanthomonadales > Wenzhouxiangellaceae > SKQS01. Next base: position 1,103 of record SKQS01000008.1, read on the forward strand.
TCATGCTGAGGGACATTTGGCTCGAGGAAGCCCCTGGCGCAGTCGGGCGTGCCGGTTACAGGACCAAATGGATTCCCCTGCTGGTGGCCTCCACCCAGCACATGCCCCAACTCATGAGGTGCTGTTAAGTCTCCGAGCGCGAAGCCTGCGGAGGAAGTTGCGTACGGAACCGGTGCACTCATCGAGTGAGTAATCGGAACACCACCACCGAATCGGTCTTGTTCCGCAGGTCCAAGTTCTTCGCAGCGCTCGGGGAACAATAGTAAGGCTACGTCAGCGTAGGCTATTTGCATCTCCAGTGGTAATTGTCCAAACGGTGCAGCGTGATCCCTCATCTTGTTAGTGATCTCGAACCTATCGCAGCATGAACAAATCGGATCCAACTCGAAATTCGTCTGAATATTAGTGGCATCCGCCACACTGATGTAATTCTTGGGATCCACCCCGCTGTTGTAGGTCGAAAGATTGAACTCGGCCACGATGTTGGCGATCAGCAGCGAGGCGTTGTAGTCGTTATCAACCCAGGGGGTGTAGTAGAACAGCACCCGGACATTGCCGTTGTCGGTACCGGCGCTCCCGCATCCCGAAGCGTAGCGGTGTAGACCCCGATCCGGGCCTCGGAAAACAAACTGCTGGTCAGCAAACCGTGCTGGCCGCGCTCTACTGCGGCCTGGGACTTCAACTCGAGAGCAGGCGAGTTACGCCCCCCGCATGAACAACTGTTGCGAAAAGCAAAGAAACGAAAATTGAAACTGAAACCAACGAGATTCTTGCATCCATCAGCAATCCCCTGTCATGTGCCTGGTTCTTTTCCTACCAAAGACAAGTGGTGATGTCAAATCGAGGGTGGGGTTGATGTGGGAAAGGGGAAACGGAAAATGAGGAGGGGGGGAGAAGGATAGACGGGAGAGGGGCTGGCTCAGCGGCATCGGGTCCCGGGTTCCGAATGCAGGATCAAGGATCAAGGATCAAGGATCAAGGATCAACGAGACTTTCCCGACGTACCGCCGTACCGCCGTACCGCCGCACAAACGCACAGACGCACAGACGCACAGACGCACAGACGCACAGACGCACAGACGCACAGACGCACCGTCGCACCGCCGCACAGACGCACCCTCTTCCGTTAACTCCATCACGGAAATCCCCCCGGCGCGGCGCTAACATGACAGCTCGAATCCGGACAAGGGGGTAGTCGCGGGAGGTTGCTGGTGGATTTGGACAATGTGATGGGCGGAGACGAGGCCGACGAGCTGATCTTCGCCGATGCTTTCGAGGCAATCAGTCAACCGCCGGTGCCGTTTGCCCGCAGGGTGCTGGAGCGCCTCAGTTATGGTGCGACGCCGGAATCGCTGGCCGAGTTCGAGGCGCTGGGTGGCGATGATCAGGCCCGCCTGACGGCATGGGTTGACTGGCAGCTCAATCCGCAGGCCATCGACGATAGCCATTGCCAGTCGCTGATCCTTTCTGGCGGCTACCAGACCCTGGACAAGCCGCTTGCCCAGTTGTGGGCGGATCATGTGCGCGGGAGCATGAGCAGCGGGTCGCAGCGCTATCTGCCGGTGGCCGAGACAGACGCGGCACGGATTGTTCGCGCCCAGTCCAGCCGCCGGCAGCTCTACGAAATGATGGTCGAATTCTGGCATGACCATTTCAACGTGTTCGGCTGGTCATTCTCGATTGCCCCGGTGTTTGCTCACTATGACCGCGATGTGATTCGTCCCAACGCCCTGGGCAACTTTCGCGAGATGATCGAGCTGGTCGCCTCATCGACCGCGATGCTCTACTACCTGGACAACCGTTCCAGCCGGGGCTCAGAGTTCAACGAGAACTATGCCCGCGAGCTGCTCGAGCTTCACACCATGGGCACCGATGCCTACTTCCCGACCAACGACCCCGGTGACGTGCCTATCGGGCCGGACGGTATGCCGGCCGGTTATTCCGACTGGGATGTGTACGAGGCGGCGCGCTGCTTTACCGGCTGGACGGTGCGCAACGGCCACTGGCACTTTCCGTCGGATCCGGCCTACGACACCGGTGAATTTCTGTACTGGCCCGCCTGGCATGATGTGGCCGGGAAGTTCTTCCTTGGCCAGTTCATACTGCCCAGCCAGCCGGCGCTGGATGACGGCCGGCGGGTGCTTGACCGGCTGTGTCAGCACCAGGCCACGGCCCGGCACGTGTGCGCCAAGCTGATCCGGCGTTTTGTCGCCGACGAGCCACCGCCGGACCTGGTTGAATCAGTGGCGGCAGTATTTCTCGCCCACGGAGAGGCGCCGGACCAGATTGCACGCGTGCTGCGCCATGTGCTGCTGGCTCCGGAAGCCTTCGATACTGGCAGCGGCAAGGTGCGCCGACCGTGGGAACTGGTCATGGCGGCCTTGCGCAAGACTCAGGCAGACGCGGTGCCGATTCCATACTCGGACTGGCAGCCCTGGGGGCTGTTTTTCAATCGGCTGAACCAGACCGGACACGCTTCGTTTCGATGGCAGCCGCCGGACGGATACCCGGATACCGCCTCACGCTGGACCTCGGTCTCGGCGATGGGCCAGTCGTGGCGGCTATTGAGCGTATTGCCCGAGCTTCGCGAGGGTTCGGTGCCGGTACTGCCGGTGGTCGCGCTGACCCTGCAGGCTTTTCCAGACCCGGCCAGCCGCAGCGCGGCGGCGATAGTTGACTGGTGGCTGGATCGCCTGCTGGGTTATTCGCCGGAGCCTGCGCGGCGCACCCGGCTGATCAGCTTCCTGCGTCAGAACGCCGCCTTCGACGAGCCGCTGGACCTGGAGAGCTCGGCGCCTGACGGGTTCTGGTCGTCCGGCAATCTCAAGAATCACTATGTGCAGGCACGGCTGCGCACCACCGTCGCCCTGATGTTCACCCTGCCGGAATTCCACCGGCGCTGACCGAGGCCCCACGATGAAAAGAAGAACCTTTCTGAAAGGGTGCGGAGCGGCTGCCGGGGTAGGGATGCTGCCGGTCAGCGGCTGGTTCAATCCCTTTGCCTTCGGCGCTGGCCTGCAGAACGACGTACTGGTCTACTGCTTTCTGCGCGGCGGCATAGACGGCCTGCATCTGCTGGCGCCGATATCCGGTCCGGAGCGATTTCCTTACGAGGACAAGCGCCAGAACATGGCGATCCCCGCCGGGCGCCTGCGCCCGCTGGAAGGCCACTGGGGACTGCATCCGCGAATCGGCGGCGCGGCCGGCGATCCGGTCGGCACCGTGCCGAAGTGGCTGCATGAGCTCTACAACCAGCAGCGACTGGCCATCATTCAAGCCGCCGGCATGCCAACCGTGGTCAACCGCAGCCACTTCGATGCCCAGGCCTTCATGGATCTGGGCACGCCGGGCAACAAGTCGGGCAGCCAGGGCTGGCTGGCTCGCTACCTGGCCTCCGCGACCGGCTTGCCCGAACCGCTGCTCAGTTCCGCCTTCGGCTTTGCCAGCGTTCAGCCGCTGCCGCTGTTCGGTAACGATTCGGCCTTTACCCTGAATAGCGCCCAGGAGTTCCGGGTCGACGGCTTCCACTGGTCGTGGAACAACACCAATCCTGATATCGCAGGTCATGCCGGCGCCCATCACCAGTTGTTCCCGCTGTGGCTTGGCGCTCAGTCGGACCTGGTCCAGGCCGGCCGACTGGCCGCCGAGGCGCTGGCCTACCTGCGAGAGATCGACTTCCGCCTGTTCCATCCCGACAATGCCCCGACCGGCTACCAGCCCGAGGGCGGCGCCCAGTACCCGGATACCGGACTGGGTACGCAGCTTAGAAACCTGGCCCAGTTGATCAAGCTTGATGCCGGCCTGGTTGCGGCCACGGTGGACTTCGGCGGCTGGGACACCCACGACGGGCAGGGCATGCCCGATCCCGGCAACCCCAACCATTTCGACTATTTCGGCAACCGGATCGAGGAATTCTCGCGCGCCCTGCATGCCTTCTACAGCGATCTGGCCGGCTCGGTCCAGGGCGACTTCATGCAGCGGGTCAACGTGGTTGTCTTGAGCGAGTTCGGCCGCCGGGTCCGGCCCAACGCCTCCAGCGGCACCGATCACGGCTACGGCAACGTGATGATGGCGCTGGGTGGACGGGTCAACGGCGGGCTGCACGGCCAGTTCCCCGGGCTGGACGACCTGGCGCTGTTCCAGGGTCAGGATCTCGACGCCGATATCGATTACCGGCAGATTCTTTCCGAACTGCTGGTCAGGCGCCTGGGCTTTTCAGCTTCCGGTCTGGAATCGGTCTTCCCGGGCCTGGGCAGCTACCAGCCGGTGGGCATCTTCCAGAGTTGACATCGCGCCCGCCATCGACTCGGTTCGACCCGGATCACTCGTAACTGATCGAATCGATTAGCGCACTCATCTCCGGCGGCCGGCCGCGGAAGGCCTCGAAGCTGTCGAGTACCGGCCGGGTGTTGCCGCGGGCAAGAATCTCGTCCCGCAGCCGGTCGGCGGTTTCCCGATCCAGCACCCCGGTCTCGGTAAACGCCGCGAAGGCATCGGCTGCCAGCACCCGGGCCCACAGGTGCCGGTAATGCCCCTGGCCATGGGCGTGGCCGAAGGCGTCGATGAAGGCGGTGGAGGGCAGGGCAGGCAGGATTACCGGGGCAATGTCGCGGCCTGAGTAAAGCCCCGCTTCCATGGCTTCGGGAGCCGGTATCTCCTGATCGGAACCGATCCGGTGCCAGGCCAGCTCCAGACGTGCCGCCAGCACCTGGCCGGCCAGCTCGATGGCGCTGCCGATCTGCCAGGCATCGGCCAGTCGGCTGCTCAGGGCATCCGGCAGCGCCGCGCCGGTCTGGTGATGGAAGGCATACAAGCGCAACAGCTCCGGGGTCAGCGCCCAGTGCTCGAACAAAAGAGCTGGAAACTCGACGAAATCGGCTGGCACGTTGGTGCCGGCCAGGGCGGCGTACTCGGCTTCGGAAAAGATCGCGTGCAGGGCGTGACCGAATTCGTGGAACAGGGTGACGGCCTGGTCGGGCTGCAGCAGCGGCGGGGTCTGACCCATCGGGCGCGGAAAGCCGGCGACATTGGCAACCACCGGGGCGATGCGATCATCACCGCGGCCGGACTGCGGGCGGTATATCGACATCCAGGCCCCTGACTGCTTGCCAGGTCGGGCCAGGTAGTCCAGGTAAAGTACGCCCAGGTCGCGGCCATCGGCGTCGCGGACCAAGAAAGTCTCGACTTCCGGATGGTAGCGCGGCAGATCGGCACGTTCGTGGAAGGACAGGCCCCACAGGCGGCCGGCCAGGGTAAAAGCTCCCTGGCGGACCTGCTCCAGCCCGAACCACTCCGGCAGTTCGGCATCCTCCAGCTCGAGCACACGCTGGCGTTGCGTCTGGATCAGGTAGGGCAGGTCCCATGGCTCGATGTCGCCGTCGATGCCGTAATCGGCAGCCGTCTGCCGCAGCTGCTCAAGCTCGACCTCAGCTTGTTCCAGCGCCGCATCCAGCAGCCTGTCCAGCAAATCGTCGACACTGAAATTGTCGTTGAAGCTGCTTTCTGCGAGCATGAACTCGGCATGGTTGGCCAGGCCCAGAAGCTCGGCATGGCTTTGGCGCAGCGCCACCATCCGCTCAATGATCTCACTCAGCGCCGACCGGTCTTGATCGGCGCCGGCATGACGCCAGGCCTTGAACACCTCGCGCCTGAGCGAGCGGTCCGGTGCATGGCGCAGGAAGGTGGCTACTTCCGCCTCGTCCAGGGTCAGCACGAAGCCATCGGCGTGACCGTGCTCGCGGGCCTGGCGCCGGCCGTGCAGGATCAGCTCGGCCGGAAGACTGGCGACAAGGGCCTCGTCCTCGATCAGCAGCTGCCAGGCATGTCGAGACTCGGCCAGCCTGGCCTGGTAGCGCTCGGCCAGCTCGGCCAGTTCGGCATTCAGCGTACGCAGGCGGCGCCGGTCGGTACGATCCAGCGCCGAGCCGGCGGCATGAAAGCGCTGCAGGGTCAAATCCAGCAGCTGGCGCTGCTCGCCAGCAAGCTGAGGTCCATGCTGTTCGGCGACCTGCCTGACCCGGTCGAGCAGGCCTCGGTCCTGGAGCATCCTGTCGTTGTGGGCGATGATTTCGGGGGCCTGCTCGGCGATGATGTCAGCCAGTTCGGGATCGCCGGTGGCTGCATGCAGGCCGTAGAGCAGGGCGACCAGCCGGCCCAGACGCTCGCCGGCACCGGCCAGCGCCGCAATGGTGTTGTCAAAGTCGGCAGCCGAAGGGTTGTTGACGATGACCTGGATCTGATTGACGTGTTCGTCCATGGCCGCCTCGATGGCCGGCTCGAACTGCCATGGCTCGATGCGATGGAACGGTGGTGCCCCTAATGGGGTGGTCTGGACATCGTCAAGCAGGGGGTTCGGGCGGTCAACCGGCGACTCGGCGACGGGTTCCTCGGCAGGTTCGGAGACAGTATCGGCTGGCTGTTCGGCCGGTTGGCAGCCGGCAAGCGTCAGTCCGAACACGACCGCGATGATCGTGATTATTGGGTGGCTATTGAATGGCATGGTTACAAAGATACCTGAGGGCGCGGCACGGCAGGGGCAAGGGTGCCAACCGGGCCGGGCCCGCAAGCTCAGCGTTGCCGGGGCTTTTCACCGTCGCCATTTGCTGGCATGGTATGTACCCTTGATCATCAGGGACGACAAGCATGCGAAAGATGAAGGTTGCCGTTTTCGGCGCCACCGGAGTACAGGGCCATCCGGTGCTGGATGCGGCCCTGGAGGCCGGGCACCAGGTGCGGGCGGTCAGTCGTGACCCGGACAGTGCAGAAGAAAGGCTGCCGGGTCGGGTAGAAAAAGTCTATGGCGACTACGCCGACCGCGATTCGCTGGTCGATGCCCTGGACGGCGTCGAGGCCCTGTTCTTTCACCTGCCGATGCTGCCTTCGGAGGCCGGCGATGCGGTTGATAACCTGCTGGAGGCGGCGCACCGCCAGGGCGTGGAACGGATCGTGTTTTCCACCGGCGCCTGGTGTGGCAAGGGCATGCCGGATATCGCCCTGGTCGACGGACTGCGGCGGGTCTCGGCCCAGGTGCTCGACAGCGGCATCGATGCGGTGGTGCTGCGGCCGACGCTGTACCTGGCCAACCTGGTCTGGCCGCACCTTTTGCGTGAACTACGCGAGACCGGGCGCCTGAGCTACCCGCCGCTGGACCATCATCGTCGCATCAGCTGGACCGCGACCGAGGACCAGGGGGCGATTGCCGCGGCCTGCCTGCACGCCGATGTGGTGGGGCAGACGCTTGACATTGCCAGCCCCGAGCCGGTCACCGGTCCGGAATTATGCCGCCTGCTGGCCGGGGTATTCGATCGCGAAATCCACTTTGCCCCGGAAACCATCGAGGAATTTTCCAACACCATGACCAGCCTGTCGGGCTCGGCCGAGATGGGGCGTCAGATTGCCGACTTTTACGCTGCCATCGATGAGCTGCCGCCCAAGGGCATGATTGTCGATGCTTCCCGCCTGGCCGATCAGCTGGGCGTGAAGCTGACGCCTGTCAGCCGCTGGGTCAAGCGTCGACTGGGTCGTCTGCTCGACCTGTACGGCTGAGTTCCTGCTGGGTAGGCGGCCTACCAGTCCTCGTCGTCGTCGAGGAAGTCGTCGTAGTCGGGTAACGGCGCGTCGTCGCCGTGAATCAGAAACTCACGGCGCTGCAGCCAGGCGTCGCGCAGGAACAGATACTCGTCGAAGGCCGCTTCCAGGTCCGCGTCGCGCGGCAGCAGGGCAGCCCGCGTCTGGATGATGTCCAGTGCCAGCAGGTAGTAGCTGGCCTGCTCCAGCGCCAGGTACCACTCTGGGTTCAGCGGCGCATCGGCGACGCGGCCAAATCCATCTCGAACGGTGGACGGCCCGAGAAACGGCAGCATAAGGTAGCGGCTGCTTTCCCAGCCCCAGGTAGCCATGGTCTGGCCGAAGTCCGCGTTGTAACGCTCCAGCCCCCCGGCACTGGCCACGTCGAACAGGCCGGCCACGCCGAACACGGTGTTGACGAAGAACCGCTCGAAGGCGCGGCCGCTGTCGCCAGGCCGGCCTTGCAGCAGCAGGTTGACAATGGTTACCGGCGAGCGCAGGTTGGTGAAGAAATTCCCGACACCGCGCTGCACCGGCTGCGGTGTGACGGTGTCGTAGCCGCGCGCCACCGGTCGCAGCATGGCCCGGTCCACGCCGCGGTTGAACTGGTAGACGCTGCGGTTGAACGGCTCCCAGGGATCGCGCGGATCGCGCTCCTCTGGCGGGGCTGCGGTGGTTGCGCAACCGGCCACCAGTCCGGCGGCAAACAGCAGGATCAGCAGACGCTTCATGAGTTTTCCTCAAGGTTCGTTGACCAGCCCAGCAGTGTCTCGACCTGACTCAGCGAAGCCAATACCTTCAGAGTGTCCGGCGGATTGCGAAAAATGATTTCTCTGCCGGCCTGGCGCGCACGGGACTGCCATTCCAGCAGCAGCGCCAGGGCGCTGGAATCGCTTTTCTGAACCGTGGCCAGATCAATGATCGTCGGCGGCATTTGACCATCACCCCAGCGGCGGGTCTGCTCGAACAGCCGGGCAACTGCCGTGGCGCGCAGGTCGGCCGGGAGTTCTATGCCGGCTGCTTCACTCATCGAACTCGATCTCGACTTCTCCGGCCTTGAGCCTTTCCAGCAGCCGATCGAACCCGTCGCGGCGGATTTCCTCGCCGATCTGGTTGCGGAAGGTGGCGACATAGGAGATGCCCTCGACGATGACGTCGAACACACGCCATTGCCCGTCGCGCTTGCGAAACACGAAGTCGACCGGCGCCCTGGAACCGGAATCCAGACGAATGCGGGTACGCACCCGGGTCATGCGCTCGGTGTTGTCGCCGGCCAGTGGCAGCACCTCGACCTGGTCGCGCGAGCGGAATTCCAGCAGGCCGGTGGCGAAACGCTGGATCAGCAATTCGCTCATTGCCTCGGCGAACTCCTCGATGCGCTCGGTCTCGATGCCGCGCCCGTGGCGACCCAGCACCAGGCGTCCAGAGTAGACGGTGTCGATATGAGGCAGCAGCCGATCGCGAACCTCGTCCTGCAGCAGCGCAGGCTCGGCCTGGTATTCCTCGCGATTGGCGTCGATATCCTCGAACAGGCCGTCCAGGGTGCCCCGAACGATCTCCACCGGACCGTCTTCGGCCTGAACCGGCGCCAGACCGAGCAGCATCAGGGAAAGCAGTAACGGAATCATTCTCATTGCTTCATTCTCCGTCCGTATTGAACAGGTAGCGGCTGATCAGCTGTTCCAGCACCACCGCTGACTGGGTGATCAGTATGGCATCGCCGTCGCGCAAGGGTTCCGGCGATCCGCCGGGTTCCAGCCCGATGTACTGATCGCCGAGAATGCCGGCAGTCAGAATGGATGCCGAGGTATCTTCCGGCAGGTCGTTGTAGCGCTCACTGATGCGCATGGTGACCCGCGCCTCGAAGGTGTCGGGGTTGAGTTCGATGCGCTCGACGCTGCCGATCCGCACTCCGCCCATGCTGACCGCGGCCCGCGGCTTGAGTCCGCCCACATTGGAAAAATCGGCCACCAGTTCATAACTCTCTCCCCTCATCGCGGCACCGCCATCGGTGGCTTGCACGGCCAGAAACACCAGGGCAGCGATGGCCAGCAGCAGGAAGATGCCGGCGGTAAATTCGATCTGATGTGATGATTTCATGGTGATTTCCGAGGCATTGACACAGGCATTAGAGCATTATGGCCGAGAGGATGAAGTCCACCAGCAGTACGCTGATGGCGGTTGCGATCACGGTCTGGGTGGTGGCCAGGGCCACTCCTTCGCTGGTCGGCCGCGCCGTCCAGCCGTAGTAGACGGCCAGCCAGCTGGCCAGGAAGCCGAAGGCGACGGCCTTGATCATGCCGCCCATGAAGTCGCGGCCGAGCTCGACCGAGGCCTGCATGTTGCCCCAGAAGGTGTTGGGGTCCACGCCCATCAGGAAAACCGCGAACACAACGCCGCCGAAGATGGCGGTGACGTTGAACACCAGCACCAGCGCCGGTACCGCGATGATGCCAGCCAGCAGGCGCGGCTGAACGATGCGTTCCATCGGGTCGATCGCCATCAGGTCCAGGGCATCGAGCTGCTCGGTAGCCCGCATCAGGCCGATCTCGGCGGTGATCGAGGTGCCGGCCCGGCCGGCAAACAGGATGGTGGTCAGCACCGGCCCCAGTTCGCGGAACAGCGACAGCGCCAGCACCGTGCTGACCGCGTCGCCGGCACCGAAACGGGTCAGGGTGTCATAGGTCTGCAGCGTCAGCACCAGGCCGACGAAGAATCCGCAGGTGACGATGATGACCAGCGAACGCACGCCGGTGAAGTAGACCTGGCGCAGTGTTTCGGCTATCTGCAGGCGAGTCAGCCGCATGCGGCTGATGGCGGTCAGCAGAAATACCAGCGCCCGGCCGAGCTCGCGCACCGGGTTGGCAAACAGGGTTCGCGGCGCGGCCATCAGCGCGCTCCACTATCCAGCAGGTCCTGGTCAAGCGGACGTGCCGGGAAATGAAACGGTACCGGCCCGTCGGCCAGGCCCTGCATGAACTGGCGCACGGTCTCGTCCTCGCTTTCAGCCAGGTCTTCGGGTGCGCCCTTGGCGACCACCCGGCCTTCGGAGATCAGGCAGCAGTAGTCAGCAAACTGCACCACCTCGTCGACATCATGGGTGATCACGATGCTGGTGATGCCCAGTGCCCGGTTGATGTCGCGGATCAGCCGCAGGCTGGTACCCATGGAGATCGGGTCCAGCCCGGCAAAGGGCTCGTCGTAGAGCATGATGTCCGGGTCCAGCGCCATCGCTCGGGCCATCGCCACCCGCCGGTTCATGCCGCCGGACAGTTCGCGGGGATACATGTCGGCGGCACCGCGCAGGCCCACGGTCTGCAGCTTGAGCAGCACCAGGCGGCGGATGATGGGCTCGGGCAGTGGGGTGTGTTCACGCAGCGGCAGGGCTACGTTGTCGAAACAGGTCAGATCGGTAAACAGCGCGCCGTTTTGCAGCAGCACGCCGATGTTGCGCCGCAGATGATTCAACTCACGCGGCTTCAGTTGGCCGACGTCGATCTTGCCGACCAGCACCCGGCCGCGGTCAGCTATCTGCTGGCCGGTGATCAGGCGCAGCACGGTGGTCTTGCCGCAGCCACTGGGCCCCATGACGGCAGTGACGCGGCCGGCAGGAATGGAGAGATCCAGGTCGCGCAGCACGGGTTTGTCTCCCCAGGCGAAGCTGACCTGCTCGAGTCGGATGGCGGCTGATTGGCTGTCGTTGTTGTTCACGCCGGATAGTGTCGCCCGAAGTTCGTGAAGGACCTGGTTGGTCGCCGTCTAAAGGATATAACGGCTCAGGTCCTCATTGTCCGCCAGATCCTTCAGCGTGCGATCGACATGTTCGGCATCAATGACCACGGTGGATCCCGACTGGTCCGGCGCCGAGTACGAAATGTCATCCAGCAACCGCTCCATTACCGTGTGCAGGCGCCTGGCGCCAATGTTTTCGGTCGACTCGTTGACCGAGAAGCTGATTTCGGCAATCCGGGTGATCGCATCGTCGGCGAATTCCAGGGTAACTCCTTCGGTGGCCATCAGGGCGCGGTACTGCTCGGTCAGCGAGGCGTCCGGTTCGGTCAGGATGCGCTTGAAGTCGTCGGCAGACAGCGCCCGCAGCTCGACCCTGATCGGCAGCCGGCCCTGCAACTCCGGCACCAGGTCGGAGGGCTTGGCGACATGGAACGCGCCGGAGGCGATGAACAGCACGTGGTCGGTGCTGATCGGGCCATAGCGGGTATTGACGGTACAGCCCTCGACCAGCGGCAGCAGATCGCGCTGCACGCCCTCGCGCGAGACCTCGCCGGAGCTGCTGCCTTCGGCCCGGCGACAAACCTTGTCGATCTCGTCGATGAACACGATGCCGTTCTGCTCGGCCATTTCCAGCGCCTGCTGCTTGACCTCCTCGTCGTTGATCAGGCGCGAGGCTTCTTCCTCGATGAGGATCGGGATGGCATCGCGGACCTTGACCTTGCGCTTCTGCTTCTTCTGTCCCGACAGGTTGGAAAACATCTGCTGCAGCTGGCTGGTCATCTCCTCCATGCCGGGCGGGGCCATGATCTCGACGCCGATGCTGGCGCTGACGTCGATCTCGATCTCGCGGTCGTTGAAATCGCCGTCCAGCAGCTTGCGGGTGATCTTGCGCCGGGTCTCGGAGTCATCGCGGGCCGGCTCGGCAGGGGCATTGGCAAAGCCCGAACTGGCCGGCCGGGGCAGCAGGATTTCGACCACGCGCTCGACCGCGGCATCCTCGGCCCGCGAACGCACCCGGGCCATGGCCTGGCCCCGTGCCATCTTGACCGCGGTCTCGACCAGGTCACGGACGATCGATTCGACGTCCTTGCCGACATAGCCGACTTCGGTGAACTTGGTTGCCTCGACCTTGACGAACGGCGCATCGGCCAGCGCCGCCAGGCGACGGGCGATTTCGGTCTTGCCGACCCCGGTCGGCCCGATCATCAGGATGTTCTTAGGGGTGATTTCCGGGCGCAGCTTCTCATCCACCTGCATGCGGCGCCAGCGATTGCGCAGGGCAATCGCCACCGCGCGCTTGGCCGCCTGCTGGCCGATGATGTGGCGGTCCAGTTCCTGAACGATTTCGCGCGGAGTCATCTGTGACATGATTATTCGGTTTCCAGCGATTCGAGAGTGATCTTGTGGTTGGTGTAGATGCAGATCTCGCCGGCGATGCTGAGCGCCTCGCGGCAAATGGTTTCGGCATCCATATCGGTATGGCGCAATAGCGCGCGGGCGGCGGCCTGAGCAAACGGGCCGCCGGAACCGATCGCGATCAGCCCTTCCTCCGGCTCGATCACATCACCGTTGCCCGAGATGATCAGCGAGGCTTCCCGGTCGGCCACCGCCAGTAACGCTTCGAGGCGCCTGAGCAGCCGGTCGGTGCGCCAGTCCTTGGCCAGCTCCACGGCCGCCCGGGTCAGATGCCCGGAATGCTGCTCGAGCTTGGCCTCGAAACGCTCGAACAGGGTGAAGGCATCGGCCGTCGCGCCGGCAAATCCGGCCAGCACCTGGTTCTTGTAAAGGCGCCGGACCTTGCGCGCGTTGGACTTCATCACCGTGTTGCCCATCGACACCTGGCCATCTCCGGCAATCACCACCTGCTTGCCGCGCCGGACCGAAACGATGGTCGTTCCCCGATATTGCTCCATCGGTGCTGTTTCCTGTGCGTAAACGGGGAAGATGGGGACGGCCGGTGGTGCTGGCAAGCTCAGGTCAGGGGATGTTGCCAGCGCAGTTCGCTGAAGCGGTCAAAATCGGAATCCGTGCTGACCCAGGTGCAACCATGCTCAATGGCCATGGCCGCATGCTGGGCGTCCGCCGCCAGCTTTCCCGTCGCGCCAGCTTGTCGGCACAGGCGTTCCCAGATCTCAAGGTGTCGCCGTCCTGGAGCAAGTACTCGCGCATTGGGCCGATCAACCAGTTCCCGGATGAACAGGAACACCTCATCGAGAGTGGAAGGGCGGCGGAAGATCCTGGCGTTGGTCACGATTCGAACGAAGCCGACCAGCGTCAGAACCGACAGGGCAAAGGGCTCGTCTCCGGTCGCCAGCGATTCCAGCCAGGCGGCATAGGCAGGATGCTCGTCATGCGAATCACGCCGATGGGCGTAGATCAGCACGTTTACATCGGGCATCAGCACGAAAACTAACCGTGTCTGGACCAGTTGGACTCGTCCTCGTCGGCCTCGATCTTCCTTGGCCGGTCAAGATCGATGCCGCTGGTTACCCCGGATCCGCCCACGGTAACCAGTCGAAACGGTCGTTGCGGTTCCGGTTCTTGCCGCTTGAGGTTGTCGTCCAGGATCCGGGCGATAAAGGCGCTCACGCTCATCCCATTCGCCGCCGCGCGTCGGCGAACCTCTTCGGCCAGTCGATCATCGAGCGAGATAGTGGTTCGCATATGCAAAGCATAACATGCTTTCATAATTGCACCAGATCGTCATTTGCCCGCCTTGTTCTCCATGGCACCTGGCGGCTCCGCAGTAGGTGCCATGGTGAACAAGGCGGGTTTACCAAGAGCCTACACCCCCGCCCAGATCAATGACGCCAAGGAGAATCAGCAGGGCCAGCGCCCAGACATAGAAGGCGAAAATCTTGAGTTGGGCGCGATAGAGCAGCACGATCACCAGCTTCAGCGAGATCACGCCGACCACGGCGGCGACCACGAAGCCAACTGCCAACGCCGCCAGGCTGACTTCGCCCAGCCCGGCACCGGAGCGGGCGATGCCGGCGCCCTGGACCAGGGTTGCGGCCAGTATGGTGGGAATGGCCAGAAAAAAGCTGTACTCGGCCGCCCAGCGCCGCTTCAGGCCGCAGAACAGGGCGAATACGATGGTCATCGCGCTGCGCGACAGCCCCGGCGCCAGCGCCATGCCCTGGGCCAGGCCGATCACCGCGGCAGTGCCCAGACCGGTGGTCTTCAGCCGCCCCTTGCGCGGGCTAAGGCGGTCAGTCCACCACAGCACCAGGCCGGTGAATACCAGGCTGGCCGCGACCATGCCGGGCCGGGCAAACACGAACTCGAATCCGGCTCTCAGGCCCAGACCAAGAATCCCCGTGCACAGCACCGAGAACATGCCAAGCAGAAACAGGCGAAAGAATACCTGCGGGCGCTTACGCCCACCGGCGCGCGCCCAGGTCAGGCCATCGCAAGCGGCACGCTGGCAAAACCGCGACAGGCTGGACCAGAACACCACCACGATGGAAACCAGCGTGCCCACATGCACCACCAGCGCGAACAGGATCATCTCCGGACTTTCCGGCGCCGGCAGCTCGTGACCGCGCGCGATCAGCCAATGCTCGACCAGCACCATGTGCGCCGTCGAGCTGACCGGCAGGAACATGAACAGCCCCTGGACCACGCCCAGCAAAACGGCAATCCAAAGGGCCATCAGCAGCACAAAGGGAGATCAGCCATGGGCGGCAATGGTAGCCGAATTTTTTCAGTTCAGCCCGATCCAGCTGCCCAGCAGGATCAGGACGATGCCGGCGATGACTCGTATGGCGTTCAGGGGCAGGTTTCGGCCGAAGCGGTGGCCCAGCCAGACGACCGGCGCGTTGATCAGCATGACCGCCAGTACCGCGCCGGTGGCAACGGGCAGCCATGTGCCAAAGTGGGCGGACAGTGCCAGGGTGGCCAGCTGGCTCTTGTCGCCGAGCTCCATCAGGGTGATGGCGATGAAGCTGGTGCCGAAGGCGCCCAGGCCGGAGCGAGGGGCAGGGCGGTGGCGGACCTGGATGCCGGGATGGAGCAGTAGCCAGGCACCCATGATGATCAGAATGCCGGCGACCAGCCAGTGGACGATCTGGGGGTCGATCAGGTGACCCAGGCTGACGCCGATGGCAGCAGATACGCCATGGCCCAGGACGGAGGCGGCGAGCAGGCCGCCGAATACCGGTAGCGGGCGGCGAAAGCGGGCGGCCAGCAGCAGCACCATGATCTGGCTGCGATCGCCGATCTCGGCCAGACCGACTGTCAGCAGCGACAGCAAAAGCGCTTCCATTGACTACTTCTCGCGCTTGCGCGCCCGGGGGTGGGTCTCGTCATAGACCCGGGCCAGGTGCTGAAAATCCAGGTGGGTGTAGATCTGGGTAGTGCTCAGGTTGGCATGGCCAAGCAGCTCCTGGACTGCGCGCAGGTCGCCACAGGATTCCAGGATGTGCGAGGCGAAGGAGTGCCGGAGCTGGTGGGGATGGACGCGCTGGTCCAGTCCCTGGCGTTGAGACCAGTAGGCCACCCGCTTCTGGATGGCGCGCACGCCTAGTGGCCTGCCCTTGAGGCTGATGAAGACCCGGGTCGTGTCGGCGCCAGGCAGGCTGGAAATGATCTGGCGCCAGGCCCTGAGCGCTGCGATGGCGTGACGGCCGACCGGCACCAGCCGCTCCTTGCGACCCTTGCCCAGCACCCGGACCATGCCATCGTCCAGGTCCAGCCGATCCCAGGACAGTCCGGCCAGCTCGCTGACTCGCAGGCCAGAGGCATAGAACAGTTCCAGCATGGCTCGATCGCGGGTCGCCAGGTCATCCTCGGCAGGTATCTCCAGCAGCGCCTGGACCTGGTCGACATCAAGTACTTCGGGCAGGCGGCGCCTGACTTTCGGCGCGCGCACCGCCAGGGCGGGATTGTCCTTGACCTCGCCGGTGCGCAGCAGCCAGCCGAAGAATCGCCGCAGCGCCGACAAGCGGCGCTGCACGCTGCGCGGGCTGATCCCGCGACGGTGTTCGCTGGCGGCGAAGGCGCGCACTTCGGCCTGGCCGATGGCCTCGGGCCGGTCAATCTCATGCTGGTGACACCAGTCAGCCAGCAGCTTCAGATCGCGCTGGTAGGCATCGATGCTGGACGGGCTCAAGTTGAGCTCGTCGCGGGCATGTGCCATGAAGGCCTTGATCGAGGCGTTCAGCCGGGTCGGTTCGGGCGGGTCGGGGCTGCTCACGCCCGCTTGCGTTGAGCTTGCTCCGGGAGGTCCAGCCGGTGCTTGATGGTGGCGGCCAGTAGCTCCAGAAACAGTGTGCCCATGTCGGGGTAGAAGCGCTCCGGCGAGCTGGCCGCGATGGCCAGCACGCCATGACCCGGTATCGGCACCAGCGCGGCCGAGCCGATTTCCACCTGCTGATCGGGGAACAGCGTTTCCTGCTTGCTGCGCACCAGCCGACCACACTCGGGCCGCGAGTCGGTCATCAGTCGGTCCAGCCAGTCCGGCAGAGGTTCTGGCGCCAGGGTAATGGTATCGCTGCCAGCCAGTGCCGGGTGCGGGTGGACCAGAACCAGGCCTACTCGCTCGGCGCGAAAGTCCCTGGCCAGGCGGTGGCACAGCTGGTCGATGAATTCGGTCGTGCTGGCCGTGGTCATGATTTCCAGGGTCAGCTGGTGCAGCCGCTGCATCAGTTTTTCATTTTGCCCGGCGATGCCGGCCAGTTCATGCAGCTGGCGCTTGAGCGCCCGGTTATCCTCGCGCAGAAGGTGGACCTGACGTTCGATAAGCGAGCTGGCCTCTGTGCCGTGAGCAAGGTCCAGATCGCGCAGCAGTTCCGGGTGCCGGGCCAGGAATTCCGGGTGCTCGCGCAGCCAGTCGGTCACGGACTTTTCGTTCAGGGTCTGAGGTTTGGCCATCCAAGGTTTCCTTCGAAAATCAGCCGGGCCGGGCCGGTCATGGTGATCGGCTGGCTGCCGCCCGGCCAATGTATCACAAGCGTACCGCCGGGCTGCTCGATGCTGGCCGGGCTGTTGATCCGTCCGGCGCGAATAAGCAGGCTGGCCGCAGCGCAGGCGCCGCTGCCGCAGGCCGGTGTTGGCCCGGCACCGCGTTCACAGACCTTGAGGTCTACATGGTCTCGCGCCATCACCCGGGCTAGGCCAATATTGGCGCCGTTGTTCAGGCGCGGTTCGCTGGCGGCAAATTTCCCGGCAGCCAACACTTCGTCGGCGCTGACTGGATGGTCGACCTCCACCACCAGGTGAGGGTTGCCGATCGAGACGCCTGCTGCTGGCCGGGGTCGGTCGCCAAGATCGACCATCAGCTGGTCCGGGCTATCGCCGATGTAGCCCCAGGCGGCAGGGCGGAAATCCGGTGGCGGCAACTCGACCAGTATTTGTCCATTGTCGCCGGGCCCGACGCGGACCTTGCCGCCGTCAGTGAAAAGCCGGGTTGTTTCACTGATCTCGCCGCGCTCGAGCAACCACAGGCCAATGGCGCGCAGACCGTTGCCGCATTGTTCTGCCGGCGAGCCGTCGGCGTTGTAGACCTTGACTGCCAGCAGGCAGTCGGCATCTCTTGCCGGCGCGAGCACCAGGACCTGGTCACAGCCGATGCCGTGCCGGCGGTCGGCCAGCGCCCTGACGGTATCCGGTGTCAGCTTCAGATTTCGCTGCCGGGCATCGATCAGCACGAAGTCGTTGCCCAGGGCTTCGAGCTTGGTGAA
This sequence comes from Wenzhouxiangella sp., assembly GCA_007118895.1. Taxonomy (GTDB): domain Bacteria; phylum Pseudomonadota; class Gammaproteobacteria; order Xanthomonadales; family Wenzhouxiangellaceae; genus SKQS01. The sequence continues at coordinate 19,084 of SKQS01000008.1, forward strand.
GGCCAGCGGCGAGCTCACAGCTTTCCGCTCACCAGCCAGTGCCGGTCGCTGGGGTGGGAGATGGCAAGACGGTCGGCGAGGCCGGCGGCCTCGAGCTGGGCCTGAACTTCGTCGGGACGCCAGGCCGCGCACAGGCTGTTATGGAAGTCCTGGCGCAGCACTTCCGGCTCCGATGCGGCATGGGTGGCGACAATCTGGTGCACCTCGGTCTCGGATTCCGGCCGGGAAAGGTCCATGACCTGGACCAGACTGCCGCTGGCGCCGAGCTTGCCGATGGCCTGCCATAACAACATCGGGTCGGGCAGGTGATGAAGCAGACTGTTCGATACCAGGGCATCGAACGGGCCGGTCACGGCAAGTTCTGGCAGCCTGGCCAGCACCAGCTCGATCTGATCGGCCAGTCCTGCCAACCGCACTGCATCGTCAGCCAGGGCCAGCATGTTCGGGCCGGCGTCCAGGCCGACAATCGACCAGCCCGGCAAGGCCCCGGCCAGCCGGATGCAGATATCGCCGGGTCCGCAGCCCAGGTCGATCAGACGTCCGGTCGGCGGTGGAGCAAGCGACAGGAAGTGGCTGACGAACAGCGCGTTTGGCTCGGAAAAGTCCGCTTCGGCGTAGGCACGGGCCTGCGCCGGCTCATCCATCAGTTCAGGTTCCGGGATCCGTTGCATCGTCGTTGTCATGTTCGACTAACTCATCTTCTTCGGTCGGTTCGAGCCATGCCGGTTCGACGCCCGGGCGCGCGCTGTCCGATCCGTCCTCGGGGAGGTACAGGTCTCCCTTGAGGCCGCAGCCGGTGATGAAAAGCAACAGCGCCACCAGGGTCAGCAGTGCAGTTAAACTGGATCGCATGAATGATGAATCCCGATTGAATCTGGAGTGCGTGGTCAGGGAGACCGGCAGTGCCCCTGCCCATGCCGTGATCTGGCTGCACGGTCTGGGTGCCGACGGTCATGACTTCGTGCCGATTGTACCGCACCTGAAAAGTGCAGCCTTGAGGCCGGTGCGATTCATATTTCCCCATGCCCCGGTCCGGCCGGTGACCATTAACGGCGGTATGCAAATGCGGGCCTGGTACGACATTCGAGGCATGCAGATCGATCGTGACCAGGACCAGCAGGGCATTCAGGACTCGCTGGCTGCCGTCCATCGTCTGATCGATCAACAGATCGAGTCCGGTATCGCGCCGGAGCGGCTGGTCCTGGCCGGATTCAGCCAGGGTGGGGCAATGGCGCTGCGCGCCGGGCTGGAACGCGAATCACCGCTGGCCGGCATCATGGCCCTGTCATGCTATCTGCTCGATGCAGGCGAGCTATCGCGCTGGGCGCGCTCTGGCAATAGCCAGGTGCCGATTTTCATGGGGCATGGGGATCATGACCCTATCGTGCCCGTGGGCCTTGGCCAGGCCAGCGTACGCGCCCTGGAAAGCGCCGGCTTCGCGGTGCAGTGGCAGACCTGGCCGATGCCGCATTCAGTCAGTCCGGAGGAAATTGTCGCAATCGATGAGTGGCTGGAGCGGGTGTGGTCGAAAGCCAGAAACTGAATGCGGTTCTGGTCGATGACGAGCCGCCGGCACTGGAACGTCTCAAGCGCATGTTGGAGGAGGGTGGGCAGGCCAGGGCGATTGCCTGCCTGTCCAATCCGGCCGATGTCGAGTCCTGCTGCAAACGCCTGCATCCCGACCTGGTGATCCTGGACATCGAAATGCCGGGCGTGGACGGCGTCAGCCTGGCCCGGCGGCTGGCCGGGCTAAGCTCGCCGCCGGCCGTTATTTTCTGCACTGCATACGAAAATTACGCGGTGGATGCTTTCGAGATCGATGCCGTCGACTACCTGGTCAAGCCGATTCGGGCACAACGCCTGAACCGTGCCCTGGAGCGGGTGCGGCGGTCCCGGCTGACCTCAAGGCAGGACTGGCTGAGTGCCCGCCTGGGTGACCGGCTGCTCAAGATCCCGCTGGCCAGCATTCGGGTGCTGGCAGCCGAGGACAAGTACACCTGCGTCCACCACCTGGAAGGCCAGGCCCTGGTGGAGGACTCGCTGGTCAGCCTGGAACAGCGTTATCCGGAGACCTTCATGCGGATTCACCGCTCGACTCTGGTCAGCCGCGCTCACCTCAAGGCCCTGTTCCGCGATGCGGAGGGCAGGGACCTGGTCGAAGTCGATGGGGTGGCCCTGCAGCCGGAAGTCAGCCGAAGAAACCTGGCCGAGGTGCGAAAGTGGCTGCAGAACTGAACCGGCCACGACGAGTGCGGATTGCCACCCGGAAGTCGCCGCTGGCGCTGTGGCAGGCAGAGCATGCCGCGGTCATGCTGTCAGCCCGGTGTCCCGACCTGGTTCCGGATCTGGTCCCAATGACCACCCGCGGTGACCAGATCCTGGATCGCTCACTGGCCGAATTCGGTGGCAAGGGCTTGTTCCTGAAAGAGCTTGAGCATGCCATTCTGGAAGGTCGGGCCGACTTGGCCGTGCACTCGCTTAAAGACGTGCCGGCCACCCTGCCGGACGGGCTGTGCCTGGCCTGCTTTCTGCCGCGCGAGGATCATCGTGACCTGTGGTTGAGCGCTGATGGCCTGCCGGTAGGCGAGATGCCCGACGGCAGTCGGGTCGGCACCTCCAGTCTGCGACGTCAGAGCCAGCTGCTGGCCATGCATCACGGCCTGGAGATCGTCGCCGTGCGCGGCAATGTGCAGACGCGTCTGGAGCATCTGGACGACGGACGGGTCGACGCGCTGGTGCTGGCTGCTGCCGGCCTCAAGCGCTTGGGACTAAGTCCACCCAACTGCCGGGTTCTTGACGGGCCTGAGTTCCTGCCGGCGCCGGGTCAGGGTGTGATCGCCATCGAGTGCCGTGCCGATGATCACCGACTGATCCAGCAACTTGAGTCGATCGCCTGTCCCGACACCACAATGGCGGTACGCGCCGAGCGGGCGGTAGTTCAGGCCCTGGGCGGCGACTGTCGCATGCCGCTGGCGGCCCTTGCGCGTCTTGGCGGCGAAGATATGGCGCTGCATGCCCGGCTGGCCAGCCCCGACGGCCAGACCTTGATCGACGCGGTCGTTGAAGGAAGTGCCGGGCAGGCTGAGTCGCTCGGGCAGCAAGCAGCTGACTTGCTGATCGAGCGTGGTGGCCAATCCATTCTTGATGGTCTGGAGCCTGCCCGTGGGTCGTGAGAACTCGATTGATCCGTCAATGAGCCCGCCGGCCGATCTTCCGCGGCTGGTGGGCGAGCTGGCCGCCCAGGTGCTCGGCACCGATCGGCTTGCAGTGGATGTCGACGTCGACCCACGCTGCCAGATGCTGGCTCACTCGCTGCGCCATCACGATCATCCCGGGGCGGCCTGGAGCCAGTATTACAACGTGGCGCTTCAGCAGTTCTCCATGCTGTGCCAAGTCCGCGAGCGCCTGGCGGGCCGGTGGCCAGCGAGCCCGCGAGTGCTGGATTTTGCCTGCGGCTACGGGAGGCTGACCCGGCTGCTGGTTCATGCCGTGCCCGCCGAGCGAATCTGGGCGGCCGAGATCCAGCCCGAGGCGGTCAGCTACCTGTCTCGTCGCTTCGGTGTTCACGGCCTGGTTTCCCCGCCCGGCCCGGAAGACTTCACTCCTGACCGGCAGTTCGACCTGATCTGGGTCGCCTCGCTGTTTTCTCACTTGCCTGAATCCCTGTTCCGGCGCTGGCTCAAGCGGCTGCTGACGCAGTTGTCCAGTGATGGTGTGCTTTGCTTCAGCGTGTGTGACCAGGCGATTTTGCCCGCCGGCATGCATATGCCGTCAGATGGTCTGCTGTTCTTTCAATCCAGTGAGATCGATTCACTGGATCGCGAGATCTATGGCGCAACCTACGTCACCGAATCATTCGTCAGGGCAGCGATTGCCGATCTGGCCGGCGCCGACCGACCGATCTGGCGGATACCCAGGGGTCTGGCGCATGAGCAGGATTTGTACATCGTGGCCGGCGATGACAGCATGAGCCTTCCCGATCTGGACGACATCGATCGCGGCACCTGGGGCTGGGTCGACCTCCGCCAGCGCCAGCCAGACGGCTCGATCGAGCTGGCCGGGTGGGCGGCCTCGCTCGATCATGGTCCGGCCGACGAGGTCATGGTCAGTGCAGCCGGGCAAGTCTGGCGGACAGGCTGCAATTTGATCCGCCCGGATGTTGCCGAATCGCTGGGCAACCCGGCACTTGCCCCCAGCGGCTGGTCGCTGACGATTGCACCTGCCGTACATGGACCGCAAGAAGTCATCGTTTGCGCCAAGGTTGGCGAGTACCCGCCCGCGCTGCTGTTTAGTGGTGAGCTGTGACCTGCCTCTATTGGTTCATTTGCAAAAAATCTAAATTCCGGGCTGGACAAGCCGGATTGGCTATGGCAATATTACAACCGTGTTGATCACTTAGGGTGGTTCACCGATTAGCTTTCCGGGTGTCGTCCACGGCATGAATTGCTGATGTGCGTCCCCCTACTGCCAACGCCAACACGCAAGCCCCCTGCACGTTGGTGATTTGTGTCAGACACCCGGATCTTATCCTAGGCCCGTCGTAAGCGACGGGTCTTTTTTTTGCTCGATGTCCTTATCACCATTGATCGTTGTCACCCGCCCCGAGCCTGCTGCCTCAGCCCTGGTTGCCCGCCTGGTGTCGGCTGGACATAGCGCGCTTGCGCTGCCGCTGATTCGGGTTGGTCCGGTCGCCGAGCAGGAAGAAGCGAGGGGCCGACTTTCTGCAGCGCTGCCGGCCGATGTCCTGGTGTTCACAAGTGCCGAGGGCGTGCGCCAGTCAGTATCGCTGGCTGGCGTCGAGGCGCTGAATGCCCAACCGATAGTCGTTCCCGGTCCGGGCACCGCAGCGGTGGCGGCAACTTCGGGGTTGAAGCAGGTTTGTTTTCCGCCTGCCGGCGGCACCAGCGAGGCCATGCTGACACTTCCGGAGCTTGAGTCGGTGAAGGGCAGGCGCGTGCTGATCCTGGCTGCTGCCGATGGTCGGCGCAAGCTGGACAAGGTGCTGGGCCAGCGCGGTGCGCGGGTTGAGCGCTTGGTGGTTTATGAGCGCACGCCGGTTGAGCCGGATTGGCAGGCCCTGAGCGCGATAAGCAGGGCCGGGCAGGTGATCGTGCTGGTGACAAGCAGTGAGGTATTGCGGCGTCTGGGCGAACTGATCGCGCCGGAGCAGCGCATGCAAGATGGGTGGTTGACCCTGCTCGTTGCCTCCTCCCGATTGGCAGGCATTGCCAGGGACAGCGGTTTTGTACAGGTGATCAACGCCGGCGCAGCTGACGATGCGAGCATGCTCGAGGTGCTGGCAGGAATGGATGTGATCCGTTAGCATCCCTCAAGAACCCCATTCACTGGTCGATAAATGACTGAATCCGAGGAAAGCAAGTCGGTCGAGGAGCAGCCGTCGCAGCCACCCGATAACCGCCAGAGGCGTTCTTCCGGGCCCGGCTGGTTGGCGCTGTTGATTGCCATTGTCGCGCTGGGTGCGGCGGCCTGGCTATGGTTTTCACCTGCCATGGTTGCGCCGCCAGAGGACACTGAAAATTGGCAGGCTCGGATTCCCGGGATCGAAGAGCGTATGGACGCTATGGCAACCGAGCTACACGGCCTGGCCGGTGCGCTTGAGCAGACCGAACGCGCGCTGGAATCGGATCGGTCGGAGCGCGAGCATCTTGCCTCGCGGCTGGGTGCTCGCCTGGACGACATCGAAGGCTCGCAGCAATCACTGCATGTCCAACTGGATGGGCTGGCAGCCTCGTCTGACCTGGAAGCTCTCGAAGGTCGCATTGACAGCCTGGCAGGACGGCTTGACGAGCTCTCCGGTCGGCTGGAGGATGTCAGCGGACGTATCGTCGAGGTAGCGGAGCTGTCATCGGCCGAGCGCGAACAGGCGCATCGGCAGCTGATGCGCCGACTCAGATTGATGGAGATCGTTGGGCTGTTACGACTTGGCCAGGACCGACTCGACCTGGCCGCCGATGTCGAAGGTGCGCGCGAGGCTTTCGAGCGGGCAGCGCAGGCGCTGACCGAGCTGGATGATCCGGCGCTGGCAGCTGCCCGTCGGCAGTTGGCAGATGAGCTGGAAAGCCTGCGCGGGCTGGACAAGCCTGATACCGTAGCCCTCGGCGCCCAGCTGCGCGGCATTGCAGGGGAATTGCACCAGTGGCCTGGCCGGCAGGACCCGACGGCGCCAGACATAGAGCCTGTCGACAGCGATGAGCCGGGTTGGCGGGCGAGGCTTGGAACAACGCTGGGTCGACTGATCACCGTACGAGAACGTGCCCAGGCCGGTCCGACTCCGCTGGAAATGGACCTGGCGCGCGAGCAGCTGGCGCTGCGACTGGTTGCAGCAGAGCTTGCGCTGGCGCGAGCCAGCGAGTCCGAGCTTGACGCCCAGATCGATGCGATCAGGCTGCTGATCGATACGCATTTTGCAAGCGACCATTCGCTAGTCGCCGCTGCGCTCGCGCGCCTTGATCGCCTGGCTGAGCAGGCGCGGTGGCCGGCACTGCCAGAGCTGGGGCGGGCGCGGATGATGATCGCCGAAGAGCTGGACCGACGACCGTGAAGCGACTGCTTATCATCATCGCTGTATTGCTGGCGCTGGTGGCGATGGCCTTCATCGCGCCGACCCTGCTGGACGATCCCGGGTACGTGCTGCTTGATATCGGTCGCTGGCGGATCGAGATGTCAGTGCTGGTTCTGGTCGGCGTTGTGTTGTTGATCTGGGTAGTTCTTTCGATTGCCAGCGGGTTGTTTCGGTTACCAGGACGCGCCGCCAGGCGCCTGCGCCAACGACGTGCGCGCAAGCAGATGGAGACCGGCCTGCTGGCGCTGACCGAGGGAGACTGGGAGCGCGCCGAGAAGTCGCTGGCCAGGGCGCTGTCGTACCGCTCTTCGACTGTTGGACTGCTGGCCGCGGCGCGCGCAGCGCAGGGCCGGGCCGATCCCGAGCGGCGCGATGCCTGGCTTGCGCTGGCTGATTCGCGCTTCGGCAAGCGCCATTTCGTGACTGGACTGGCCCGGGCCAGACTGCTGATCGGCGAGGGGCGGATCGATGAGGCCATTCCCGTGCTCGAAGAGTTGCACCTGCGCAAGCGTCGGCATGCCGGTGTTCTCAGGCTTCTGCTTCAGGCCTACCAGGAGCAGGATCGCTGGCGCGAGGTGCGTTATCTGATCAAGCCGCTGCAGAAAGCGGGCGTGATCGATCGTGATCGCGCCGATGAATTGACTGGGCTGGCGGCAGCGCGCGAACTTGGCGCAAGCAGCGATATCGGCGAGCTGGAAGCGGCCTGGCGCGATCTCCGAAGGCGTCTGCGCAAGCGCCCGGAAGTCGTCGAGGCCATGGCCCGGCGAGCGATTGACCTTGGCCGGCCTGACCTCGGCGAGCCGGCGCTGCGGGCACTGATTGACAACGAGCCGCATCCCGATGCGCTGAGGCTGTATGCCTACACCGACGACAGTGGGCGTGCCGGAAGAATTCGTCACTGCGAGCGCTGGCTGGACAGTCACCCCGAGGACGGTGCACTGCAGTTGACGCTGGGAATGCTGTACCTGGACGATCGGCAGTATGATCGCGCCCAGGAGCTGCTGGAGCAGGCTGTCCGTCGCCAGCCGGAAAGTGAAGCCTATGCGGCGCTGGGTCGCGTGCTCGACCGGGCCGGACGCCTCGAGGCAGCCGCCCAGTGCTATCGCAATGCGCTTAGACTCAAGTCTGGCCGGGCAGCAGAGCCGCTGCTGCCACCGGCCGGCGAAGCCTGATCAGTCCTTCAGGCCCAGCCGCTTGTGCATGATCGGGCTGGTGGTGGTGTACTGCACGAACTGCCTTGCCTCCGGATCAAGGTGCTTCTGAACCGCGAACGCAGCCAGAGCCGCCTCGTGGAAGCCGGACAGGATCAGCTTCTTCTTGCCCGGGTAGGTATTGATGTCGCCGACGGCAAATACTCCCGGGATCGAGGTCTGAAATTTCTCGGTATCGACCTGGATCTGCTTTTTCTCGATCTCCAGCGACCAGTCAGCGATCGGCCCGAGGTTGGGCGCCAGGCCCCAGAACACCAGCGCCGCATCGCACTCGATGCGTGATCTTTCGCGCTCGAGGTTGATGATTTCAAGTGCCGTCAGCCGTCCCTCATCGGCGTGCATTTCATTGATGATGCCCTGATGTTCGCGCATCCGGCCGGCTGCTGCCAGCTGTTTCATCTTCTCTACCGATGCCGGCTGAGCCCGATACTCTCTGCGGCGATGGATCAGGTCGATTGACTCTGCCACGTCGATCAGATCCAGTGTCCAGTCCAGCGCCGAGTCACCGCCGCCGAGAATCGCCAGGCGCTTGCCGGCGAAGGATTGACGATCGGTGACCTTGTAGTGAATGTGGGCCGGATCGACCTGTTCCAGCCCCTTGGCCCGCAGACGCCGCGGTTGAAAGGCGCCCAGCCCGGCAGCGATAATGACCGCACCTGCATTGATCCGGGTGCCGGTCGAAGTGCTTATAGAGAATCGTCCGTCATCGTCGATCTTGAAGGAGTCGACCTGCTGGCCGAGGTGAAACCCGGGGTTGAAGGGACTGATCTGCTCCATCAGCTTGTCGATCAGTTCCTGCGCGCCGATCACCGGCCAGGCCGGGATATCGTAGATTGGCTTTTCCGGGTACAGCTCGGCGCATTGGCCACCGACCTGTGGCAGGCTGTCGACCACTTCAGCCTTCAGGCCGAGCAGGCCCAGCTCGAAGACCTGGAACAGGCCGACCGGGCCGGCACCGACGATAACGGCATCGGTTGTGATGGTCATTGGCAAGAGATTCCTGGATTGGTGATATCGGGTAAACCGCGATCATGTTACATGGAGACCATCGACCGAATGTCCAAGCCTCGCCAGGTTAAAATCCACCCCGAGTGGCGCCAGGCCCTGGCGACCGAGTTCGAGCAACCGTACATGAGCCAGCTGCGCGACTTCCTGCTGGAAAGGAAACGTGCCGGGGCTCGCATTTACCCGCCGGGTGAGCTGATCTTCAATGCCCTGGATTCCACGCCGCCATCACGGGTCAGGGTAGTCGTTCTGGGCCAGGACCCCTACCACGGCCCGGGTCAGGCCCATGGCCTGTGCTTCTCGGTCCGTCCGGGGGTGCCCAAGCCGCCGTCGCTAGTCAATATTTTCAAGGAATTGCAGGAGGATCTGTCCATCAATGCTCCGGAACATGGTTGTCTGCAGCGTTGGGCCGAGCAGGGCGTGCTGCTGCTTAACGCGGTGTTGACGGTGGAACAGGGTCGGGCAGGCGCTCACCAGGGAAAGGGCTGGGAAAGATTCACCGATGCCGTCATCGATCATGTCAATGGCAGTGCCTTGCCGGTGGTTTTCATGCTCTGGGGCAGCCTGGCCCAGCGCAAGGGCGCGGCCATAGACAACGCGCGCCACCTGGTCCTGAAAGCGCCACATCCCTCGCCGCTTTCCGCTCACCGCGGTTTTTTTGGTTGCCGGCACTTTTCCAGGGCGAACCAGTGGCTTGAGCAGCAGGGTCGGGGAGCCGTGGACTGGCGCTTGTGATGCCGCCCCCCAGCGGTGGTATGCTGCCTGCTTTAAATTCTGGGGAATCAAGCAATGTCCCACGGCTCCACGGCCCGCAACCTGGCGTTGTTCTGCGACTTCGAGAACATCGCGCTGGGCGTGCGTGACATCAATGTCTCGGCCTTCGACATCAAGAAGGTTCTGGAGCGGCTGCTGCTCAAGGGCAATATCGTGGTCAAGAAAGCCTATTGCGACTGGGGGCGCTACCGGGAGTTCAAGCCGTCGATGCACGAGGCTGCTTTCGAATTGATCGATATCCCCCACCTGCGCCAGTCGGGCAAGAACTCGGCCGATATCCGCATGGTGGTCGATGCGCTGGATCTGTGCTACACCAAGTCACATGTCGATACTTTCGTGATCATCAGCGGCGACTCGGATTTTTCACCATTGGTCAGCAAGCTGCGGGAAAACAACAAGCTGGTGATTGGCGTAGGCGTCAAGAGTTCGACATCGGACCTGCTCACTTCCAACTGCGACGAATTCATCTTCTACGACGACCTGATTCGCAAGGAAGCCCGCAAGACCGAGCGCAGCAAGAAGAAGAAGGCCAAAAAGAAGACCGCCAAGAGCAGTGCGCGCAGCGAGGATGACAAGCAACAGGAGGCCATCGACCTGGTCATGGGCACGGCCGAGGCGCTGTTCGAGGAGCGCGATGCCGAGGAAAAAATCTGGGGCTCGATGGTCAAGCAGGCGCTGAAGCGTCGCAAGCCGGGTTTCAATGAGAGTTACCACGGATTTCGAAGCTTCAGTGAGCTGCTCAAGGCCTGTGAGCAGCGCAAGCTGCTGACCCTGCTGCATGACGACAAGTCAGGCGGCTATATCATCACCTCGCTGCAGGGAGACTGAGCCCGGGCAGAAGCCCGGGCCACAATCATCCAGTACAGCATTCAGGCAGCGTCCTTCTGATGCAGATGGACGTCTCGCTGCGGGAACGGAATCGAGCAACCGGATTGCTCCAGTGCGACCTTGATCTGCTCCATCAGCTCCGAGCGCACGACCCAGAAATCGGCCGAGTTGACCCAGGGGCGCACGGCAAAATCCACGCTGGAGTCACCCAGGTCCATCAGCATGATGACCGGCTCCGGATCGTCAAGCACCTTTTCATGCTTTTCAAGCACTTCGGCGATGGTCTTCCGAGCCACTTTGAGGTCGTCGCCGTAATCCACGCCGATGATCAGGTCTATGCGACGGGTGTCGTAGGCAGAGTAGTTGGTGATCGACCCGGAAGTAATCGCGCTGTTGGGCACGATTACATGACGGTTGTCAGGAGTTTTCAACTCGGTGTGGAAAATGCCGACCGCCTGTACGGTGCCGGAAACACCGCCTGCCTCGACGAAGTGTCCGCGAGTGAAGGGCCTGAAGGCAACCAGCATGACCCCGGATGCGAAGTTGCTCAGGCTGCTTTGAAGTGCCAGTCCCACCGCCAGTGCGGCGCCACCAAGTATGGCAATCAGCGGAGTGACCGCGATACCCAGTGATCCCAGCGCAACCAGAATCACCGAGATCAGCAGGATGGCGTAGACAATGCGGCCGAGAAAACCGGTCAGCATCTCGTCCATGCCGCGCGCGTTGAGCGTGCGGCGCATGGTCTTGACGATAAAGCGTGACAGCCAGCGCCCGATGATGAAGATCAGCAGGGCGCCAAGTACGTTCCACGCCAGCGCCAGGCCGTCGGCCAATTCGAATTCCGAAATCAGTTGTTCCATGTTGTTCTCCCTGTGGCCGGAGGCTTGAAGGCCCCCTGATGATCAAAACCAGTCCCCGCCCCTGGTCAGTGTCTGCTCGATATTGTCTCCCAGCTCGGCGATGCGGGTAATGTAATAGTCGAGTATCGATTCACTGATGGCCGAGTAGCTCAAGTTTTCACACAGCTTCAGGAAGGCCACACCTTCCATGTCGCCGACCGCAAGATAGCCGGTGCGCAGCATCATGTTCACCCGCAGACACTTCTCGGCATCATGAGCACCCAGCGGAGCGACCGTGGTCTCTATACGCAGGAACCGGCGACCATCCGGCCCCTTGAGTTCGGCCAGAAACACGCTCTGGCGGCGGCCGGATTTGCCGGCAGGTACCTCCAGACCGAGCATGAATGGCTCTTCGTGAACGATTTGAAAACGCGACTTGATGTGACTCTGGATGGCGGCGAAGGTTTCCATCACTTGGGTTCCAGGCGAATTGCGCCATCGAGGCGGATGACACTGCCGTTGAAATAGCCGTTTTCGATGATGTGGGCAACCAGTTCGGCAAACTCGGCAGGTCGCCCCAGGCGCTTGGGAAAAGGCACCGAGGCGGCCAGCGCCTCCTGAACATGCTCAGGCATGACATCAGCCATAGGGGTCAGAAATATACCCGGCGCGATGGTCATTACCCTCACACCGATGCGGGTGAATTCGCGGGCCAGCGGCAAGGTCATACCGACCACGCCGCCCTTGGATGCCGAGTAGGCAGCCTGTCCGATCTGTCCTTCATAGGCGGCGACCGACGCGGTGTTGACGATGACTCCGCGCTCGCCATCGACTCCGGGCTCATTGTTCTCCATGCGCGCTGCCGCCGCCTTGATCACATTGAAGGTGCCGACCAGGTTGACCATCACGGTGGTGCTGAAACGCTCCAGCGGCATCGGGCCCTCGCGGCCCAGCACCCGCCCGGCGCCCAGGATGCCGGCGCAGTTGACGTTGACATTCAGCGTGCCCAGCCAGTCGGTGGCTGCATCCACCGTGTCGGTCACGGCCTGCTCGCTGGTCACATCGACCTTGAAGAAGCGCGCCTTGTCCGATCCCAGGTGGTCAATGACTTTCGTGCCGGCCTCCTGGTTGACATCGGCCAGCGCAACTCTGCCGCCGGATGCCACCAGGTGCTCAGCCACGGCCAGTCCAAGTCCCGACACGCCCCCGGTAATCAGGGCGCGCGATTGCTCAAGTTTCATGTACGTTTCCTGTTGGTGTGCGTTTCAGCCAGGCCTGACCGGCTCGGCTGCGCGGTCGGTCGAGCTGGCTGGTAATCCATTCGCCGGTTTCGGCGAGTTTCTGTAGATCGATGCCGGTCGCCATGCCCAGTCCGTCTAGCATGTAGACCAGGTCCTCGGTAGCGACATTGCCGGTTGCTCCTCGCGCATAGGGGCAACCGCCCAGGCCACCCACCGAGCTGTCAACCACGCGCACGCCGGCCTCCAGGCAGGCGTAGATGTTGGCCAGCGCCTGACCATAGGTATCGTGAAAGTGGATTGCCAGCTGCTCCATGGGGATGGATTCGGCAACCGAACGCAGCATGCGTCGCGCGCTGGCTGGCGTGCCGACCCCGATGGTATCCCCCAGCGAGATTTCGTCGCAGCCTTCATCGAGCAGGGCCTCTGCCACCCGCACTACATCGGCGATAGGTACTTCGCCCTGGTAGGGGCAGCCCAGTGTGCAGGAAACATAACCCCGCACCCGAACGGCATCCCGGCGGGCCAGGGCCATAACCGGCGCGAATCGAGCCAGCGATTCGTCGATGCTGCAGTTGATGTTCTTGCGATTGAAGGCCTCGGAAGCGGCAGTGAAAACCGCGATCTCGTCTGCACCAACCGAGCGGGCTCGCTGATAACCCTGTTCATTGGGTACCAGCACCGGGTAGCACACGCCAGGCTTGCGCTTGAGCCCCGACATCACTGCCTCGGCGTCGGCAAGCTGGGGAATGGCCGGTGCGCGCACGAAGCTGGTTGCCTCGATAACCTTCAGCCCGGTTTTGGACAGACGGTGGATCAGCTCAAGCTTGATCTCGGTGGCGATCGCATAGGGCTCGTTTTGCAGACCGTCGCGCGGCCCGACTTCGACAACCTTGACTGCATCACCGGCGCTCACGGTTGCCTGAAGCCGCCGTCAGTAAAGCTCGACAGCTACCGCCGTGGCTTCGCCGCCACCAATGCACAGCGAGGCCACCCCGGTCTTCTTGCCGTGAGCTTTCAGCGCATGAAGCAGGGTGACCAGGATGCGTGCGCCGCTGGCGCCGATCGGGTGGCCCAGGGCGCAGGCGCCACCGTGGACATTGACTTTGGCGTGATCCAGCGACAGTTCGGACATTGCGGCCATGGTCACCGTGGCAAATGCTTCATTGATCTCGTACAGGTCGACCGTATCGGCGTGCCAGCCAGCCTGTTCGAGCACCTTCCGCATTGCGCCGACCGGGGCAGTGGTGAACCATTCCGGCTCCTGGGCATGGCCGGCATGGGCGACAATGCGGGCCAGCGGCTTCAGGCCCCGACGATCGGCCTCGGACTCGCTCATCAGCACCAGCGCGGCTGCGCCGTCGGAAATCTTCGACGAGCTGGCTGCGGTAATGGTGCCGTCGCGGGCAAAGGCCGGGCGCAGGCTGGGCATTTTCTCGATATTGCAGCGCGCCGGTTCCTCGTCGGTGTCTACCGTGGTGTCGCCGCGTCGGCTGGAGATTGTTACCGGGGCGATTTCCTCGGAGAAACGGCCCTCGGCAATCGCGGCATTGGCCCGCTCTACCGAGGCGCGGGAAAAGTCATCCTGCTGTTCGCGGGTGAAGCCATATCTGGCCACGCACTGCTCGCCGAAATGCCCCATCATGTTGCCGTCGTAAGGATTCTGCAGTCCGTCAAAGAACATGTGGTCAAGCAACTTGGCATGACCCATGCGCAGGCCTCTATCTACCAGGTAGGGTGCATTGGTCATCGACTCCATGCCCCCGGCAACAACGATGTTCGCAGAGCCGGTCCGGATCAGGTCATGGCCGAACATCACCGCCTTCATGCCCGATCCGCACACCTTGTTGATCGTGGTGCAGCCGACTTGCAGCGGCAGTTCGGCGCCCAGGGCGGCCTGGCGGGCCGGCGCCTGGCCGGCGCCGGCCGGGAGCACGCAGCCCATGATCACTTCATTGATGTCGGAACCGTCGATACCGGCATCTGCAACGGCTGCAGCAATGGCCTGTGAGCCCAGCGCAGGCGCCTTCAAGGCGGAAAACTGGCCCTGGAAGGAACCAATGGCGGTTCGCCGGGCGGCGACGATAACGATGCTGTCTGTCATGATCCGATCCCGCTTGTGTCTCGTGTAGAAATTGATTATCGCATGGCCGGGCGGGGTTACGCCCGACCCTCGACCAGCTCGCGCCCGATCAGCGTGCGTCGAATCTCGTTGGTGCCCGCACCTATGTCGTAGAGCTTGGCATCGCGCAGCAGCCGACCGGTCGGATACTCGTTGATGTAGCCGTTGCCGCCCAGCGCCTGGATGGCTTCCAAAGCGACCTGAACCGCGCTGGTCGAGGCGTGATACAGGCAGGCGGCGGCATCAACCCGCGAGTTGTTGCCGGCGTCGTAATCGGCGGCAACCTGGTAGGCGAAGCCGCGCGCCGACTGCAGCGCCGTGTAGACATCGCCGATCTTGGCCTGCATCAGCCCGAAATTGCCCAGCGGACGGTCAAACTGCTTGCGTTCGCGCACGTAGGGCAGGATCTGTTCCAGGCAGGCCTGCATGATGCCGATCGGACCACCGGAGAGCACGAGTCGCTCTGAGTTCAGGCCCGACATCAGGATTTTGACGCCCTGGTTGACTTCGCCCAGCACGTTTTCCTGAGGAATCTCGCAATTGTCGAACACCAGTTCGCAGGTATTGGAGCCGCGCATTCCCAGCTTGTCCAGTTTCTGCGCCCGACGGAATCCAGGGAAGTCGCCTTCAATCAGAAACGCTGTAACCGAGCGCGAGCCGGCGTCCTTGCCGGCGGTGCGCATGTAGCACAGCACCACGTCGGCTTCCGGTCCGTTGGTTATCCACATCTTGGAACCGTTGGCCACCCAGACATCACCGTGCTTCTCGGCCTTGCAGCGCATCGAGCCGACCACGTCGGAGCCTGCTCCCGGCTCGGACATGGCCAAGGCACCCTTCCACTCGCCGCTGATCAGCCTGGGCAGAAACTTCTCGCGCTGGGCCGGTGAGGCATTGCGGAAGAGATTGTCCACGCAAAGGTTGGAGTGAGCGCCGTAGGACAGGCCCACCGAGGCCGAGGCGCGGGAGATTTCCTCCATCGCGACGAGGTGGGCGAGGTAGCCCATTTCGGCGCCGCCGTACTCGGACGGGATGGTGATGCCAAGCAGGCCCAGCTCGCCGAGCTCGGCCCAGAGCTCCTGCGGGAACTCGTTGCGCTCATCGATCTCGGCTGAGCGCGGCGCAATCGCCTCGTCGGCAAAGCGGCGAACAGTCTCGCGCAACAGTTCGATGTCTTCAGAAAGCCTCATGCTGGAAAGTCCTGCTCTTCAAGCGTGAATTGGCGGCCATGCGCCGTCCGTCATCCTCTTACCTCTTACCTTCTTCCCTTCTTCCCTTCTTCCCTATTCCCATCCTCAGTGATTGCCGCGCTCGCGTCCGGGGAAACGATGGGCGCGCCCCATGAACGGCAGCTTGAGCTTGCCGATCGTCGCGACGCGTTCCTCGGCCATGCGATCGGCGGCCTTCCAGCTGGGGATGCCGTCTCGACCGGCAATCTGAAAGATCTTCGAGACGTTGTAGTAGATTGTCCGCATCATGCGCTTGGCACGCTCGCGGTTGTAGCCTTCAAACTCGATCGAGACATTCATCAGGCCGCCGGCGTTGACGGCGTAGTCGGGCGCATAGAGTATGCCGCGTCGCTCCAGCTCATCACCGCACTCCTCGGTAGCCAGCTGATTGTTGGCGGCGCCGCAGACAATCTGGAACTTGAACCGCGGAATGGTCTGTTCGTTGACGACGGAGCCCAGCGCGGTCGGGCAGAAAACGTTGGCATCGACTTCATAGATATCGTCAAGTCCGACCGCCTCGCAGCCCAGATCGACTGCGGCCTGTACGGCTTCCTCGTTGATGTCGGTCACGAACACCTTGGCGCCCTCGTTGCGCAGCAGCTTGACCAGTTCCATCCCGACATGTCCGACCCCCTGAACGGCATAGCTGTAATCACCGACCTGTTCATCGTTGTAGCGGTGGGCAAGCGATGCCCGGATGCCCTGGAGGGTGCCGAAGGCAGTAAACGGGGAGGGGTCACCCGATCCGCCGTGGACCTGGTGCACGCCGACGCAGTTGTCGGTTTCCTGGAAGACGTATTCCATGTCGTTGACGTCGATGCCGACATCCTCGGCAGTGATGTAGCGACCGTTCAGCGACTCGATGAAGCGGCCGAATGAGCGGAACAGGGCTTCGGATTTGTCCTTGCGCGGGTCGCCGATCAGTACGGACTTGCCGCCGCCGAGATTGAGCCCGGCCACGGCGGCCTTGTAGGTCATGCCGCGCGACAGCCGCAGCACATCGTCCAGCGCCTCCTGCTCGGTGGCGTAGGGCCACATGCGAAGCCCACCCAGGGCCGGTCCCAGCGTAGTGTTATGAATGGCGATGATGCCCTTGAGGCCGGCATCCTTGTTGTGGCAGAAAATGACCTGTTCGTGCTCGGTCGTGTGAATGGTCTCGAAAAGATTCATTGACTATCCTCCAGGGCCTGCGCTTCTTTGTCGCAAGCGTTGTGGCCGGACCCCGATGTACCGGCCAAGAAAGTGTGAGAAGACCTGAGCCCGACGCTGCGTCCGGTCGGACGTGGACCGCCTGGACCGGATTCCCGGTCCAGGCAGCTGGTCATTTTAACGCAAACGACCCGGAGGATAGGGGGTGGTAGCTTTTACTGGGCAAGTATGCGGGTTGCAGGTGCCATCATCCATGCCGCCACATCGGCCGGATCGGCAACGCCGATGCCGTCAACCAGGTCGTCCGGCGCGTACTCGGTGTTGGGCAGGAAGATTGCGCAGACCTCCGCGGTGTGGCCATTGCCGATCAGGCGCATAAGCAAGTCCCGAGCGGTGATATCGCGCGGCGCAAAGGTCTCCGGCTGATGGCTTTCAACCGCCAGTTCGGCGCCGGCCCCGCACAGCAGCACGCGAACCTCGGCACCCTGATCCATGGCCTGATTGGCCAGTACTAGGGGCATGACCTGCTCCTGCAGCCCGCTGGCGGTAACAGTGACGAACAGGCGGGATTCACCGTTTCCGGCCATGCTGGTGGAAGCCAGCAGCAGGCTGAATACAGCCAGCGGTCTGAAAAGCGTTCTGATCATGGGGTTTGCTCCTGGTGTGTTGTATCTTGCGAAAGTGGCCGCAATATTAGCATACGATGAATTAGCGTTCGTCAATGTACTGCGGCGCGGCACTTTCCGCCCCGGATTCCGCGCGCGGAGCGGCTCGCCGCGGTGCACCGTCCGACCGCCGGGTTATCATGTAGCACTGGTTCACGATCACCGAGCAACGCCATGAATACTCGCTTCCGCAAGCGCCTGCCAGGCACCGAGCTCGACTACTTCGATGCCCGCGAGGCGGTAGAGGCCATTCGTCCCGGCGCCTGGTGCGGTCTGCCATACGTTTCGCGCGTGCTGGCCGAGAATCTGGTCCGACGCTGTCCGCCCGAAGAGCTCAACGATTGCCTTGAACAGCTCATCGAGCGCAAGCGCGAACGCGATTTCCCGTGGTTTCCTGCCCGTGTGGTCTGCCATGACATCCTCGGCCAGACCGCGCTGGTCGACCTGGCGGGCTTGCGCGACGCCATCGCCGACAAGGGTGGTGACCCGGCCCAGGTCAACCCGGTGGTTCCGGTGCAGCTGATCGTCGACCATTCGCTGGCCGTGGAACACGCCGGCTTCGAAAAGGACGCTTTCGAGAAGAACCGCCAGATCGAGGAGCGGCGTAATGCCGATCGTTTCGATTTCATCAACTGGACCAGGGAGGCTTTCGACAACGTCGACGTGATTCCGCCCGGCAATGGCATCATGCACCAGATCAACCTGGAGCGGATGTGCACGGTGGTAGAGGTGCGCGACGGCGTGGCCTTTCCCGACACCCTGGTCGGTACCGACTCGCACACCCCGCACGTGTGCGCACTCGGCGTGATCGCGATCGGGGTAGGGGGGCTGGAAGCCGAAAACGTGATGCTGGGCCGGGCCTCCTATCTGCGCCTGCCCGACATCGTCGGCGTGGAGCTGACCGGCCAGCCGGCTCCCGGAATCACTGCCACCGACATCGTGCTGGCGCTGACGGAGTTTCTGCGCAATGAGCGGGTGGTTGGTGCCTGGCTGGAATTCTTCGGTCCTGGCGCGCGCTCGCTGACCGTGGGTGACCGGGCGACGATATCCAACATGACCCCGGAATATGGCGCTACCGCCGCGATGTTCCACATCGACGAGCAGACCATTGATTACCTCACGCTGACCGGCCGCGATGAGCACCGGGTCAGGCTGGTTGAAGACTATGCGCGGCATACCGGCATCTGGGCCGATGACATCGAGACGGCGGAGTATGAACGAGTGTTGCGCTTCGACCTGTCGACCATCGGCCGCAACATCGCCGGTCCGTCCAACCCCCACAGCAGGGTTGCCACTTCGGCACTGTCCACCAGTGGCATCGCCGGGCCCTACGAGATACCTGAAGACGGCTCCATGCCCGACGGCGCGGTGATCATTGCCGCCATCACTTCGTGCACAAACACTTCCAATCCGCGCAACGTGATCGCTGCAGGGCTTCTGGCCAGGAAGGCCAACGAGCTGGGACTGACCCGCAAGCCATGGGTCAAGTCCTCGTTTGCCCCGGGCTCGATCGCGGTGCGCCTGTACCTGGAAGAAGCCGGCCTGCTGGATGAGCTGGAAAAGCTCGGTTTCGGCATCGTCGCCTTTGCCTGTACCACCTGCAATGGCATGAGCGGTGCGCTGGATCCGAAGATCCAGCAGGAGATCATCGATCGCGATGTGCATTCGGTGGCGGTGCTGTCGGGCAACCGCAACTTCGACGGCCGCATCCACCCCTATGCCAAGCAGTCGTTTCTGGCCTCGCCGGCACTGGTCGTGGCCTATGCCATCGCCGGCTCGGTACGCTTCGATATCGAGCGTGATGTGCTCGGCGAGGATGCCGATGGCAATCCGATCACCTTGAAGGAGCTGTGGCCCAGCGACTCCGAAATCGACGCCATCGTCGCCTCCAGCGTCAAGCCGGAGCACTTCCGCAAGGTCTACGAGCCCATGTTCGGGCAGAAATTCAAGCGCATCAGGAAGGTCAGCCCGCTGTACGACTGGCGGCCCGAGAGTACCTACATCCGCAGGCCGCCCTACTGGGAAGGCGCACTGGCCGCCGAGCCGTCCTTGACCGGCATGCGGCCGCTGGCCGTGCTGGGCGACAACATCACCACCGATCACCTGTCGCCGTCCAATGCCATCATGGCCGACAGCGCGGCAGGCGAATACCTGGCGCAAATGGGCCTGCCGGAGGAAGACTTTAATTCCTACGCCACCCATCGCGGTGATCACCTGACTGCGCAGCGCGCCACCTTTGCCAACCCCAAGCTGATCAACGAGATGGCCGTGGTCGGCGGTGAGGTGAAACAGGGTTCGTTGACTCGGCTCGAACCTGACGGCAAGGTGATGCGGATGTGGGATGCGATCGAGACCTACATGGAGCGCAAGCAGCCGCTGATCGTGATTGCCGGCAAGGATTACGGACAGGGCTCCTCGCGCGACTGGGCCGCCAAGGGCGTGCGCCTGGCCGGGGTCGAGGCCATCGTCGCCGAAGGCTTCGAGCGCATCCACCGCACCAACCTGATCGGCATGGGCGTGCTGCCGCTGGAATTCACCGAGGGTCAGAATCGCAAGACGCTGGCCATTGACGGCAGTGAGTCTTTCGACGTCCGGGGCGAACCGGCGCCAGGCGCCACGCTCACCCTGGTCATTCACCGTCAGGATGGTGAATCCGTGGAGGTGCCGGTCAAGTGCCGCCTGGATACCGCCGAGGAGCTGTCTATCTACTCAGCCGGCGGCGTGCTGCAGCGTTTTGCCCAGGACTTTCTGGCCGAGTCGGCGGCGGCGTGAGCAAACCAGCCGGATCGAGGCTCGATGAAGCGGCCTGTTGTGTCGCTTCGCTTCCGGACTGAGCCTTGACTCGCCTCAGGCGTCTTTTTCTGGCTGCCTTGCTGTCGGCTGGCGCGCTCATCACCCCCTTGGCGCAGGCGCTGTCGCCGGAGGTGCCGGTACACCAGCTGAGCGAGAAATTCTGGGATGTTTCGTCCGGCCTGCCGCATTCCAGCGGCAAGGCGGTGCTGCAGGCTGCCAGCGGCGCGGTGTGGATTGGCACCCAGAACGGCCTGGCTCGTTTCGACGGCGTCGAGTTCGAGGTGTTCAGGGCCGATCGTCACCCCGGACTGACCGACAACTACATTCGCGCCCTTTTCGAGGATGAAAGCAGCCGATTGTGGATTGCCACCCAGCGGGGTGTCAGCTTCCATGAAGGCGGAGACATCCGCATGCCGGGCGGCGAGGGTCGTGCCACCGGGCGTGTTTTTGCAATAGCGCCGGGGCCTGGCCCAGACGAGGTCTGGCTGGCGACCAATAACGGCCTGTTCCTGGCGAGCCCGGATCGGCTCGAGGCCCATTCTCGGATTCGTGAACCAGTATTCAGCCTGGCGCACATCGAGGGTGGAAGGCTGGTGGTTGGAGGACGCGGCCGCATCTGGCTGCTGGATGGCAATGAGCTCGAGGTTCATGCACTGCCCGACGAAGAGGCGGAGCTGGTGGTTTACACCCTGCTGATTGACGGAAAGGATCTCGTTCAGGGGCTTTCCACGGGTGGTGGTTTGCGACGGGCGCCGATTGAACAGCCGACGGTCTGGACCGAACAGTTGCTGGAAGACCTCTATGTTCTGGATCTGCTGATCGATCACCATGGCACACTTTGGATTGCCAGCAACTCCGGGCTCAAGCGCAGGCTTCCTGGCAATACCGGGATCGAGGCAGTTCGTACCCGCTCACTGGGCGAGATCGACTGGGTCTGGAGCCTGCATGTCGACACCGAAAGCAATCTCTGGATTGGCTCGCAGTCCGGGGTCATGAGACTGTCGAAGAGCGCCTTCAGGCACTACGGCGAGATCGACGGTCTGCCGGATGGTCCTGTCTGGGTCTACTTCGAGGACCCGGTCGGGGATATCTGGGTTGGCAGCGATGACCGCGGCGCGTTTCGCCTCGACGGAGATCATTTCGAGCAGGCCATTTTGCCTCGCGATCTGCCCCATGCCACGGTCAACGGTTTTCTTGTCGACCGAAATCAGCGCCTGTGGGTGGCGACCATGCGCGGAGTAGCCTGGTTTTCATGGCCTGAAATCGAACCGCTGGAAACCCCGGCCGAACTGGCAGCGCTAAACGTGCTGGGGTTGATACAGGCTGCTGATGGCAGGGTATGGCTGGCCGCCCGTCCGGGCATCTACTCATGGCGGGAGGGCGAGCTTGAGCGCGTCGATTCCCGACCGAGGCTGGACCAGTTGCTGGCCAACGACGTGATGGAAGATCGGCGCGGCCGCATCTGGGTGGCCACCGACAACGGTGTCTTTCGGGGGGATGCCCGCGGGCTGGAGGCCGTCGGCATGGAACTTGGTCTGATGCAGTACACGGCCTCCACCCTGTTCGAATTCCACGACGAGATCTGGGTCGCCATGGGTGGACCCTTGGCCAGATTTGTCGAGGTTGAAGCGCGCATCTATGATGGTCATGGGCTGGGTACCAGCCTGGGTTCTTTCCTCGCGCTGGATGCCGACGATCATCTGTGGCTGACCACTCATGAAGGCATCCAGCGCGTGGCGCGCTCGCAGTTTGACCAGATTGATCGCGGAGAGCGGGAAAATCTTGAGATGGAGGTTTTCGGTCGCCTGACCGACCCGGTAATCGCCCAGTGTACCGGTGGCCAGGGTCAGGCCGGCCTGTACCAGGACGGGCCTGGCGTATTGTGGTGTCCGACCATGCGTGGGGCCCTGCGGCTGGACCTGGCCAGGGCGGTTCAGGCCCCGCCACCCCCCCTGCCCAGACTCCGGGCTGTGCGTTCCGGCGGTCAGCTTCATCGCCTGGATTTTGTCGAGCAGGCGCGGCTTGACCTGCCGCCTGAGGCACGGGATCTCGAAGTGGCGTTTTCGGGCCTGCAGTTTCGCCATCCGGAAGGGGTGCAGTACCGATACCGGTTGCACGGATTCGATGCTAACTGGCAGGATGCCGAGCGAAGACGCAGCGCCTTCTATACCAACCTGCCGCCAGGCGACTATCGGTTTGAAGTGTTCGCGCTCAACGAGCACGGCGTGCAGTCGCCGCTGCCGGCCAGCCTGGACCTGCGCTTTGCGCCTCGGCTTCACGAGCGACTGGCATTTCGCATTCTTATGCTGATGGTTGGGCTGCTGGGCCTGTACGCGCTGTGGCGCTACAGCGTGCATCAGCTTCGACAGCGTCAGCATGTGCTCGAACAGCGCGTGCAGGAACGCACCCGGCAGCTCGACGAGGCCAACCGGCAGCTTCGCCAGGCCAGCCTGACCGACCCGCTGACCGGTCTGCGTAACCGCCGCTACCTGACCGAACACCTGCCGCAGGACGTTGCCCAGGTCGACCGGGCATGGCACGATGCCGAAAACCCTGAGCAGCAGGACATAGTTTTTCTGATTATCGACCTGGACCACTTCAAGCGCATCAACGACGAGTACGGACACCGAGTCGGTGACGAGGTGCTGAAACAGATTGGCGAGCTGCTGCTTTCCCTCGCACGAGAGTCTGACTACATCGTGCGCCTGGGTGGCGAGGAATTTCTGATCGTGGCTCGGCAGGCTTCGCGTTCACAGGCCACGGTACAGGCCGAGCGCATCATGGCGTCGCTGCGCAGGCAGCGCTACTGCATCGACGGCCACGAAATCGAGTGCAGCTGTTCAATCGGCATCGCCTGTTATCCAGCGCTGCCAGGCAGGCCGCGTGCCCTGTCGTGGGAATATGCGCTGGAGCTGGCTGACGTGGCGGCCTATCTGGCCAAGGAAGAGGGCCGTGATCGCTGGATTGCTCTGGAGCTGACCGACTCGGCCCAACTGGATGACTTCATGCTGCGCTTGCGCGATAAGGGCGTCGAAGCACTGGCGGCATGCGGAGAGGTGACCCTGCGGCGGGAAAAGTCCCCGGCCTGAGCCGGGCAGGAAAGGCCGGGGCCGGTTGCCGGCTCAGATAGTCTAAGGATAGCGAGCGCTATGAGATCAGTTATTGAAAGGCCCAACATCGATAGCTGGCCGAAAGTCAGGAGGCCGGGATTGGAGCGCCTTGGCTGGTCGCAAGAGCGCCCGATGCATGCCTGAAGGTCCGGAAATGTATCGGGTTGCGCGCCGGATCAGCCGCACCCTGGGCGATGCACCGTTGGTCGAGGTCTGGTTTGCATTTGACCACCTCAAGGGCTGGTCGGGCCGGCTGGAAGCCCAGCGTCTGGCGACGGTGAGGACGCTGGGCAAGGCGCTGCTGCTGGAGTTTGCAGACGGCGTCACCATCTACACTCATAACCAGCTCTATGGGCGCTGGCTGTTCTCCCCGGCTGATCGTCGCCCCGATACCGGTCGTCAACTGCGTCTGGCCTTGAGCAGCGGTGAGCGCTCGGCGCTGCTCTACAGCGCATCGGAGATCGACGTGCTGGCCCCGGGCAGCGTCAACGAGCACCCCTTCATTCGCCGCGCCGGGCTTGACATCCTTTCCAGCGGCGCCAATGTGGCCGAGGTTGCCGCCTGGATCTCAAGACCGGAGTTTGCCCGTCGGCAACTGGGGCACCTGCTGCTGGACCAGTCCTTTCTGGCCGGGGTAGGCAACTACCTGCGTTCGGAAATCCTTTTCATTGCCGGCCTGGACCCGACGCGTCGCCCGATGGACCTGGTCCCGACGGAGCAGGCGAAACTGGCCGAGGCGGCGAGAACGATGATGTGGCGGTCGGCTGAAACCGGCGGCATTACCAACGACCCCCAGCGCGTCCGTCAGCTCAAGGCTGCCGGCTGGCGACGTCGCGACTATCGCCACTTCGTGTTCAGTCGCGAGGGACAGGCCTGTTTCCTGTGCAATGGCGAGATCACTCGTCAAACGGTCAGCGGGCGGCGCCTGTATGCCTGTGCCCGCTGTCAACGCTGAGCTTAAGAGCGTAAGCGTTGCTGGCCCCAAAGTGTTGGCCGGCGAAAAAGCCTCTCTCAGGGGAGCTGACGCAGCACCTTTTCCCGCTCGCGCTGGTAGTCCTCTGCCGAAATCAGGCCGTCGTCGTATAGCGTTTTCAGAAAGGCCAGTCGGTCCCGAATGGCCTCACGACTTGTTGGCAAATCATCCGGCATTTCCGGCAGTGCGGCTTGCGAAGCGGGGCTTGCCGACGTGGCTGTCTGCGCGGGTTCCGGATCGGTAGCTGGCGATGCGATGGGTGCTAGGTCTCGAGTACCAGCCCTCGCCGGCGTCGTCTCGATGCCTGCCTTGACCCACATCGGCCAGGAAGATCCATCACCGCGGCGCTTGGCCACGAACACCGAGTCTTCCACGTTCAGGCGTGTCAGTGCGCGGTCGCTTGCAAGCGGGTCGCCAAACGAGAAATCGCGGAACCGCGTGAAGTCGTCATCAACCGTCATCAGCTGGCGAATGCCGGCAAATGCAATGTTCAGCTCGCGCTGGTCATCGACGAAAACGGTGCCCTCGGTCTTGCGCATGTTGCCGATGCCCATGCCGATGTGGCCGAAGGAGACGAAGTCAACCCGCTGGTCAGAGCGGGCTGAAGTCAGCGCTTCGGACAGACCGGGCGCCAGTGAATTGATTTCTACCTCACTGAAAACCGGCTGGTGACCGCCGGACAGCAATCGGCCGCCTTCTTCGTACTCCAGTGCGGCAAGAAACGCGGCCATCGCATCGGCTTCGATCCGGTGCGGGTGGGCCAGGGCGGAGCCGGCTTGCCCTGCCGGTGCAAGGCGCACGATGTGATGATCATCGCTGGATTGGGCAGTCGTGCGGTCCGGTGTTGCGCAGCCGACCAGGCACAGGACAAGCCCAGCGGCAAGGATCGAACTCAGTGAGCGAAACATGATGGGACCTGCGTCGGTAAAACATCAGACTACCATCCGGATTATTTCAGTTTATTGACAGCGCAACGAAATTCCGGTGACGTTCCATTGTCTGGCGGGTTAATAACTCAGCTCTCTTGTGGGGTCCTGTACTGACGAGAACACGACGTCTGCGGTTGTTCTGCTACCCTTCAACGCAATTGAATGGAGCCCGAGAGTCTCGATGAAAGCAATACAGATCCACGAGTTCGGCGACCCCGCGAAAATTGCCCCGCAGGAAATTGACGCCCCGCCGGCGCCGGGGCCCGGGCAGGTGCGCCTGGATGTGGCCGGAGTCGGCATCGGCTATTTCGATGGCCTGCTGATCCGCGGCGACTATCAGATCCGCCCGGAGCTGCCGTTCATCCCCGGCAGTTCGCTTGCCGGCCGGGTCGAGTCGACAGGCGAGGGGGTCAGTCATCTTTCGCCGGGTGACCTGGTCGCCGCATTCGCCCTTCATGGCGGCATGGCCGAGCAGATTCTGCTGCCGGTAAGCTCTTGCGCGCCACTGCCGCCAGGCATCGATCCGCTGGCCGCGGCGAATTTCTTCATCGCCTGGGCCACCAGTCTGTACGGCCTGCGCGAGATCGGCGGCCTGGCGACTGACGAAACGGTGCTGGTGCTGGGTGCAGCCGGCACCACCGGCAGCACCGCAATCCAGTGCGCCAAGGCCATGGGCGCCCGCGTCATTGCTTGCGCCAGCAGCGAGGAAAAGCGAGCCCATTGCCTGGCCCAGGGCGCGGAGCTGGTCATCAACTACACCGCTCCTGACTGGCGTGAGCAGGTCAAACAATCTGTTGGCGCGGTCGACGTGGTCTACGATCCGGTCGGCGGGGAAATGGCCGAGCCAGCTCTGAGGCTGCTCAAGCCAGGCGGCCGTTACCTGGTGGTCGGCTTCGTCACCGGTATTGCACGAATTCCACTCAACCTGCCGCTGCTCAAGCGCTGCAGCATTCATGGGGTCAACTGGGGTGGTTCGGTAATGGCCGACCCTTCCGTCGTGCCGCCCGTGATCCGCACGCTGGCCGAGTGGTCCCTGCAGGGCAGGATCGACCCGGCGCCTGCCGGGATTTTCGACCTGGACCATGCCGGAGAAGCCTTCGCCGCGTTGTTCGATCGGCGCTCCCTGGGCAGCATCGTGGTGCGGCCATGAGCGTGCCTGCGCTGCCGGATTGCGAGTCGGTCTGGGACTATCCGCGACCGCCGCGCATCGAGCCGATCGACTGGGCGCTCAAGGTCGAGCATGACGGCCGGGTACTGGCTGAAACCCGACAGGGGCTCCGGATTCTTGAAACCTCACACCCACCGTGCTTTTATTTCCCGCCCGAAGCGGTGGACTTCAGCCGGCTGGTTGCCGGCGAAACCCGCACCTTTTGCGAATGGAAGGGTCAGGCACGGTACTGGCATCTGCAGGGTGAATCGGGGCTGGTGCGCGACGTCTGCTGGGCCTACCCCGATCCGGTCGACGACAGGATTCGCGATCATCTGTCTTTCTATGCCGGTCGGGTGGATGCCTGCTTCGTCGCCGGCGAACGCGTCAGGCCGCAAGCCGGCGATTTCTACGGCGGCTGGATCCTGTCATGGGTCAGGGGCCCGTTCAAGGGCGGGCCGGGCACGCGCGGTTGGTAATTATTCCGGATCGATCAGCACGCCGGGATTGAGTACGCCTTGGGGATCCAGCTCTTGCTTGACTGCGCCCAGCGCCCTGGCGAACAGGGCAGGTCGCTGACGGTCATAGCCCGGGCGATGATCGCGGCCGACGGCGTGATGATGGGTGACCGTGGCGCCGTGCCGGTCAATGGCCTCCATCGTTGCCAGCTTGATCTCGTCCCATTGCTCGATCATCGACCCGGGCCGGCCCGGTGCGATCACTGTGTAGTAGGGCGCCGGCCCGTCCGGATAGACGTGGGTGAATCGACAGCCGACGGCGGCCCCACCGCACACCCGCCGGGCGGTGTCCTGAACCGCTGAAACAATCGCTGCGTGCGTGTCCTCGAAGCGATCCCAGGTCACCGCGGTTTCGAAAGTCTCGACAATCATGCCCAGCCGGACCAGGGCATCGCGCATGTAGGGCGCCCGCAGGAAGGTCGAGCGCCACTGGGCGGCCGGATCATCAGTCTGCCCGGGATTCTCCAACACCTCGCCGCCGGTATCGCGGCAGATCTCAAGCGCCCGTCCCAGCCAGGCATCGACCGGGTGGTCGGCCGACTCGAAGGCAAGAATCAGCAGCTCGCGAGTGCCGTCGCCGATATCTGAAAGCACCGCCTCGGTGGCATCGATCAGCCGGCAGTTGCTCGGATACAGTCCGGACTGGGCGATCTGGCGCACGGCTTTGCAGCCGTCTTTCATGCGCTCAAAGGCAATGGTGCATCCGGCCCGGTGTTCGGGCCGGGCCTGCAGCCGCATCCAGGCCGAGACGAAAAAACCCAGTATCCCTTCCGAGCCCAGCAACAGCCGATCCGGCGAAGGCCCGGCGCCGGAGGCGGGAAGGCGCCGGGTTTCGATCAGCCCGCTGGGTGTCAGCAGGCGAGTCGACTCGACCAGGTCGTCGATATGGGTTGGTCCCGTGGCGAAGTGCCCGCCGGCGCGGGTGGCCAGCCAGCCGCCCAGGGTCGAGAACTCGAACGACTGCGGATAATGCCTGAGCGTCAGGCCATGGGGTTTCAGGGCCGCTTCCAGCGCCGGTCCGTACAGCCCTGCTTGCAGATGGGCCGCGCGCGAGACCGGGTCGACCTCCAGCACCTGGTCGAAACGCGCCATGTCGACGCTGAGCGCGCCGGCCCAGTCGCCGTCCAGCCGTGCCTCGACCCCGCCGACCACGCTCGATCCGCCGCCGTAGGGAATCACGGCCAGGCGCTGGCTTGCGGCCCAGTCGAGCAGATCCAGAAGCTCCTGTTCGCTTGCCGGGCGGGCTACCAGGTCCGGCGCACGGCGAAAATCGCCATTCAGGCCGCGCACGATGTCGCGAAACGCCTTGCCGTAGGTGTGGCCGGCGCGGTCGCGGATGTCGTCGGACATCATGCCGGTCAGGCTTGCCGGGGGACAGACACGGCTGGCGGGAAGCTCCAGCCCTTCAGCCGTCGGTATCGGCGACGGCTTATCTACCGGCAGGCCGAACTGTGCTTTGAGTCGCGTAGCCAGCGCGTCGATCTCGTCGGGAGCAAGCGCTGCCTGCTCCAGACCCCAGCCCCAGAAGCTTCGTGTCGTCATCTTGAGCATCCAGAAAGTGATCCTTGCATGACGCTCATGCTACTGCATGCGACCCGGTTTGCTACCAGTCGGCGATTCCTCATCCGACTCCCGAAAAAATCGCAGCGTCTCTTCGATCACCGGATCGGGAGCTTCCAGCGGCAGGAAGTGCCCGGCACCTTCTATCATCCGATAGCGTCCACCGAATGGGGCCACGGCACGATCGCAATGCCTGAACATGGCTGGCGTGATGCAGCGGTCCCGTTCGCCGCTGAGCACAAGTACCGGGCCCTTCAGCGCGCCGAGGAACAGTTTGCGACTGAGCAGCCAGCGGCCGCAGTCGGCCGGAGACGGTCTTAGCAGCCCGCGGTAGTAGGCCATGGCGGCGCGTGCATTGACCGGCTCTGACAGCGTGGCTGTCACTTCATCGATACGCTGCTGAAAGCGGGTCATGTCACCGCTCCAGGCCCGCCACAGCCGGGCAATGAATCGACTTTTGCTCGAGCGCAGTCTGCTTTCCGGCAGCCACGGCAGCTGGAAGAAAAGAATGTACCAGCTGCGCGCCAGCTGGCCCGGGTTGCGCAACAGGTTGCCCAGGAATACCCGTCCAGGAGGCACCGACATCATAACCGCCTTGCGATACAGCTCCGGATTGCGGTTGATCGCTGCCTGGACTGTAATCGCCCCCCAATCATGGCCTGCGAGATACACGCTTTTGCAGCCCAGGCGAGCCTTCAGCGCCTGGCTGAGCTTGGCCACATCGGTCGCCAGATCGGCAATCTGTGTGGTGGCCAGCGAACACCGACGAACAGGCTCCGGAACCTCGCTCGGCCGATAGCCACGCATGAATGGCGCGGCGCAGCAAAAGCCGGCCTCGCTCAGACGCTGCATCATCGGTATAAACGACCGGGCGTCGTCCGGGAAGCCATGCAGCATCAGCAACAGCCTATCCGAGCTGCCGGCGACCAGCACCTCGAATTCCAGATCGTTGGCAGTGATCCGTATCGCTTGCACGGCTCAGGTCGCCAGAAAAACCGCCAGGAACTGAACCAGCCGGAACACGAAGTGACTGACTACCAGTACGAAAAACAGGGCCAGCGTTAGCAGCACCGCGCGGATCCAGCCCAGCCGGTAGCAGCGACGCAGCGACAGCAGCCAGTGAGCGAAGATCAGCGCCGGCATGCTGCCCCAGATGATGCGGAACACGGACATGAAATCGATGCCGAAAGCGGCATTTCCGGCCCGGATGATCAGCAGACCCAGCGGATACATCAACAGCGTCACCAGCAACAGGAAGGTGAACAGGTGGGTAGCGACGATGAAGTGCTCCGCGTAGAAGAGCTGACGCTTGAACAGCAGCAGCTTGAGCGCCAGGGCCAGCATCGGCAGGTGCAGTATGATCAGAGAGCGGGCCAGATTCAGGTTGATTCTTTCATAGCTCTCGGCATATTCAGTAAAACTTGTCTCACGTCTTTCCACCCTGGCATCGACCAGCGGCTGGATCAGGCTGCTGTAGGGTTGCATGTAGTACTGCTCGTACAGATCCAGATTGAAGTCGGTCATCGGCGGGGCGATGAAGTAGAGCAGGTTGACCAGCAGGAACAAACCGATCGGCGAGAGGTAAGTGACTCTCTGCCCGTTCAGGTAGGCCGCACTGGGCAGGCCTGGGCGAAAGACCAGGGCGATGAGGGTACGCACCAGCTTGCCCTCCACGTGCAGCAGCTCGTGGGCAAACTGGCCCAGCACATGGC
Organism: Wenzhouxiangella sp.; assembly: GCA_007118895.1. GTDB lineage: Bacteria > Pseudomonadota > Gammaproteobacteria > Xanthomonadales > Wenzhouxiangellaceae > SKQS01. Next base: position 49,466 of record SKQS01000008.1, read on the forward strand.
CGAAGCGCCGGTCCCGCTCGGTCAGCACCTTCTGTCCGCACTGGCTGCACCAGCGACCCCCGAGCCGGGCGCCACAATTGGCGCAGTGTTTGCTTTCAGGCTGTGAGCTCACCAGCAGTCTCGTCACGGTGGGGATGGCATTGATGACAGCCCATTGCAAGCAGACTCGGTCACGACAGGCTCCAAACAGGAATCCAGTCGCCGATTCTATGGCCGGGACGTCGCCTTGGCAAAACGAATCGTTGAAACTGGCCATGTCGCGGCAAAACTGTGTAGTCTGGAGCAGTTGAGTTCGACACGAGCATCGAAACATCATGATCCTTCGACCACAGCTTCGGATTCCCGCCACTTACATGCGCGGCGGCACCAGCAAGGGGGTGTTCTTTCGCCTTGAAGATCTTCCTGAACCAGCCCGTCAGCCTGGCCCGCAACGCGATGCCCTGCTGCTCAGGGTCATCGGCTCGCCCGATCCCTACGGCAAGCACACCGACGGCATGGGTGGGGCCACCTCGAGTACCTCCAAGACGGTGATCCTGTCCCGATCCGGCAGGCCCGATCACGATGTCGACTACCGGTTCGGCCAGGTCTCGATCGACAAGCCCATCATTGACTGGTCGGGCAACTGCGGCAATCTGACCGCCGCGGTGGGCTCGTTCGCCATTGCCAACGGCCTGGTCGATGCTGATCGCATTCCCGACAACGGCATCTGCAAGGTCCGCATCTGGCAGGCCAATATCGAAAAGACCATCATCGCGCATGTGCCGATCAACAACGGCGAGGTGCAGGAAACCGGCGATTTCGAGCTCGATGGCGTGACCTTTCCGGCAGCCGAGGTAAGGATCGACTTCATGCATCCGACCGGCGACGAGCCGGCACTGCCGACAGGCAATCCGGTGGATGAATTCAACGTCCCCGGTTTCGGCCGCATCCTGGCCAGCTTCATCAGTGCCGGCATTCCAACCGTGTTTGTCAACGCCCTGGATATCGGAATGACCGGCACTGAACTGCAGTCGGCGGTCAACGACAACTCTGAGCTGCTGCAACGGCTGGAGCTGCTGCGCGCCCACGGCGCGGTGGCGATGGGCCTGATCGAGCAGCTTGACCAGGCGCGCCACCGCCAGCACACCCCGAAACTGGCCTGGGTAGCGCCGCCGGCTGACTACACCGCTTCCAGCGGCCGCCCGGTCAGCGCAGCCGATATCGATCTCAACGTGCGCGCCATGTCCATGGGCAAGTTGCATCACGCGATGATGGGTACGGCCGCCGTGGCCGTTGCCGCGGCCGCAGCGATTCCCGACACCCTGGTCAACAGGGCGGCAGGCTCGGCAGCAGAAGGTGGCGTTCGTTTCGGTCATCCTTCCGGCACCCTGGAAGTTGGCGCCAGCGTGGTTGAGGAAAACGGCCTGTGGCGGGTCGAGCGAGTCAGCATGAGCCGCAGCGCCCGGGTATTGATGGAAGGCTGGGTCAGGGTGCCGGGATGAAGGTGGAGCGGCGGTTGCTGCTGGCGCCTGGCTCAGTCGCACTTGCGCTGATGCTGCTGGCCGGCTGCGGTCAGCGCGATCCCACTCTGGACACGCAGGACTGGCCGGAGCTGCTGGCCACGGCTGCGGTGGTCTCCGATCATCTGTTTCCCGGCTCGCGCGGCGAGCAGCTGGCATGGGTTGCCGAAGGCCTTTCTGTCCAGGGGCATGAGGAGGCTTCGCAGATTCTGCTCCGAAGAGCAGCCGGCGACCTGCGACGCATCGACAGTGCCGATGCCCGGGCCGCCCTGATTGCCGAACTGGCCTGGGTCGAAGCCAGGATGGGGCGTGCAGAGCAGGTACGCGAACGGCTGGCCGAAGGCGATCCGGTTTGGACGCGGCACTATCAGCGACTGGCTTCGACCATCGAGGCTCTGGTCGAGCACGGTCTGAACGATCAGGCGGTCGAGCTGATGGAGTGGATGGAGATACGAGCCGAGTCAGTTCGACCACATGAGCCGGCACCCGTGCACTGGCGGCTGGCCCGTGGCTGGCAGGCGCTGGGCGAGATCGGTCGTGCTGCGAATCGGCTGGCAATCGCTGCCGATCAGGAGGCGGCACCTGACTACTTTTCGCTGGTGCTTGTCGCGGAGCAATACGCTTCGATCGGGCTGGAGGAGGATGCTTTGGCGACGGCGGCTCGAATCAGTGACATCAATCCGCATGGCAGAGCCCTGTATGGCAGCTGCCGCAGGCTGGCGCGTGACGGCCTGGTTGACCGAGCGGCATCATTTATCGGGCACTTTCAGCCAGAACGCCGCGAAGGTGCGGAGCGTAACCAACTGAAGTACTGGCAGGATTATTGCCGCAGAGAGATCGTGGCCGGCCTGGTTGTCGAACGGAGACTGGATGAGGCCCTGGAAATACTGGAAGACATTGATAGTGCCGCGGTCAAGATCATGGCCACGGCAGCCTTCGCCCCGGCAGCCTGGCCGGAGCCGTCGCTTGCGGGTCGGGCGAAATCAACGCTGCATGAGGCCGAGCGCCTGGCGGCACGCATGCAACCCTATAGTCAGTCCCTGAGACTGGTCGACCTGGCTGCCGGTTTCTTGAGTGTCGGGATTGACAGCGAGGCTCGGCGGCTCTTGAACCGCGCCTATCATGTCGCGGCCGATGTCACGGTTTACCGGGAGCGTGGCGAGATCAACCAGCGCCTGGCGCGGCGCTACATCGAGCTGGGCGATCTGCAAACCGCCCGGCAGGTGGCCGATAGAATGCGGGGCGGAAACGCGCGGGCACGCATGCTGACTGCGATTGCCACGGCCCATGCCGAGTCCGGGCAATGGAGCGATGCGCTGGCGGCTGTGGCCGAAATTCCGCGACGAGACATGATGACGCACCGATCCCGTGCCCTGATAGCGCTGGCGGGTATCTGCCACGCTGACGATTGCCAGCTGAATCAGGCAGAGCTTGCGCTGCTGAAGCAGCTTGAAAACGAGGCAATGCGTACCCGCCGTTTTTTCCGACTGATGAGAATCCTTGATCGCCTGTTCTGATTATCCCGGATTATTCATGACCCAGACGTAGCGCCGCCGAAAACGCTGGGATAAAGACCTGCAACCGAGCCGGCCGGCTACTGTCGAACAACGGTATCGGCCGTTTCAAGGAGAAAACCAATGCAACGAGTTCTCAGTTTTGCCGTCGTCCTGGCCATGGCCGCCCTGTTGGCGGCCTGCGAAAGGCCGCCGGAAGTGCCGGATCAGCCGGAGCGGGTGGTCGAGCGCGTCCCGCAGCCCGAGGCAGAGCCGCCAGAAGAGCGGCCGGACGAGGAACCAGTACAGGAGGTCGACACAATGCCGCTGACTGATGAAGATTTCGCGCGCTTTGGCGAAGGTCATCGCGATTTTGCCCTGGCGCTGTTTGCAGCGCTGGCTGAAGACCCTGAAATGACCGACAAAAACCTGCTGGTCTCTCCGCATTCCATCCTGTCGGCGCTGGCCATGGTCTATGCCGGCGCCGATGGCCTGACCCGCGAGCAGATGCGAAAAGCCCTGCGCCTGGGCCTGGATGAGCCGGCCCTGCATGGCGCTTTCTCGCGTCTTGATCAGGCCCTGGCCGAACGCTCGGCGATCAAGCGAGAGGACGAGGCGCGCGGCTTTACGCTGAACGTGGTCAACCGGCTGTGGGGTCATCACGACTACGAGTTTGTGCCGGCCTACCTGGACCTGGTCGAGGCCTACTATGGCGCCGGCATCGAGCGGGTGGATTTCGAGGCCGACCCGAATAAAGTGCGCGGCCAGATCAATGCCTGGGTCGAGGAGCAGACCCGCGATCGCATTCGCGATCTGCTGCCGGACGGTAGCCTGGACGAGGACACCCGACTGGTGCTGGTCAACGCCATCTACTTCCTGGCCAGCTGGCACGAGGCCTTCGAGGAGGCCGAGACCCGCAAGGCGCCGTTCACCCGGCCCGACGGCAGTCCCACCGAGGTCGACATGATGCATCGCACCGGCAGGCTGCAGGCCCATGTGGGTGAGGAAACGGTGGCGGTGGCCATTCCCTACCTGGGTGGTGATACCGTGCTGCTGGCAATGATGCCGGCTGACCCGCAAGCCGACTTCTTAGCCTGGGAGCGCTCGCTGGACCGCGCCGCATTCGATGCCGCGCTGGTCAGAATGGAGTCTGAGCAGGTGGCGCTGGACTTTCCGAAATTCCGCACCGAAGGCGGCTTCCGGCTCAGTGATTTGCTCAAGGCCATGGGCATGGAAGAAGCCTTCGATCCGCCCCAGGCCAACTTCGAGCGCATGACCGGGGTGCCACCGGGCATCATCGGGCGCTCGCTGTATATCGACGAGGTGTTCCACAAGACCTTCATCGATCTCGACGAGGCCGGCACCGAGGCGGCCGCTGCGACCGCCGTGGTCATGATGCGCCTGACCGCCGTGCAGCCCGAGCCCGAACCGATCAGCATCCGCTTCGACCGGCCGTTTGTCTATGCCATCTATGACCAGCCGACCGGCACCATCCTGTTCCTGGGCAGGCTGCTGGATCCATAGCCTATTGTTGAGCGCGAATAAACCAGCACTGATGAATGCGGGAGTTGCGCTCGAAGTCCTTGGGTACTGACCAGGCGCTGCGATCTTCGACCACGAAGTCCTCGCCCAGCGACGGATCCAGGCGGAACTTGCGCAGGTTGGTCGAGAAGATCAGCAGGCCATCGGGCGCCAGGCAGTCGGCGGCTCGCTGAATCAGCTCGACATGGTCGCGCTGAATATCCAGCGTGCCGGACATCCGCGTCGAGTTGGAAAAACTGGGCGGGTCGAGAAAGATCAGATCATAGCGCTGTTTGCAGTGGGTCAGCCATTCCCGGCAGTCGGCACGCACCCGCTCATGCACGGCCTTGTCGAGCCGGTTGAGTTCCAGGTTGTGACCCAGCCAGTCTAGGTAGGTGTTGGACAGATCGACGCTGGTGGTCGAGCGTGCGCCGCCAACCGCCGCGTGCACCGTGGCCGCGCCGGTATAGCAGAACAGGTTCAGCAGCCGCTTGCCCTTTGCCTGTTCGCCCAGCCACAGCCGCAGCGGTCGATGGTCCAGGAACAGGCCGGTGTCGAGATAGTCTGTCAAGTTGACCGCCAGCCGGCAGCGTCCCTCATTGACCACCAGCATCCGGCCCTGCTGCGACTGGCGGGTGTACTGACTGTCGCCGCGCTGACGCTGGCGAATCTTGAACACCATCCGGGCCGGGTCGACATCAAGCGCTGTGGGCAGCGCGGTCAGGGCCGCCTGAAGCCGGCTGCGCGCGCGCGCCGGATCAATGCTTGAAGGTGCGGCGTACTCCTGCACATGCAGCCAGCGGCCGTCGTCGGTCTGGTAGACATCGACTGCCAGGGCATACTCCGGAATGTCGGCATCGTAGACCCGGTAGCAGCTGATGTTTTCACGTGCAAGCCAGCGCTTCAGATGCTGCTGGTTCTTGCGCAGGCGATTGACCAGGTCTTCGGCTGGCAGCACACGAGCTTCATCAGCCTGGCTGGCGATCTCGAAGCGCTCCAGGCTGCAGCGCAAGGGTCCGTTGAACATCACCCAGGTCCGTTCAGGCTTCAGGCCGACCTGGCACCCGGCGCCGTTGAGGATGATCGCCCGCCAGCCGGCAAACTGCCCCTTTAGTACCTGGCCCAGGCGCAGATAAAGCGGCACCAGCTCGTGGCTCTGGCCCAGCCGCTCGCCATAGGGCGGATTGACAGCAACCAGCCCGGTGCCGCCCGATGCCGGCGGACTGACCCGACCAAGCTCGACCTGGTCGACATCGATCCGACCCTCAAGCCCGGCGCGGCGAATGTTCTTCCGCGCGAGGACCACCGCCGATCGGTCTTGGTCGTAGCCGATGATGGCTGGTAGCTGCTCAAGACCTTTTTCCTGACGCTCCAGCGCCTCATCGACCAGGCTCTTCCATACCTCATCGTCATGCCTAAGCCAGCGCTGAAAACCGAAGCGGGTGCGCAGCAGCCCCGGCGCGGTATCGGAGGCGATCATCGCCGCCTCGATCAACAGCGTGCCGGAGCCGCACATGGGATCGATAAAGGCACCACCGGCACCGGCAATCTCAGGCCAGTCGGCGCGCAACAGCATCGCCGCGGCCAGGTTCTCCTTCAGCGGCGCCAGCGTGCCGGTCTCACGGTAGCCGCGCCGATGCAGGCTGTCGCCGGAAAGATCAATGGCAATGCTGACCTGCCTGCCGTGCATGTGCACATTGATCCGCACATCCGGATTCAGCGTATCCACCGAAGGCCGCGCGCCAAGGTCCGCACGTAGCCGGTCAACAATCGCGTCCTTGACCTTCTGCGCCCCGAACTGGCTGTGGGTAATTGCAGCCCGAATGCCAGTAAAATCAACCGCCAGCGTCCGGTCCGCATCCAGATGCTCACGCCAGGGCAGGGCATGCACACCGGCGTACAGCGAGTCGGCATCGTCAGCCTCGAACGAGCCCAATCTGAACAGCACCCGATTGGCCACCCGCGACCACAGACAGGCCCGGTAAGCACCAGCCAGCCCCCCGCCAAACACCGCCCCGCCACGCTGACTGGCAACTGACTCCAAGCCCAGACCAGCCAGTTCTCCGGCCAGCAAATCCTCCAGACCGCGCGGTGCAGTGGCAAAGAATGGGGCTTGTTCAGTCATTGGGGGAGTGTGCCATGGTCTGTCATCAACGGATTTGGCCATGGTATTGGTTCTCGAGCACGTTGTGTGCCATTGGTTTTCCGGTCATGGTCTGAGTCTTGGATCGCCGGACCGAAGTGCGTCGCTACCATGCCGCCGACCTGGAGACATCTCGCCACACCCAGGGCGAGAACGCCGGACGCATCGGGAAACGACAGGGTAGTAGCCGGGCTCACTCCCGGCGACGATATGGCTGCGTGGATAAGTCATGTAGCCGTTGTGGCAATCCGCCAAGCGGCCCGCTATGGCAAATCGACGCGGAAGGTTATAGGAAATTTCTGATCGATGCCTGTCTCGTTCTTGCTCCAGTTCAAGCTAGAAACTCGATCCGGGCTGTTTCAGGAATTCCAGTTCTTCGGCCGTGGACTCGCGCCCGAGTATGGCGTTGCGGTGGGGATAGCGGCCGAAACGATCAATGATGACCTTGTGCTTGAGCTCGAACTCGTAGTTCTCCGCTGGGGCGTGGCATTTGTACAAACGCTCGGCATGTTCGTGGATCAGCCGCGACTCGCTGTGCATGTACGGCAGTAACAAAAAGGCGCGCTCGATGTCGTTGAGGGCAGCCAGGTTGCCGCTGGCTACGGATTCCTGGGCCAGGGCGAGGGCTATCGGGTCGCAGGCAAAAGCCAGCGGCGTGCCACGATGGATGTTGCGCGGGAACTGATCAAGCACGATGACTTCGGCCAGGCGTCCCCTTGCATTCTTGCGCCACTCAAACAACTCTCCCTGTCTGGCCTGATCCAGCAGTTTGCCGAAGCGCTCCTTGATGAGTGCATCGAAAGCTGGATCCACAGCCCACCAGGATGTCGGGGAAATCTCCTCGAACCAGAATTGCAAAACCTCGGCTGGCGAACTGGTCAGGTTCATTGCCCATCAACCTCAAGCTGCAAGCCCGTTAGTTTTCGATCCGCAAGATGCGGAAATCGAACACGGCGTAGAGAATGCCCAGCAGCGGCACGAGCAGCAGGAAGAAGGCAAAGGGCGCATAGGCCAGCGGGCTGACGCCGAGGACACCGAACATGTAAACCCCGCAGGTATTCCAGGGAATCAGCGGCGAGGTGATGGTGCCGCCGCCTTCCAGGCTGCGTGAGAGAACGCGCGGGTCCAGGCCGCGATCGCGGAACTCGGCCTTGAACATTCTGCCCGGCAGGACAATCGCCATGTACTGGTCGGCGGTGAGCAAGTTGGTGCCAAATGCGGTAAAGATGGTGGTGGTGACCAGAGATGCTGTTGACTTGACCATGCCGATCACGCCGCGCAGCAGCTTTTGCAGCAGGCCGGTGGTTTCAACCACGGCACCGAAAGTCATGGCGCAGATTACCAGCCAGACGGTGTTGAGCATGCTCGACATGCCGCCGCCGCTGAGTAGTCGGTCCAGATCCTCGTTGCCGCTTTCGACTGAAGTGCCGTCTGCCAAAGCCAGCCAGGCTGCCTGGATTGCCTGCAGGACGCCCTCGCCGTCGGCTAGTTCGGCGACTCGTTCCGGCTGGAACAGGATGGCCCAGATCCCACCCAGCAGGGCCCCGATGAAAATGCTCGGCAGCGCCGGCTGGCCAGCCACGGCCAGACCGAACAGCACCAGCAGGGGAATGAGCATGAACACGTTGATGGTAAACAGCGACTTAAGCTGTTCCTGCATTTGCATAAGCCCGGCGGCGTCTTCCGCGCCGCCACCGCGCAGGCCGATGAGGACATACAGGATCAGGGCAATGACCAGCGCCGGCACGCCGACCCAGGTCATGTAGCGGATATGTGCAAACAGCTCGGTTCCGCTGACTGCCGGGGCCAGGTTGGTGGTGTCGGACAGCGGCGACATCTTGTCGCCGAAATAAGCGCCGGACAGCACCGCGCCCGCGGTAATTGCCGGCGACATGTCCAGACCAACGGCGACACCGATCAAGGCAACACCGATAGTGGCTGCCGTGGTCCAGGAGCTGCCGATGGCCAGGGCTATGATGGCGCAGATCAGGCAGCTGGCGGCATAGAACACGGTAGGGCTGAGCAGCTCCAGGCCGTAGTAGATCATGGTCGGCACAATGCCGGCCAGCAGCCAGGTACCGATCAGGGCGCCGACCATCAGAATGATCAGAATGGCGACCAGGGCCACCGAAATCCCGCGCACGATGCCGTCCTGGATGTTGGTCCAGGAGTAACCGTTATACAGACCGATGATGGTTGCGATTGCAGCGGCGATCAGAAGTGCGATCTGATTTGGCCCATAGGAAGAGTCATCGCCAAACAGCCACACCGAGCTGGCCAGCATCAGAATCAGCGCCAGCATTGGCAGCGCCGCCTGCAGGTAGGAAGGGGTTCTGGGTGTTTCACTCATGCTTGAGCATTTGCCTTTGTTTGGTCGTCGATCCGGCCTAGTGTCTGTTGATTTCGGCCGACCAGATCACGGTTTTTTACTGAAGGCCAAGGGATTCCAGCAGGGCTTCATCAGGCAACTGCTCGGTCAGCTCTCGAGCCTTGGTCTTCACGGTGTCTGCTTTCGATGCCATGGTCTCCATTCTACTGCTCCCGTTGTTCATCTTCTGTCCGTTGCCTGTAGCCGCAGCCACGTGTTCTCGCCGGCATTAATCGAATGCATCGCTCTCGAATCCATCGCGGAATATCACATCGAGATCGTAGATGAAAACACCGTGTACGCTGATGTTGTCGAAGCGGTTGTTGCCGCTCTCGTTGCTGGCCGCCTCGCCGACGAAAAGGATCCTGAACTGCAGGTCGGGATTGTCATTGACCTCGGTAAAGTCGACCAGCGAAATCGTTCTGGCAAGATAGCCGTCTTCATCCAGGGTGGCAACCTGATAAGGCTCGTCAACGGCCACCCAGGTTTCACCGGAATCGACCGAAAAGAAGAAATGTTGCTGCTCGGATCCGTTATTGGTTCGGGTCGTGGCGAAGGAAATCACGAGATCCTGATACCCGGTCGACGGCGCTTCGATCTTCAGCATGTTTTCGTGCGATGGGTTGCGCACCCGAAGCACATTGCCGGAGTCAGGTTCCTGGAATAGCAGCAAATTGAAATTGCTAACCGGGTTGTTGCTGTTGTGGCTGCGTCGATCCATCACGCCGCTGGGGGTGCCGGGGTCAATGCCGGGGAAGGAGATCTGCCCGCTGTCAAGCATCGAGAAGTCGGACAACACGATCTCCAGCTCGCCGTCTTCTAAGTCGTTGAAGTGCCAGTAGTGTATCAACTCGCCCACATCGGGCAGGCCGAATAGGGCCGTGTAGGAAAGATTCGAAGCAGGCATGGCGAAGCTCGTTTCGGGCTGTGCAGAAAACAGCGTTCCGGTCGCATCGAACCAGCCTTCGAAAGCGAAGCCCGAATCGACCGAGGCGCTGATCGTTACCTGCTGTCCGGCTTCGAACTGCCCCGCGCCGGCAATCTCGCCCGCGCCCTGGACATTGGCCGCCAGGTTCAGGGAGTAGGTTCGCAGCAGGACTTCGAATGGCTCGCTGACAGCGGCGTCCAGCGATGCGGCCGCGGCTTCGAGCGCGACATTGTTGTCGGGCTGGCTGTAAACGACGCCGCTGATGGTGACTGTTTCGTCGCCGGCGGCGATGGTTCCGACCAGGGTGCCGGACAGCTGGCCGACGCCGGTGACCAGCGACAGGCTGACCTCGGTCTCCGTCGCAACCGTGGCGGGAACGCCCTGGCTGTCCTGGGACTGGACCGTGACGAAGAACGGCTCGCCCGCGTACACCGGCTGATCGTCATTCACGCTGAGGATGGCCAGTTGCGTGGTCTCTGCGGGCGGGATGGCGAGTCCTTTGATGCTGATGTTGTCGAAGCGGTTATTGCCGCTGGTGCCCGTAGTATTGCCCTCGAACTCGATCTGGATCATGAAGTCGGGATTGTTGTCTGCGCCTTCGATATCAGAAAAGTCCAAGTTGACCAGGTAGTAAGTTCCGGCCTCTTCGATCTCGAACTCGACTACGGCGAGACCGTCCTGGACGAAGGTTTCGCCGTCCAGGCTGTAAGAGAGGATGTTGGTCAGCATGCCGTTGTTGGTGCGTTCCACTGCATAGGTGAAGTTGATTGCCTCAAAGCCCGTGGTCGGGGCTTCGAACAGCAGGGTGCGCCCGTCGGAGGGGTTTCTGACCCGGGCGGCCCGGCCCGGAGGTTCGCCAAGGTGCTGGTTGAGGTCAGAACCGGACTCGACGGCATCGATATCCCGGGGACCCGAGCCGGTATAAGTCATCGAGCCGATGATGCCGGGGATGGCGCTGAAGTCGGCGTCAATGCTGGTGACGTCTTCCGGGGTGACCAAATCGTTGAAGTGCCAATAATGGATGACTTCGCCGTCGGTAGCTGGTGGATTGAAATGCGCGGTCACCGATGTGGCCTGGGTGATCATCAATTCGATTTGCGCTTCGGTCAGCGAAGGCGGCAGCGCCGCGCCGTCGATCTCCCAGTGGCTGAAAGTATGCCCCATGGCGGGATCAGCCAGCAGGCGCGTGGGGGTATTGCCGAACAGCTGGGCATTAAACGGATAATCCGGCAGCCATTCGGCATTCATGCGGATACTGCCGCCGTCGGCCGGCACCACCGCAAACTCAGTCTGGAAGGGGCCGGTCAGCTGGTAACAGTCTTGCAGACCGCCATTCATCAAAAAATCGTTGCGGTCGGTAATGAAGTCCCTGATATCCTGGACATTATTCAACCAGGTTGCGAAATCGCCGCCCCAGCGCTCGATGTGCCTGGGCATCTCGGGCGCGATGTCGTCGATCATGCTGTCAAGCAGTGCAATCGAATTCTCGGTTGAGAAATGCGTGTTCAGCAGGTCGATATAGCGGCCGACGTAGCGTTGGCGGACCTCCGGATTCTGCTGAATCAGTTCCTTCAGGATGGTGGTATGGCCGTCGCCGACGGTCAGGTTTTCGGCCTGGCAGGGCGGTGCGGTCGCGGTGGGATTGGGCAATCCAGTGTAGTTGATGAAATGACCTAGGGCGGCTTCCATGTCCCATAAGGTGTAGCGCCATTCGCGCGCTGATCCGGCCGGATTCAGACCGCGCCACCAGCCGGTGTTGTAGTTGAGCCAGTCGCGCGAGACTATCCAGGAGTTGATCACGAAATAGTCGATCAGGCTGTCGATATTCAGCTGACTTTGCACATACTCGAAATGAACCGGGTCACCCATGTCGTTGTTCTGCACGTACTGCCTGAGACTGGTCCAATCGCTGATGGCCGGCTGGTTGCCGAAATGCGCCTCAGTGCCCGCCCAGGTTTTCAGGTACTGCAGGTAAAGATCGCTTTCCCGGTAGATATAGTCCTGCCCGTAGTAGAAGTCGGTAAAGTTGTTGTCATCTACCCGCTCCCTCAGGTCATAAACACCCCAGTACTGGCCATTGACGAACACCAGTACATTCGTCGAGCTTCGCTCGTCCATATCCAGGCCGGCAATCTGCGACAGGTGCTGGATATAGGAATCCCGAATGTGCGCGCCACCGGGCTCGCCCGGGAAATTGTCGTTGGCCGCCGCCTTGACCATCAGGCGGCGGAAGCGGGTGCGGTCCGATGTCTCGAAGAACTTGTGCTCAAGCCGACGCTGGTAGCCGTAGTCGTCGCGCGATATGAAGTCGACTCCTCGCTGCGCGTAATTCCACGAGTCGTTGCCATGCTTGTTGAAGTCGCCGAAGTTGCCGTCGACGAACTGGCCGTCGGACTCGAAGTACTCGAAATGCCCCAGGGGCCTGAGAAACTGGTTGCCGCCGAACAGATCCAGCATGTCCTGGTCACCGGAAAATGAGAAAACGGGCAGGGAAATGTCTTCGTTGACCAGGTAGGTCCTGGTTTCAATGAAGCTGGGCAGGATGCTTGAGTCAGTGCTGAATGTGCGGGCTCTGACCACCGTCGTCTGGTCCAGGGTGATCGGGCCGGTGTACAGGGCTGAGGATGGCGATGGCGTGGAGCCGTCGATGGTGTAGCGAATCTCTTCATCAACACCGCCAGAGCTCATTTCCAGCACCACGCTGCCCTGGTAAGTGCCGGCATCCGCGCTGAAATCGGGCCTGGAGGCGTAAGTGGCGAACGCTCCGGCGTTGACGTTTCCGGGCGACGGTGAGGCGAACACGCCCCACTCATCGGCGCCATCCGTGATGCGGCCGACGGAATGAAAGACTTGGGTGACCACCATTTCATGGCTTTCCAGGATGTTGCCGTCCGGGTCGGCGAGCACGACCTGATCCGGCCGCAGCTGGGTCAGGTTGAAATTGGCGTGCTGGACCATGCCGGAAGAAATATCACGCCTGGAGGCGAACACGATCACATGGCCGCCGGGTGGAATGACGCCGTCGGTGATTTGCCACTGGGTGGGATCCTGGGCGTCGTTGCTCAGATGAAATCCGGACAGATCGAAGAAGCGATCAGGATCGAGATTGTGCAGCTCGATCCAGTCTTCGGTCCGGTTGAAGCCGTCCTCGAAGCTGCGGTTGGAAGCGGAATATTCGTTGATCGTGACCGGGCCGTCGCCGAACTCGATTGTGCCGTAGGTGACCGACACCACGCGCCGGTTGATGAAGTTGAAGCTGGCATTGCAGCCGGAACCACCCCAGGTCCTCGCGGCATGAAAGACATATTCGACCTCGCCCGGTGAGACGCCGTTGCCGACTTCCGACAGGTTGATGCTGTAGGTCTGCGTGCCTTCAGTATTTCCCGAACCGGAGAAAACTTCCGTCTGGCCCGCCGGCCCGGCGATGAAACTGCGCTGGTCCGACAGCCAGCCATCATTGACGGCGACAAAGTCGTGCTCGAAGTCGGTCCACAGCACCGTTTCACCTTGCGGCACCTCGACGGTCACGGTGGATTGCTGGTAGGTCGGGAAAAAGCATGAATCGACCATGGTGTGGTCATCGACCGTGATCACCGATCCCATGCGCAGCGGAAATACTCGTGCGGGATCGTTGAGCCAGTCAGCCGGCAGTGTCATGCTGACCGTGTAAGTCGATTCTCCCGTCTGCTCGAACCGAAGCGATGCCTTCTTGGCTGAGTACAGGTGGCGGTTCTTGAGTGTCACTTCCTGCGCGTCGAACAGGACGGGCGGATGGATGGTCGAGGCCACCCGGCCCAGTGCGTCCAGCACCACGACGGGCCTGGCCTGCTGACTGCCTGTGTCATCGTAAGTCAGGGTATAGCCGGCTGGCAGCTGGAAATCCTGTTCGAAAACCAGGCCTTCAGATGCCGGGGAGAGCACTTCGGGCGATTGCAGCACAACGGTGTTGACCATGGTGCCGGGGAAGAAGCGGCTCTCAATATCAATGCCGGGAAAGGCATCCTTGCGCATGAGAGTTTGCGCATCTGCCAGGCTGAGTGTCCCGCGCAGGGGTTCTAGACGCTCGCCAGAGACCAGTCGAGCGCTGCTGGCCTGTATGGCCGTTTGCTGCTCAGAGCCGATCAAGGCCACATTGCCGGTGGCCGGATCAATGACAAAGCTGGGGTTTTGGGAGGGAAAGATGAACTGATCGTTTCTGGCCGTCAGTTCATGGCGCAGACTCAGCCAATACCCATTTCCATCCTGGTAGTGAAGCGGCACCGAGGACTGGAGGGTGGTCCGGGTCTGGTTGTCGTTCAGTATGACCCTGGAGTGCTCCGTGCGCAGGTGCACCAGTTCATAGCTTGCCCGACTGTACGGCCTGCTCTCGACGGGCAGTCCAAGCTCCGGATGGGCTCGGTAGGCCTGCGGAATCAGATCGAAATCGTCAGCAACAGCCAGGTAAGAAAAACTCAGACTCGCAACGGCGAGACAAAGAACAACAAGATGTTTCATAAATAGCCGCTTGGGGTTTGCTTTGCTCTTGCCAGCACGCCGAGCACCTGGCAGACCTGGCCTGTTCGAACCGGACCCTTCAGCTGGCTGTCCCCCCCCCCCGGCCGCCTGCGCCACGCGCTTTGCTGGACCGCCGCTAGCTTGTGCGTCGCGCGCCGACCGAGACTAGCACCTTTCCGGACTCCAATCAACAATCCGGCGCGTCCTGCAATCCGCTTACTTCACCTGGCTTTCATTGGTGGCGCGCAAGAGTATGGCGGTTTTTTCAACCGGGAATTTCCAGCAATGAGCGATTTGATCGAGCTGATCTATGCCAGCCGTTCGACCATCAAGGGCAGCGATTCGGGGGGCGTCGAGCCGGCCGTGGCGCGGATTCTGACCCAGTCGCGGCAGAATAACACCCACAAGGATATCGGTGGCGTGCTTTGTTACGGGGATGGGCACTTCTTCCAATGTCTGGAGGGAGAACGGGCAGATGTCGAGCAGCTTTACGATAAGCTGCATGACGATGACCGGCACACGGACGTCAAGCTGCTGCGCAAGGGTGTCATTGCCCAGCGCCGGTTCAAGCTCTGGGCGATGAAGTATCTGAGCGTGGATCAGGAAGTTCGCACCTTTCTGGAAAAGAATGGCCTGGACGGGTTCGATCCGGGCAGGCTGGATGATCAAGGCATCGACCGGCTGCTTGAAATCCTGAAATCCGGCACCGAGGAAATGCGCCGGCCCGCCGGTGACCGATCGAAGGCGCCATTGGCCGGGGCTGGTGATCGGACTTCGCGCTGGCTGGGGATCGGCGCACTGGCTGCCGCAATTGTGGTGGTCGGGATAGTGGTCTTCGTGATTCTTTAGGCAAGGGGGTGGAAATCTACCCTGGGCAAGCAAGCCAACGCTTCACAGCGGTTTTCAGTTTTCAGGCAGCCATCCTCGAACTTTCGATCGGGTGAGCGGCTATAGTGTTGTCGTTTCCGAATTGAGGGTGGGTGTGAACAGACGATCGATTTTCATCACCGGTGCGGGCTCGGGGATCGGGGCGGCGTCTGCGCGGCTGTTTTCCGCCCGAGGCTGGTTTGTCGGGCTGTACGATGTCAATGAGGCGGCGGTGGCTGAGCTGGCCCGGGAGCTCGGTGAGGACGGGTGTTGTCACGGGGGGCTGGATGTGACTGATCCTCACGCCTTCGAGCGTGCCGTGCAGTCCTTCGGCGAGGCGACCGGCGACCGGATGGATGTGCTGTTCAACTGTGCCGGAATCATGTTCATGGGCAGTCTGGACCAGGTGCGGCTGGACGAGCAGATTCGCACCATTCGGGTCAATTTTGAGGGAGTGGTAATTGGCATTTACGCCTCGCTACCGCTGCTGAAGAACACGCCCAACGCGACTATTCTGTCGATGTCTTCGGCTTCGGCCTTTTACGGTGTGCCCGACCTCGCGGTCTACTCGGCGAGCAAGTTTGCCGTCCGTGGCCTGACCGAAGCCCTGGATATCGAGCTGGCCAGGGAGGGTATCCGGGTCTGCGACATCATGCCGCTGTACGTCAACACTCCCCTGGTGACCAGTCAGGCCACGCCGCTGTCTTCGATCAACCGGTTAGGAAAGCATCATACGCCCGAGCAGATTGCCGGACTTGCCCTGAAAGCAGTCGACAGGCGAAAGTTGCACTGGGTGCCGACGCTGAAGCTCAAGGTGCTGAGCTTGCTGGGCAGGTTTCTGCCCTTTGCCGAGCGCCCGATCATGAGGTTCGTCAACCGGCGCTGACGGTTCAGGCTGCTTGCTCGGTGATCCGGGGCGGCAGTGTCGTGATGACCTCGGCGCGATCGGCATAATGGATTAATTCGATCGTTCCGTCATGGTGTTCGAGTAGCGCGGTACAGCTTTCCACCCAGTCGCCGCAGTTGAAGTACAGCCGGCCATCTATGGTCTTGATTTGCGGGCGATGAATATGGCCGCAGACCAGGCCGTCCACCTTTCTCACCTTCGCTTCCCGTGCCACCGCGCGTTCGAAGTTCTCAATGTAGTCGACTGCGTTCTTGACCCGCTCCTTGAGAAAGGCCGCCAGCGACCAATAATCCCGTCCAAGTTTGCGCCGTACCCAGTTGACCAGGCCGTTGATGTAGAGCAGACTGTCGTAGAGCTTGCTGCCAACAAGACCGATCAGCCTGGAGTGCATCACGGCGCTATCAAACTGATCGCCGTGCATGATTAGCAGCCTTCTGCCATCAGCCGTTTCGTGGATGTACTCATCGCGAATTTCCACGTTGCCAAGGGTAAGTCCGTCGTAGTCCCGCATGACCTCGTCATGATTGCCGGGAACGAAGATCACGCGGGTATCGTGCTTGGCCTTGCCGAGGATGGAGCGTACGACATTGTTGTGATCCTGCGGCCAGTATCGCCGGCGCTTGAGCGACCAGAAATCGACGATATCGCCAACCAGGAACAGGTTTTCACAGCGCATCTGCCGCAGGAAGCCAAGCAGGTGCTCTGCGCTGCATCCGGAGTAACCCAGGTGGACGTCGGAAATCCAGATGGAACGTACGTGGCGCTTGAAGGCCAGGGTCTTTTCGATTGTCATGGTTGTCGTAATCCGATGGCCTGGCCGCGACCATAGGTCACGCTGATGTCATCACTGTGGCGCTCGTCTGACAGATTGATTAAGGGAGTTGTATGCCGGCTTTATGCTGCACGCTCCAGGCGCATGGCGATAAGGTAGTAGATCGTCTGGATGATGGGGAGGATCAGCCAGTCCGGATGCGGGTAGCGCATGATAAGGAACAGGCCCCATATCGATAACAGGGTGCCGACGTACTGCGGATGAGAAACAACATTGAAGGGAAAACTGGTGACCCAGGGCACTTTGTGGCCAAGGCGGTTTCCATAGAACACGCCTACCTTGCCCAGGCGCCAGAATACCGAGAAGTTCAGTACTTGACCGAACAGGATCAGAATCAGGCCGAGAACCAGGATTGCTCCTGCGGCTGAGGGTACGGGCAACCAGCTACCACCAAGCAGAATGAACCAGGCGAGGAACACCCCTAGCTGCATGCACTTGAACAGCACGAACAAGGTGCGAAGGGCATCAACCGGACTGGTGGCGACCGGAAGTTTTGCCACAAATTCAGCAAACCGGGCCGGCCGGCGCCAGATCAGCACATAGCTGATGCGTTCTACGGCAAGCAAAACGGCACAGACAATGATCAGTTCGAGCAAGATGATGACTTGATGTAACAAAGCGGTAACCGTACTTTAGTCGAGCAATGTTTCAGTCCGGTTGTGATGGGCTGTCGACAAATTGAAACACGTCCGTAATTGCTTCTAAACGTGTCGAAGTTATAACAGAAAAGTGTGTGCCTGAATGCACAGCTTGAACCTATCCACTGCCGGAGTATGAGCCAGATGAGTTTTCGTGAAGAATTGAAAAAACAACGCTGGGATGATCATCGCTTCTATCATCACAGCCGAATCAATCAGTCCCTGCACCTGTTCAGCGCCTGTTGTTTTCTGGCCACCTATGCGCTGGTCTTTACCTCACCGATTGCCGCCGCGGTCAGCGGCTGGATCCTGGCGATGGTGTCGCGACAGATCGGTCACTTCTTCTTCGAACCCAAGGCCTTCGATGAGGCCAACCAGGTAACCCACGAGCACAAGGAAGCGATCAAGGTCGGATACAACCTGCATCGCAAGGTAGTGCTTTTGAGTCTATGGGGACTGACGCCATTCTTTCTGTTGTGGCAGCCATCGGTCTTTGGGCTGTTTCAGCCGCACGAAAACAACCATCAGTACGCCCACAACCTGAGCCTGCTGTGGATTTACCTCGGCATCGGCGCGGTACTTTTTCGCACGCTGCAACTGTTCATCCAGGACAGCATCCTGACCGGGATGGCGTGGTTTACCAAGATCCTGACCGACCCGTTCCATGACATCAAGCTCTACCATCGGGCGCCGCTGGAGGTGATGCGCGGCAATCTTTATGACCCAATCGTGACTGTATCCGGCGATCACGCCAATCTGCGCTGAAATTTCGCCCGTAGCGATTCGCGCAGGATCGTCCTGCCGATATGACGGTTGGTGGCACCTTCCGGGTGCCACCACCAACCGTCCTCAGCCATCTGCCTGCCGGCGCGAATAATTCGCTCGGTAACCTCGTCGAATTCCTGATCGTCATAGTCCAGACTGAAGATCAGCCGGCCGGTGCCAACCCAGGGCAACAACAGTCCCTCAGCCTGGAGGTAGAACTGGAACATCCAGTTGTAGCGCGAGGGGGAGTCATACAGCATGGTGAAGATTGAAGACAGGTTGCGTACACTAATTGGCAAGCCGTTGGCCGACAGGGTTTCGTTCATGCGTTCAGCCCGCCGTTCCCAGGTCTGGTCCAGCGTGGTGTAGATTGCCTGGATGTCGCTGGATTCCAGGCGCCTCAAGAAGGCGGACATCGCGGCCAGCACCATGGGATGGGCGTTGAAAGTGCCGCGGGCAAAGCAGATATCGAGTGGTCGCTCGCGGCGAAATCGCTGCATCAGCCGCGTCGGCCCGCAGACCACGCCCACTGGCAGTCCGCCGCCCAGGGTCTTGCCATAGGTCAACAGGTCGGCCTTGACATCGAAATACTGCTGCGCACCACCTGGGGCCAGTCGGAAGCCGACAAAGACCTCGTCGAAAATCAGCACAATACCGCGCTCGTCGCACAACTCGCGAAGCTGGCGCAGCCAGTCTGAGTAGGCTTGGCGATCGAATCCGGCGGCGCGGTTTGCGGCCACCAGCGCGCCGTCTCCCGGCGCATTGGCGTTGGGGTGCAGCGCCTGCAGGGGGTTGACCAGCACACAGGCGATATTTTTTCTTGCTCGAATTGCCTTGAGCGTGGCCTGGCTCACGTCGGCCAGCGTGTATACGTTGCCCACGCGTCCGGGATTGCCGATGCCTGGCTGAACATCGTCCCACCAGCCGTGGTAGGCGCCACAAAGCCTCACTACGTGCGATCGGCCAGTGTGGTACCGGGCCAGCCGGACTGCCTGCATTATCGCTTCGGTGCCGGACATGTGAAACGAGAACTGTTCGTGCCCCGAGACCTTTCTCAGCCGCTCGACCACCTCGATGATGACCGGGTGGTAGGGGCCCAGTACCGGCCCGAGATCGGCAACTGTTTCGCTTGCCTCGGCCAGGCACGCCTTGTAGAACTCATGGCCGAACAGATTGACCCCGTAAGAGCCGCTGACATCGAGCAGCTGGTTGCCATCAAGGTCGGTGATCCGGTGGCCATGGGTGGCGGTGACCATCACGCCGGCGGTAATCTTCTCGCGTATCACCCGGTTGAACTGGAACGGCACCCGGTAGTGGCGGATGAACTCGACATCGGCGACAGCATTGCGCAGCTTGCCCATTGCCTCGGCAGAGCGGGGGCGGCTTCGGTTCAGCCGTACGGCGAGACTGTCGAGGCCGGCCTGGCGCCGGGCGGCGATGATGCCGTCGGCACCGTCGGCCACCAGGAATCGTTCGTCATCGAACTCGTATCGGGGGATATGGCGGGCAATCAGGCGCGCGATACGTACATGACCGGCCAGTGACCGGTGCTTGGCCCTGGACATCAGCCAGCGGCGATGGATGCGCGGCACGATGAACAGGAAGGTCAGCACGGACAGCAGAACAAACAGGCCCGCGGCGAATGAAAAGGCTGGTAGCGTTGTCGTCATGTTGCGACGGTATAACAGCCGGTCATGACACTTACATTGCTGACTGATGGATGAAATCTCCCGATCGATTCGGGCCAAACATGGCCAGAGCGGGCGCATTCGACCAGGCGCCTGGCTCAAGTACCGCCTGAGCAACCCGCCCGCCCGCCGGGCGCTGACCCGCTTCATTGGCTGGTTCAGTCGCATCCGCTCGCCCTGGCTGGCCGGGATTTCGATCGCTGTCTGGCAACGCTTTGCCGATGATCTGCGGCTGGAGGAGGCCGAGCAGCAGCAGTACCACAGCCTGCATGAGTGTTTCGTGCGCCGGCTGAAGCCGGGGGCGCGACCGATCTGCGACAACCGTGAGGTGCTGGTCAGTCCGTGCGATGCCGAGGTGGGGCAGATGGGACGGATCGAGCATCTGACCTTGCTGCAGGCCAAGGGAAGCTCCTATTCGCTTGAGGAGCTGCTTACCGATAGGGTCCTGGCCGAGCGTTACCAGGGTGGCAGCTACGTGACCCTGCGCCTGAAGTCCAGCATGTACCACCGCTTTCACGCCCCGGCCGACTGTGGCATGGATGGATTGCGCTACGTTTCCGGGGACGTTCGCAATGTCAGCCCGGAGACGCTTGCCAGACGCGGCCGGATTTTTGTCGACAACGAGCGCGCGGTGGTTCCACTGCGGTTGGAGTCGGGCCAGACGATTACCCTGGTGGCGGTGGCGGCCATCCTGGTCGCCAGCATCCGCTTTCACTGCGTCGAAATTCCGAAGGTGCGGCGCCGTGCCGGGGTCACCCCAATCGCCTGTTCGGCCCGTTTTCGGCGTGGTGAAGAAGTGGGCTGGTTCGAGCACGGCTCGACGCTGATCGTGCTGGCTGAGCCCGGGTTGTCCATATTGCCGACGATCCACCAGGGCCAGATTATCCGCATGGGACAGGCCCTGCTTGCCCTCCCGGTTGAATCAAGGCGCTGAAGCAGCGAACGGTCGCCCCGGTTCCGGTTGGCTACAATAGGCAATTGCGGGCCCGCCACCCCGGCTTCATCTGGACAGGCGCGGCCTTTTTGCTGAACCGGACTAGTGAAGTGAACATCATGACGACCTACCGTACCGAACGAGACAGCATGGGCGAGCTACAGGTGCCCGCCGATGCTCTGTGGGCAGCCCAGACCCAGCGTGCCATCAACAATTTTCCGATCAGCGGTCAGCCCATGCCGGCCGCCTTCATTCGTGCCCTGGGCCTGATCAAGGCCGCCTGTGCCCGCAGCAATCGCGACCTGGGCCTGCTCGAGGAAGACAAGGCTTCGGCGATCGCGGCTGCGGCCGACCAGGTCGCCGAGAACCTCCATGACGCGCAGTTTCCGGTCGATGTCTACCAGACCGGGTCGGGCACCAGCTCCAACATGAACGCCAACGAGGTCATCGCCCGACTGGCCGATCCGGACGGCGCCCTGGGTATTCATCCCAACGACCATGTCAACATGGGGCAAAGTTCCAACGACGTGATTCCGACGGCGATCCAGGTCAGCGCCTGCCTGCTGGCTGCCGAGCATCTATTGCCCTCGCTCAAGCACCTGCAGGATGTGTGCGAGCGCCGCGCCGAGGAGCTGGCCGAGCTGGTAAAGACCGGCCGCACCCACCTGATGGACGCCATGCCGGTCACCTTCGGCCAGGAACTGGCGACCTGGGCCAGCCAGGTTGCCAGCTGTCGTGAGCGCATCGTCGATGCCCTGGCCCGGGCCCGTCGCCTGCCCCAGGGCGGAACGGCGGTAGGCACCGGCATCAACGCCCATGCCGAGTTCGGCGAACGGGTCTGCGCCCACCTGGCCCAGGCCAGCGGTTTCGAGTTCGAGTCGGCGGTCAACAAGTTTGAAGGCATCAGCAGCCAGGATGTTGCGGTGGAGTTGTCAGGGCAGACCAAGACCCTGGCGGTGGCGATCATGAAGATCGCCAACGATCTGCGCTGGATGAACTCCGGCCCGCTGGCCGGTCTGGGCGAGATCGAGCTGGAAGCCTTGCAGCCGGGCAGCTCGATCATGCCGGGCAAGGTCAACCCGGTCATTCCGGAGGCTGCCTGCATGGTTGCCGCCCGGGTCATCGGCAACGACGCCACCATTGCCGTGGCTGGCCAGTCGGGCAATTTCCAGCTCAACGTGATGCTGCCGGTGATTGCCGCCAGCCTGCTGGAAAGCCTCAAGCTGCTGGCCAACGTGTCGCGGCTACTGGCCGACAGGGCGATTGCCGGGTTCGTGGTCAAGACCGAGCGGGTGGCCGGCGCGGTGGCGCGCAATCCCATCCTGGTCACCGCGCTTAACCCGGTCATCGGCTACGAGAAAGGTGCAGCCGCAGCCAAGCAGGCCTATCGGGAAGGCCGGCCGATTATCGATGTGGCCGAGGAGAACAGCGATCTGTCGCGCGAAGAGCTTCAGCGTCTGCTCGATCCGCTCAAGCTCACTCGCGGAGGCCTGGAATGACCGACGGCCCCTGCCTGCAGGAGCGCTACGCGCCCGACAATGCCTGTTTTGGCTGTGGCCCGGCCAACGAGCGGGGCCTGAGGATCCGCTCTTTTCCCGAAGGTGATCAAGTAGTCGCAGACTGGCGCCCCGAGACGCATCACGAGGCCTTCCCCGGTGTGCTCAATGGCGGCATCATCGGCTCGCTGCTCGACTGTCACTGCAACTGGACCGCCGCCTGGCACCTGATGATGCTGCGTGGCCTGGATTCCCCGCCATGCACGGTGACCATGGAGTACCAGATCAAGCTGCGTCGGCCGACGCCCACA
>SKQS01000055.1 GCA_007118895.1 Wenzhouxiangella sp.
ATGATCGTCGGCCTGACCTTTCTCTCGGTCACCGCCCTTATCTACGGGCTGTTCATCAGCGGCGTGTTTGGGATCCTGAGCTACGTGCTGTACCTGGACTGGATCTACTGGCTGGTGGCCGCCTTCGCCATGGTATTCGGGCTGGTCAACGTCAAGGACTACTTCTGGTACAAACGCGGTCTGTCATTCACCATCGATGAACGCCACAAGCCCGGTATGTTTCGCCGGATGCGCGGCCTGCTGACCGAAAAACGCTCGCTGCCGGGCCTTATCATCGCCACTGCGGCGATGGCCGCCGGCATTGCCCTGATCGAGCTGCCCTGCACTGCCGGGTTCCCCGTGATCTGGAGCGGCATGGTAGCCGCCCACGAGGTTGACTGGCAGGTCTTCATCCTGCTGCTGGGGCTGTACCTGCTGATCTACCTGGCGATCGAACTGGTCATCTTCATCACCGCCGTGGTTACCTTCCGCGTCGATCGCTTCGAGCAGCGCCATGGCCGCATACTCAAGCTGATCGGCGGCCTGATCATGCTGGCGCTGGCCGCCGTCTTGCTGCTGCGTCCGCAGCTGATGCAGGATGTCGGCGCCACCTTTGGCGTATTCGCCGCCGCCATCGGTGGCGCCGTGGTGCTGATCCTGCTCCACCGTCGGCTGCTGCCGGCGATGGGTATCAGGATTGGCGATGACTGGCCGGACTAAGCAGCCGGCCAGACCAGTCAGCCTTCAGGGCTCACCATCGGGCACTGACCCGCAGCCAGGCGCTGCGACCGGGCTCATTGACCTGGACCTGTTCGGGGTCAAAGGTACTGGAGCGGTTCAGATGCTCAGCGTACAGGCGATCCAGGAGGTTGTCGATTCCGGCGTCGAGCTGCCAGCGCTGATTGAAATGGTAGCGTCCATTCACTGACAGCGCCGCCCACCCGGGTGTGGGCCTGACATCCAGCCCGCTGCCGGTCATCGGGTCGTCGTCGACCCGGCGCTGACGAGCTGCGGCACGGGCAGTCAAGCCCAAGGTCCACTGCTCGGCACGATAGGCAAGGCCGGCCATGGCCTCCAGCGGCGGGGTCTGGGCAATCGGCCGATCATCGCTGCGGTTGTTGGCGCGCACGTAGGCAAGACCAAATTCCGTTCGCCATCCGCTGGCAAACTGTCTGGCCAGTCCCAGCTCGCCGCCCCACAGCCTGGCGCTGACGTTGCGATAGACGGTGGCATTGTTGCCGGGCTGTCGAAAGCGGTCCCTGAGAATGAAATCGCTGATGTCATTGACGAACAGCGAGGCATCCAGGTCCCAGCGGCGATGGCGCAGAAACAGCCCCAGCTCGGCCTGATCGTGCCGTTCCGGCGACAGGGTGGGATTGCCCACCCAGCGCCCCGAGGGCATCGGCGCATTCGAGGCGATATACCGCTCGGTGGCATCGGCAGTTCGAAAGCTGCGGCTCAAGCCGGCATGCCAGGTGCCTTCCAGCCCGTTCATGTCCTGCTCGTAACGCAGCAGGAAACTTAAGTTGTTTTCGCTGCCGCGTCGGCCGTCGGCTTCCTCGCCATAGTAGATGGCATAGAGCTGGTTGGGCGAGAGAAACTGGCCGCCGGGTTGTTCATCGGTGCGGTTGGCCCTGAACCGCACCCGGTCATGCCGCAGCCCTGCAATCACGCGCTGGCGCGGCGCCAGGCTCCACTGGCCTTCAATGAAGGCGCCTGTCTGGTCGATTCGAACCCCTGGCCACAGCACCGACTGCAGCATGCCGTTGAAGTCGTTGACCCGATCGGCATCGCGCTGGTTGTTCTGGATGCTGAAACCGAAACGCCAAAGGACGCGGTCCTGCTCGATCTCCGCGGTCACCCGGCCACTGTCGGTATCGGAGGTGGCCGGTGCGCGCATCAGCATCATCGGGCTCGGCGGCTCGCGCAAGGTGTAGTTGTCCATCACGTGATCGACCCGGGAAAAAGCCAGCTCCGCCTTCATCGAGCTCAACGGACCGATCGAGCCGGTTCGATACCTGACTTTCAGCAGATCGTTGTCCGAACTCGGCGAGTCCATGCCGGCGCCGGCAAACAGCTCGTCGCGCAGGCGCTGGGCCTCGAGGCTGAATTCCAGGCGAGTCTCCTCTTCCGGTGTCCAGCCGGCGACCAAGGCAGCCGAGCGCTCTTCGAACCCTGAGCGCACCCGGTTACCATCACCATCCTGGTAATCGTCAGCCTCCATCCAGGATCCCAGCAAGCGAACGAATCCCTGCGGCCGTCCACCGGCGACATCCACCGCCGTCTCGACGGTGTCGCTGTTGCCGCGGTAACCGGCATGCAGCCGGGCACGCAGCGGCTCACCGGGGAAGAAGCGCTCGGTATCTCGCTCCAGCAGTACCGTACCGCCAGGGCCGCCGCCAAACTCAAGTGTGTTGACACCGCGGATTACGGTCAGGCTGTCGTAGCCGGCGGCCGGTGCATAAGCCGTGGGCGGATCCATGCGGTTGGGACAGGCGCCGTGAACAAAAGCGCCATCAAGCAGCACGTTGATGCGGTTCATGCCCAGTCCACGGATGACCGGATCAATGCCGTGCCCGCCCATGCGTGAACCGGATACCCCGGTGATCTCGCGCAGCAGATCGCCGGTTTCGCGGCCGGCGGCCAGGTCCTCTGTCCGCCAGGTGGACTGGCCCGGCGACCTGAGCGGCGAGGTGATGATCAGCGGCTCGAGCTCGGCCGGTGGCGTCTGCTCGGCAGGTTTTTCCTCGGCTACCGCCGCCTGGCACACGGCGAGCAGCAAGGTGCAGGCCAGGATAACCGGCCTGGTCGTGTTCGAATACATGGCAAAACTCTCCTCTTGCGTTGCAAGCCGGAGCCTGAGCCCGAAAACGCGGCATCACGCCGCAGCCTGACCGCTGCCGGCTTGCGTCAATGTCTGTCTGACGATCTGGATGACACGCCCCGAACGGGGCAATTCAGACCAGAGGAGGTCCGCGTACCGGGGGAAGATAGCCGGTGAAGCATGCCGACAGGGTGTCCGCGCGCAGCGAGGTCGAATCTGAGGGTTCAGTCGGTACCGCCCAGGATACCGGGATGCTCGGCAGCCCCTCGCTGGCAATCACCAGCGCCCAGCTGCATGCCGCATGAGCGCCCTCGCCCTGCTCATCAAGCACTTCTCCGGTTGCCGGATCGACCAGCACCGTATGCACGCCGGACGGCGTACACAGCTCGACCAGCGACCCCTCGCCGGGCATGTAACCGGCCGGAATCAGGCCGCGAATCAGCAGCGCCACCACCAGCGGGGTGATCCAGGGACTGCCGAGTCGACGCAGCGCGTTCATAAGCACAAGTCTAGCGCAGAAACAGCGCGGGCTACTTGATCGACATCATTTCCAGCAAGCCTTGCCTGCACGGGACCGCAGCAGCAAATCGCC
>SKQS01000279.1 GCA_007118895.1 Wenzhouxiangella sp.
CCGCCGCCGGCAAACTCCAGCCACACCGGGCTGATCGGCGCCAGCAGCTCATCCAGTGCCTCGGCGGCCTCGCCGACCTCCAGAATCACGATGCCGTGGGGGTGGAGATGGGCGGGTAGCTGAACCAGCAGCCGCCGGACGAGGTCCAGGCCATCGGCGCCGGCAGCCAGGCCCAGTGTCGGCTCATGGCAATACTCGGCCGGCAGGCTGGCCATGGAGTCGGCCGGCACGTATGGCGGGTTGGCCAGCACCAGGTCGTAGCGTTCATCACCCAGCGCCGAGAGCAGATCCGACTCGATCAGGCGAACCCTGTCGTCGAGTCCGTGTGCTGCGACATTGGCCCGGGCCACGGCCAGCGCCTCGGGACTGATATCCAGCGCATCGACCATCAGCTCCGGCCAGTGCCAGGCCAGGGCCACGGCGATGCAGCCGGAGCCGGTGCCGACATCCAGCGCCCGCTGCAACTGGTCCGGCAACAACCAGGGCTCGAAGCCCTCGCCGATCAGCTCGGCCAGCGGCGAGCGCGGTACCAGCACCTTTTCGCTGACCTTGAATTCCAGGCCGGCAAACCAGGCCTGACCGGTCAGGTAGGCCAGCGGCTTGCGGGTGCTGATCCGGGCTTCGAGCAGCCGCGAAAAACACCGTTGCTCGTCCTCTTCCAGCTCACGATCGGACTGGGCAGGATCGAAGTCGGGCGCAAGCCCCAATACATGAGCGGCCATCCAGCAGGCCTCCGACCAGGCATTGTCGGTGCCATGACCAAACACCAGCCCGTGCCGGCTCATCCGCTCGGCGGCATCATCAATGATCTCGACTAAGGTCATGGACCGTCTCTTTTCGTTGCGGCTGTGCCTTGAACCCATCTTATTCACCATGGTGCCTACTGCGGAGCCGCCAGGCCCCGCGTCTGGGGCATTTCGCTCGGTCGCGGGTCCTCACCGTACAGGTGAGTACACCTCCGGCCCGCTCGGTCGCGAAATGCCCCAGCCACAGGACCTGGCAGCCCCTCGCGACGGAACCATGGTGAATAAGGTGGGTTGAAGTTTACTGCCTTGCGATAAAATCGCCCACATGAAGAAACTTTCGATGCACACCCTGCCCCGCCGCACACACGGCCGCGTCATGCTGATCGTGGTGGTGCTGGTCTTCGCCCTGGCCGCCGGCCTGGTCGCCTCGCGCTGGCTGATGGATCGCACCCTGGAAACCGACGCCGCCCAACGCTACCCGGTGGCGCGCACGATCGCCGATTTCCAGCTGCATACCGCCGACGGCCAGCCCTTTACCCGGGCCGATATGGAAGGACGCTGGAACCTGCTGTTCTTCGGCTTCACCAATTGCCCGGATGTCTGTCCGGACACCATGGCGGTGCTGGCCCAGTCGATGGAGCAGCTGCGCCTGATGCGGCGAGAGCAGCTGCCACAGGTCATCTTCGTCTCGGTCGATCCGGACCGCGACCAGGGCGAGCTGCTGGCCGATTACGTCAGCTGGTTCGACGAGGATTTCGTCGCCGTGACCGGCTCGGACGCCCAGCTCCAGGCGCTGGCGCGGCAGCTGGGAATCGTCTATTTCCATGAGGCGCCCGACCCCGATACCGGCTTCTACAACGTCGACCACTCCGCCTCGGTGCTGATCGTCGACCCCGAGGCGAGGCTGTACGGGCGCTTCCCGCATCCGCTGATCGCTGAACAGGTCACCGCCGACCTGTTCCGCTTTGCCCTGTGACCGGACGGCTGGAGGCGCTCAAGGTCTGGCCGCAATACCTGCTGCCCCAGCGAGCGCTTACCGCGCTGGCCTGGTGGCTGTCGACCTGCCGCGCTGGATGGTTCAAGAACGCCTTCATCCGGCTTTTCATCCGGCTGTTCGGCGTTGACTTAAACGAGGCCGAAAAGGACCAACCCCGGGACTATCCCTGCTTCAACGCCTTCTTCACCCGGGCGCTCAAACCCGGCGCCCGTCCCGACCCGCCGGCTGCCAGCGCCCTGATCAGCCCCTGCGACGGCGCCATCAGCCAGCTGGGCCGAATCAGCAGTGGGCGACTGATCCAGGCCAAGGACCGCGACTTCTTAGTCGGCGAGCTGCTCGGCGACCCGGCGCTGGCTGACGATTTCGCCAACCACCGCTTCATCACCATCTACCTGGCCCCGCGCGACTACCACCGGGTCCACATGCCGATGGCCGGCCGGCTGATCGAGGAAGTGCGCATCCCGGGCCGGCTGTTCAGCGTCTCGGCCGCCACCGCCCGGCATATCCCGCGGCTGTTCGCCCGCAACGAGCGGCTGGCAGCGATCTTCGATGGCCAGCACGGCCGATTCGCCGTGGTGATGGTGGCGGCGATGCTGGTCGCCGGCATCGAAACCGTCTGGGGTGGACCCGATGACCGCCGGCCCGGACCGGCGATACGTCGCCGCCAGCCGGCGGGCGTCGATCTCGAACGCGGCGCCGAGATGGGTCGGTTTCACTGGGGTTCCACCGTCATCGTGCTGGCGCCACCGGCACTGCCCGACTGGCAGTCGGGGCTCTCGCCGGAGCAGCGGGTGCAGTTGTTCCAGCCACTGGCCTGAGTCCGGAACTTCACCGCCACCCGGCCCATCTGATAGCCCATGAGACTGTCTACCCCACTGCTGATGCTGGTCATGCTGGCTGCCACCATCCAGGCCGGCGCGGCGACCGATCTGCGCCAGATCGCCGAAGAATCCGAGATCGTCGCGCTGGTCCAGTTCGAGGTCGCCGACTACGAGGTCAGGCGTGGCTTCCCGGTATCGGGCCGGGCCTTTTTCCGCGTCCTGCTGCCCTACAGGATGCCGCGCCAGATGTCGCGCTTGAGCGTATTCGAGGAGGGTTTGCACGATAACGAGTGCTACTTCACCGACGATCCCACGCAGCAGGAACTGCCACGCTACCTGCTGTTTCTGATCCGCGACGAGGAAAACCGGCTGCGCGGCCACCCGGCCGGCTGCGCCCTGGATGTACTCGTCACCCGTGATAACCAATACGTCATTCGCTGGCCACAGCCGCTGCTGGCCAACGAGCCGGAGCTTGAGTCCCTGGTCGAGGAATTCGACCTGATCGGCCCGGGCTCACGCATCAACGTCCGCGACGAGACCAGCACCACCCGCCAGCGCCTGAAAGCGCAATACCAGATGCGTGCCGAGGGAGAACATCACCTGGCCTATACCCGAGGCATCGCGCTGGAAGACTTCCGCCGCTGGCTGGGCCCGGAGCTTTTGACCCGCGAGCGCACCCGGCGCTGAAAAGCGACTCAACTCGCCTGATTCGACCGATTCGATCTTCCAGGCCCGATTGCTGTCATACTGTGGCGGCGGGAGCCGGCTGAACAGTCGCTGCGAGGTTTGACCTCGTGGAGGAAAGTCCG
>SKQS01000213.1 GCA_007118895.1 Wenzhouxiangella sp.
CACGGTCTCGTCCATGCCATTGCCGGTAATCAGCAGGGTCTTGGTCACCTGCAGCCTGCTATCGAGAACGATGGTCTGGCCGTTGACGGCCGCATCGAAAACGATGACATTGTCCGGGTCGGCGTTGCTGTTGGCCTGTTCCACTGCCCAGCGCAGCGAACCGTCGCCGGTGTTGGCGGTATTGGTGACGGTGATGACAGCAGCATCGATGGCCGAACTGGCCAGGATGGTACCGATCGCCAGGGCCAGCTTGGTGGTTATTGGTGTGCGCAGGTCGAGCATGATTGAAGACTCCGTTCGAATGACATTGCCGTTTGGACTGTCGCGCGCTGGGCCCGGCGCGCGACCAGCCCGAAACTCAAGCCAAGTAACTACACATTCGAAAGAGACTGGGAAACCCTGCCATGGTCATATGATCAGTCTCTTGAGCTAGCCAGGCAGCCTGGTGGGCGATGTTGCGGCCAGGGCCGGTGTGGTCATGAAAGCCCGCGTGGGGAGGTCCTGCACGGACGGGCTCGCGAGGGCATTGCAGCAAATGCTGCGGGTGCGTCATTGCCGGTTCATTGCTGCTGGTAATTGCCGAAACTGCTGGCAAACACCATGTCGATCTGGCTTTCGAAAGCACCGATATCGACACGGTCGTTGAAGACGCGGACGAATGGCGAGTCAAAGCGCTGGTCCACGTTGAGCCCCGGCGGCGGCTCGTAGTCCGGGTCGCCGGCATCGCGCGCTGGGCTGTCCGGCTGCAGCTTGTGAGTCCGGGTATTTCCGCCGTTGTCGGCCAGGCTAGACAGGGCTGCGGAAACCACGTTCTGAACGCCTGCGCCCTCGCTGACGGTGGTCGCCGGCGAGCGGAAGCCAAGCAGGCTCCAGCGCGCATCGAAGCTGCCCTCCAGGTCGCGAAAGCCGAGATCGACACCTGGCACGAACAGGGGCAGTATGCGGTTGTCGGTCACGATGCTGTGATCAATGTCCATGGCCCACGGCGTCGCGTTGGTCACCCCGGCGCCTTGTTGTAGCCAGGGTGTCCCGGTGTTGGCGTTATTGAAGGCGACGGTGCTGTGGCGCAACGCCAGTTCGTGAGGGACCTGCGCCGATGGCGTCGTAACCAGCAAGATGCCGGGAGCCGCCTGGAAGGAAAAATTGCCGCTGATGGTGGAATGATTGAACACCCGGCCGTTGCTTGCCAGCGGGGCATCGTCGAGCAGCAGGTAGGCTCCGCCACCGGCCTGGTTGGCAAGGTTGCCGGTAATGAGCGAGTAATTGACATAGACGCCGGCATTGGCGTGAATGCCGGCGCCGAAAGTGGCCGAATTGCCCTCGAGGGTGCTTGCCGTAATGGTCAGCAGATGAGTGGTTGTGGCGTCGACATGAATACCACCGCCCCGTCTGGCGCAGGTATTGTCGCTGATATCCGAATACTCGATATGTGTGCCCTGGCCGGCGACAAAGCCCGAACCGCCGGTGATCACCGACAGGCCACCACCGATATAGGCGCAGTTGCGGAGAATCTGGCTGTCTGCAATCCTGACCTGACTGTTCTCGCCGACGATCACGGCATGGATGCCGCCGCCCGAGTTGCCGTAATACGCACCGTAAACGGTGTTGTCAATGATCTCGGAGCGGACGATTTCAAGCAGGCTGTCTGACTCGAATGGCGCGTGATGGATGGCGCCACCCTGATAAGAAGTGGAATCGCTGATGCGCACATCCTGTAGGACCAGCTCACGGCTGGAGGCGCTGATTGCCCCGCCGTAGCCGAAATAGCTGGCGCCGTCGAGCAGGCTGAGCTGCTGCAGCTCGACGCGATCGGCCTGGCTGTAGATTTGGAACACGCTGTCCAGGCCGTTAGCGTTGATCACGGTCTGATTCATGCCGTTGCCGGTGATCAGCAAGGTCTTTGTCACCTGCAGCCGGCCGTCGAGAAAGATGGTCAGGCCATTGATCGCCGCATCGAAAACGATGACATTGTCCGGATCGTCGTTGCTGTTGGCTTGTTGAACCGCCCAGCGCAGCGAGCCCTCGCCGCTGTTGGCGGTATTGGTCACGGAAATAACGGCGGCATCGATGGCTGAGCCGGCCAGGATGGCGCTGATCGCCAGCGCCAGTTGGCTGGCTGACGGTTTGTGCAGGTCTGGCACTGCAGTCTCCTGTCTATCCGATGAGTGGATCGGCTGGGCGCGGCCGGGCAGGCTGCGGGAATCCAGTCCTTGGTTGCCTTACTTATCGGAAAAGCAGGGGAACTGAGGCCATTTTTACTTCAGCAGCCGGGTGACCTCGCGAAAGCTCCGCCGGTGAGCATCGCCCATCAGCTCGAACAGGACCATTTCCACGCTGCTTGGATGAACGCCGATGGCGCGCATTCGGTGGATCGCGATACGGTGATTTTCCCGGCTGCGCGAGGACACAGCATCGCAGACCAGGTGGACCTCGAAGTCTTCATCCTTGAGCGCCGCTGCGGTTTGCCACACGCAGACATGGGTTTCGATGCCGCACAGGATGATGTGGCGACGACGGCATTCGATGACCTTGCGCTTGAGTGCTTCATCGCCCAGGCAGCCGAAGCTGGACTTGGTCAATGGAGTCAGGCCGGTCAGCACCTCGGCCAGTTCCGGCACGGTCGGCCCCAGCTTGTCCGGTAGCTGTTCGGCCCACACCACCGGCAGCCCCAGCAGCCGGCAGGCCTGGATCAGAATGCGCTGACGCTCGATCATGGCTTCGGAGCCGGCCATCAGCCGGGCCAGTTTCCCCTGCACGTCAACCACCAGCAGCAGGCTGTCTTCAATCGTGGGCAGCAGGCTTTGAGTCATTGCCGGGTGTCCCGATTGGCTTGTTGGACCTCGTTTGGACCGAGACTCACCGGCTCGAGCGAGCGGTCGCCGGCAAACCCTTGCCAGTGCTGGGCCAGGGTCTGGCCGGTTTCCGGGTGCACCCAGTCCGGTGCCAGGTCGGCCAGTGGCTTGAGTACGTGGGCATACTCCAGGATCTCCGGCCGCGGCAGTCGCAGGCCGTTGAAATCGCCGACCGACTCGCCGTGGATCAGGATGTCGATATCCAGGGTGCGGTCGGAGAACTTCGGCTGGCTGCGATCCCGACCGTGACGGTTTTCGAGCTCGGTCAGCCAGTCCTTCAGCTCGCCGGGTGTCAGTCTGGTCTCTATCCGTGCCGCGGCATTGAGAAAGTCGCGGCCCTCGAAACCCACGGCCTGGGTGCGATAGATCGGGCTGACGCTGACGGTGCCGAAGTGCTGGCGCAGAGCCAGCAGACCTGTGGCCAGATGACGTTCGGGCTCGGTGTTGCTGCCCAGGCCAAGGTAGACAGGGTACGCACTCATTAGCCGGCTTCAGTTTTCCGTTTCGAGCGTTCGATCACGATGCCCACCGAACGCGAGCCACGCACGGCACCCGGTTTGTCCAGGCGCAGCCGAATCCAGCTGACTGGAAATTCATCGAGGACGATTTCGGCGCAGCGTTCGCCCAGGGTTTCGACCAACTGAAAGGAGCTGTCGCCGACGAACTGGATCAGCCGCTTGGCAACGGCCTTGTAGTCCAGCGCATCGGCGATATCGTCGGTGACTGCCGCACGGGCGACATCAGTGTCCATTTCCAGGGTGAGGCTGACCTTCTGGCGAATTTCGCGCTCCCAGTCATAAATGCCAATCACGGTCTCGATTTCCAGGTTGTCGATGAATACCCGATCCGTGTTCATGATGCGTGGTCCTTCAAGGTCGTTTGGTCAGCGCGCAAAGATAGGGCCAACCCTGTCGTCAGCCGGTGACCGTCTCGCTCGAGGCCATCGGCGGCAGCCGGTCCAGCGGCCAGCGCGGGCGCACCGCGATCCTGCCCGAACGATCGGCCGCGGCGCGTCTGAACCAGCCGGCAAAGGCGATCATCGCTCCGTTGTCGGTGCACAGTGACAGTCGCGGATAATACACCTGACCGGGCAGGGTGCGGGCCAGTTCCTCGCGCAGCAGCTGATTGGCGCTGACCCCGCCGGCAATTACCAGGCGCTTCATGCGCGTGGCCTTCAGTGCTCGCCGGCACTTGGCGATCAGGGTGTCAACCACCGCGTGCTGAAAGCCGGCGGCAATATCGGCGTGATCTTCTGGCCCGGTTCGGGCCACCAGCTGGCGGGTATGCGTCTTCAGGCCGGAGAAGCTGAAATCCAGCCCGGGCCGATTAAGCATCGGCCTTGGAAAGTCGAAGCGTCCCGGATTGCCCTCACTGGCCAGCCTGGCGATCTCCGGCCCGCCCGGATAGCCCAGTCCGAGCAGGCGTGCGGTCTTGTCGAAAGCCTCGCC
Source organism: Wenzhouxiangella sp. (assembly GCA_007118895.1). Classification (GTDB taxonomy): domain Bacteria; phylum Pseudomonadota; class Gammaproteobacteria; order Xanthomonadales; family Wenzhouxiangellaceae; genus SKQS01. The sequence continues at coordinate 4,301 of SKQS01000213.1, forward strand.
GGCGGCGTCATCCAGGGTCTCGCCCAGCAACTCATAGCTTCCCGGCGCCTCAACGCCGACCAGCATGCTGTGGCCGCCGGAAACCAGCAGGGCGACGAAGGGAAACTCGGGCGCCGGATCCTCCAGCAGGGGGGAGAGCAGATGCCCTTCCATGTGGTGCACGGCGATCGCCGGTCGGTCCAGCGCACTGGCCAGCGCCACCGCGACCGAAGCCCCGACCAGCAGGGCGCCGGCCAGGCCAGGACCGGCGGTATAGGCGATGGCGTCGATTTCGACCCGCTCAAGCCCGGCATCGGCCAGCGTTGCCTCGATCATCGGCGCCAGCTTGCGTACATGGTCGCGCGAGGCCAGCTCCGGCACCACCCCGCCATAACGCTGATGCGAGGTCTGGGTGTAGACCCGCTCGGCAATGATTCCCTTGCCGGCGCGATAGATTGCCACCCCGGTTTCGTCGCAGGAGGTTTCGATACCGAGAATGGTCTGCACAGGCATTGCTCCGGTTGGGAAAAACCAGTTATACTGGGCGACTTTCCCGTTTGCAAATTGGAACAGTAATGCCCAGCGTCAAAGTCAAGGAAAACGAACCGTTTGAATATGCCTTGCGGCGTTTCAAGCGCTCCTGCGAGAAGGCCGGCGTGGTTGCCGAAAGCCGTCGGCGTGAATTCTACGAGAAGCCGACCCAGGAAAGAAAGCGCAAGAAGGCTGCAGCGGTCAAGCGTCACCTGCGCAAGCTCTCGCGCGAACGCGTCAACCGTCGCCGCCTGTACTGATTCATCGCGCGAATTCATCAAACATTCGCGCTAAATCCTCCGCGCCATGTCCCTCAAGACCCGACTGCTCGAAGACATCAAGCAGGCCATGCGGGCCGGCGATCGGACTCGCCTGACGACTTTGCGCATGGCAACCGCCGCGATCAAGCAGCGCGAGGTTGACGAGCGTAGCGAGGTCTCCGACGAGGACGTGGTCCAGATCATCGAAAAGATGATCAAGCAGCGCCGCGAATCGGTTTCCCAGTTCCGCCAGGGCGGGCGCGAGGAGCGCGCCGCGGCCGAGCAGGCCGAAATAGAAGTGCTGGCTGACTATCTGCCTGAACCGCTGGATCAGGCCACACTTGATCAAATGATCGACCAGGCCATCGCCGATTCCGGCGCGGCCCGGGTGGCCGACATGGGCCGGGTGATGGCAGCTCTCAAACCGAAGGTTCAGGGTCGGGCCGACATGCGAGAGGTTTCGACTCGGGTGCGCTCCCGACTGACAGCAGACTGAATGCCTTTGTCCACGACGTCCTCCGCCGCAACGCTGCCAGCCATGGCCACCGATGCAATTGGTGACGATCACGCCATCAACCGCCTGGGATAAAGGGCTCACGCTTGCCAGGTCGGATCCCCGAAGATTTCATCAACACCCTGCTCGATCGCACCGACATCGTCGAGCTGATCGGTTCGCGTCTGAGTCTGCGCCCGGCCGGTCGCGGCGAGCACAAGGCGCTGTGCCCCTTCCACGAAGAGAAAACGCCGTCGTTCACGGTTAGCAGCGACAAGCAGTTCTACCACTGCTTCGGTTGCGGCGCCCACGGGACGGCGATCGGTTTTCTGATGGAATACGAGGGCCTGGAGTTTCCCGCCGCGGTCGAGGAACTGGCGGCGCTGGCGGGGCTGGAGGTGCCGCGCAGCGGCGCGCCGGCCGGCCCCAGCCACGACGGGCTGTATGCGGCGCTCGCAGCGGCGCAGGACTGGTTCGTCAAGCAGCTCGGTGGGCATCGGCCCGCTCTGGACTACCTGGAAAAGCGCGGGTTGGATGGCCAGACCATCGAGGCATTCGGCGTTGGATACGCCCCGGCGGCCTGGGAGGCGTTGGCCGTCCATCTTGATCGGAGTGGCATCCGTCCCGCCGATGCTGAGCGTGCCGGGCTGATCTCGCGCCGAGACGATGGTCGGGTCACCGATCGCTTTCGCGATCGCATCATGTTTCCGATTCACGACCGCCGCGGGCGGGTGATTGCGTTCGGCGGGCGGGCGATGGGCGAGCGTGGGCCGAAATACCTGAATTCGCCGGAAACGCCGGTGTTTCACAAGGGACGAGAGCTGTATCGCCTGTACCAGGTGCGACGTGGCAGCAGGCCTGAGCGGCTGCTGGTAGTCGAAGGCTACATGGATGCTGCCGCCCTGTTCCAGTTCGGGTTCGACAACGCCGTGGCCACCCTGGGTACTGCGGTAACGGCCGATCATCTCGATCTGATGTTTCGCACCGTGCCGGTGGTGGTGTTCTGTTTCGATGGTGACCGGGCCGGTCGTCAGGCTGCCTGGCGCGGTTTGGAAGCCGCCTTGCCGGTACTGCGCGACAATCGCGAAGTAAGATTTCTTTTCCTGCCCGAGGGCGAGGATCCCGACTCGATGGTGCGCCGGCACGGCGCCGAGCGCTTCGCTGAAGCTGTTGATCAGGCTCGTCCGCTGTCGGATTTCTTTTTCGATCACCTGGCTGCCGGGCTGGATATGGCCAGCCTGGAGGGCCGGGCTCGGCTGGCTGCGCTGGCCCGACCTTACCTGGAAAAACTGCCCCCCGGCCCGTTTGCCGGCCTGATGCGCGGGGCGTTGGTGCGCAGGTCCGGCACGACCATGGAGCTTGGCTCGAGTGATGGCGGTAACCAGCCCGAAGGTGATCGAAGCAATCTGCCGGCAGACCGGCCGCTGACCCCGATTCAGTACGCGGTGGCGCTGATCGTGCAGCAGCCCGATCTGGCGCAAAATCTCGATGCTGGCGAACTCCGTGGCCTGGGCAGCATCAAAGGTCTGGATTTTTTCCTTGAATTGATTGACTTTTGTCGCTCAAGGCCCCACCTTTCCACGGCTAAGCTGGTAGAGAACTGGCGGGACCGGCCCGAAGGACGCTGGCTGTCAGCACTGGCCGGTCGGGAAACGTGTGCCGATCCGGAGTCCAGGGCCGATGCAATGGCGGAAACCGTGGCAAGAATACGTACACAATTGATCAAGGCTCGCGTGCGCGAGCTGCAGCAGGCACAGGCGAGCCAAGGGGGGCTGGATGCAGCCCGGTCCGACGAGTTGCGTCGGTTGCTGGCCCTGCGCTCGGAGTCGAATTTACGGTAAGCAGATATATATGGAAAACGCACCACGCCCATCACAGCTCAAGCAGCTGATCGAAAAAGGCCGCGAGCAGGGCCAATGGCTGACTTTCGCCCAGGTCAACGATCATCTGCCTGACGACATCGTCGATCCCGAGCAGATCGAAGACATCATCAACATGATCAATGACATGGGCATCAAGGTGTTCGAGGAAGCGCCGGAAGATGCCGATGCCATGCTGCTCAATGATTCGGCTTCGACCGACACCGATGACGAGACTGCGCAGCAGGAGGCCGAAGCGGCCCTGGCCGCGGTCGAGTCCGAGCTTGGCCGCACCACCGATCCGGTGCGTATGTACATGCGCGAGATGGGCTCGGTCGACCTGCTGACCCGCGAAGGCGAAATTTCGATTGCCAAGCGCATCGAGGATGGCCTCAACCACGTCAACGTCGCCCTGTCCCGCTTTCCCGGCACCATCGTCACCCTGCTGGAGGAATGCGAATCCTGGCAGTCCGGCAACCAGCGCCTGAACGAGCTGGTCAGCGGTTTCATCGACCCGACCCTGCTGGCGGAAATGGAGCTGATTTCCGAAGACACCATGGAAGCGGCGGTTGCCGAGGAGGCCGAGTTTCAGGACGACCCGGACGATGATGACGAGGACAAGCCATCGCCGACGGTCAATACCGGGCCGGACCCAGAGCAGGTGGTACAGTATTTCGACGAGCTGCGTCGCCTGCACGAGCAGTTCATCAAGTTCTATGACCGTTACGGCCCCGACACGCCCAAGGTCAATGAACTGAAAGAGCTGATTTCCGAGCAGTTCATGCGCCTGAAGCTGCCGCCCAGGATGTTCGATCACCTGATCGACCGGATGCGCTTCCACGTTGCCTTGAGCCGCGATGTCGAACGCCAGATCATGAATCTTTGCGTTGAGCGGTCTGGCATGCCGCGCCGGGAGTTCATCAAGAGCTTTGCCGACAACGAAACCGACCCGGAGTGGCTGGCCGGCCTACTCAAGCGTCGCACCAAGTGGGCCAAGGCACTGGCCGAGCATGTCGACGCGATTGGCGAGTTGCAGGTCCGCCTGGCGCGGATGGAAAAGCAGCAGCGTATTCCGGTCGCCGAGCTGCGCGAGCTCAACCGCAGCATGTCGATCGGTGAGGCCAAGGCGCGTCGGGCCAAGAAGGAAATGGTCGAGGCCAACCTGCGCCTGGTCATCTCCATTGCCAAGAAATACACCAACCGCGGCCTGCAGTTTCTGGACCTGATCCAGGAAGGCAACATCGGCCTGATGAAGGCGGTCGACAAGTTCGAGTACCGGCGTGGCTACAAGTTCTCGACCTATGCGACCTGGTGGATTCGCCAGGCCATCACCCGCTCGATCGCCGATCAGGCCCGCACCATCCGCATCCCGGTGCACATGATCGAGACCATCAACAAGCTCAACCGCGTCTCGCGCCAGATGTTGCAGGAAATGGGCCGCGAGCCGACCCCGGAAGAGCTGGCCACGCGCATGGAACTGCCCGAAGACAAGGTGCGCAAGGTGCTCAAGATCGCCAAGGAGCCGATTTCGATGGAAACGCCGATCGGCGACGACGAGGATTCGCACCTGGGCGACTTCATCGAGGATATCAATATTCTCTCGCCGGTTGATACCGCCACCACCACCGGCCTGACCGACACCGTGCAGAAGGTGCTAGGCGGGCTGACCCCGCGCGAGGCAAAGGTGCTCAGAATGCGTTTCGGCATCGACATGAACACCGACCACACCCTGGAAGAGGTCGGCAAGCAGTTCGATGTCACCCGCGAACGGATTCGTCAGATCGAGGCCAAGGCGCTGAGAAAGCTGCGCCATCCGACCCGTTCCGAACAGCTCAGGAGCTTCCTGGACCTGGAATAATCTGGGCTGGCCGGCCCAAGATGGCTGGCGCACTCCGACCGGATTCGTGTCATGTTTTGACGCCGGAATGCGTTACTGGTAGGTGAACCGGTCTCGACGACCGCCCTGATCCAACCAGTGGAACGCACCCGTGAGCAGTCATTCAACCCGAGTTCGAAGTTTCCTGCCGGCCGTGTTGCTGGCAATGACCTGCAGCCTGGCCTGGGCCGACCCGGATCCGATCACCGTTTCCGGAAGCGTCAGTTCGGCAGTCGACAGCCAGCCGGTCGAGGGCGCCATGGTCAGGTTGCTCGGCGTCAATCAATTCGGGAATGCCAACACATATCTGGACACCGCCGTAACCGATGCGAGCGGCAGCTTTACGCTGACCCATACGCCGGCCGATACCGACCCGTTCGACATCGCGATCGAGGCCGGCGCGCCGGGGCTGGCGCCAGCGCGCTTTGACGGGCCACCAGAGATACATTGTTTCTTTGCCTGCGGTTTTGGTGGCGGGTTGAGAACTGTCAGTGCGGGAGAGCAGGTGACCGGCATTGATTTCGTGCTTGGCCCGGGTGCCACCGTGTCCGGACAGATCACGGCCCAGATCGGCAGCATCGGCGTAGCCCAGGCCCGGGTCGCTCCGGCCCTGCAATCAGATGAGGGCTTTCTGCGCGCCCGGACCTACTCGCCGGAGTTCCAGGCCACTGCCGATGGCGACGGCAACTACCAGACCCCTTTGGGGCTGCCGGACGGCGATTTCTATTTCGTCGCCAGTTCACCGATGCCCGGCCCAAACCTGGTCACCCGGGCCTGGCCGGCCGAGGACTGTGAGCTGGGCAATTGCATCCTCCAGGGCAATGTGCCGAACCAGGCGCTGCCGCTGGCTGAGGGGGAAAACGCGCTGGATATCGACTTTGCCCTGCCTGCCGGCGCAGAACTGACCATCGCCGTGGCGCCGTTTGACTACGACCGCTTCGTCTGGCTGTTCGACCCGGCGGGACGATCACTCGGCGTATGGCAACTGCACGCATCTGGTGATCCGGCAGTCACGATCGATCGGCTGGCCGGGGGGCAATACTACGTGCAGGCCGGTGAGGGCGGCTGGCCGCGGCGAGATCTGGTCAGGAAACTCAATGATGGCTCGGTTTGTCCGTTCGCGAGCTGTGATCGGAATTTCACCGATCCGTTCGTGTTGCCGCCGGGCGAGTCGCTGACACTTGATTTCGATCTGCCGATCGGGGGCCGGCTGACGCTGGAACTGATCGACGCTTCAACCGGGCTGTCGCCGCCATTGGCGATGACCGATGCAGAGGGCTCGTCCAACCTGGTGGTCTTCGATGACAGCGGCACGATTGTCGGCGGCGGAATTCTCGAGCAGGTCGAAGGTCAGGCCAGACTGGTCAATATCGAAGGTTTGCCGGCCGGGGAATACTACGCCAGGACCTACAATGACTGGTCCTGGTTCGGTATCGGCTATCCCGGCTATCCCGGCAACGAAGCGGTTCATGCCCCAGGCTACAGTGATGGTATCCATGGCGGGCCGGCTTGCGCGGGAATCGATTGCGATCTGGCGGCGGCGCAGAAACTGACCATCGTCGCGGGTCAGACCACCTCCGGCGTGCTGGAGCTCTCTACCGGCAGCGATCTGTCCGGCCATGTCGTCGATGCTGCCACGGGGGGCGATTTCGGTGCGCTCACCGTGGTCAAGCTGGTCGATGCGGACAACAATACCTTGGCTGCCACCTGGGTCGATTCCGACGGCAGCTTTTCCTTTGGCGGCTTTCCGGCCGGAACCTACTACCTGCGCACCGCCATGGGGGTGTCGCCAGGCCGCGGGACGAGCCGAATCAGCCTGCCGTTCTTCGACCGCGTCCATGGCAAGGCCAATGATTGCAGTGAACGCCTGTGCAATGTGACCCTGGGCGACCCGATCGTGCTCGACGGTTCCAGTGACCAGGACAATCTGCTGCTGGAGGTCAATCCAGGCCCGGTGATCAGCGGTGAAGTCATCATCGATGGCAGCGGCGTCACGGTCACAGGCGGCCATGTCGATGTGTTTGCCGCCTCGGGTCAGCAGGTGGGTCGCTACAGGATCGGAACGACCGGGCAGTTTCAGACCGGCGCCCTGCCGCCGGGTGATTATCTACTGGTGCCGTTCGTCAATCCTGCGTTCTCGGCGATCGTCGATGCATCGAACGGCAATGGTCGAAACAAGTCCAGCGGCCTGCCGGCCGGCATCGAGGTCACCATGGACGATGAGGATGTTGTCGTTCAGGCAACGATCGTTCCGGAGTTCATCTTCGCCTCGACTTTCAGCGGTACCAGTCAGTGATCATCGGTACTTGCCGATGCGAGGTGGCTTGCCGGTGTCGCCTGCTGCCGCACAATTGCGTAGTGTAGTAGTGAGCAAATCAAAAAGTGACTCTAATCCGAGATTTGCCTCGGTCAGTCCAGGAGTATCGATGAACCACATCATCCATCAACCCCGTTTTCCCCGGGTTGCCGGGCCGATTGCCGGATTGATCGCCGGCCTGATGGCGATGGGCGTGTCGGTTGCCTGGGCCGGTCCGGACCCGATCACCATTTCGGGCACCGTTACCGCCAACGGCAGCCCTGTTGGCGATGCCACGGTGGTGGCGCACCACTTGACTGGTGTCGGGATCTGGGGAACGCCGCTGGGCCCGGTAGCCACCACCAACAGCCAGGGCGAGTATCAGCTGCAGTTCACCCCGGCCAGCACCGACCCGCTGGATATCGTGGTCGAGGCGGCAGGCCCCGGCCTGGCGCCACAGCGATTCGGTCAGGATCCCGAGATACCCTGCTACTTTGGCTGCGAGTCTCCCGAGGGCATTCAGACCGTCAGCGCCGGGGACAGCCTGACACCGGTTGATTTCAGCCTGGTGCCGGGCGCCGCGATCAGCGGCACCGTGACCCGGACAGCGGGTGGCACCCCGGTCG
>SKQS01000035.1 GCA_007118895.1 Wenzhouxiangella sp.
CTCATGAAATCGCCAAGGCTAGAATCCACCGGCAGGTTGCGATCAGCACTCAGAGTGCTGGTTGTGCTCCTGTTTGGCTGTCTGATTAGCGTATCGGCCTGGGCGATCAGCCTGCAGGAGGCGGCTGAGCGGGTTGCACGTCAACACGATGCCCAGGTGATTTCCGCGCAGACGGTGGAGCGTGGTGGCCGGCGGGTTCACGTCATTCGCATCCTCACGCGTGACGGGGTGGTCAAGACCATTCGGGTTCCGGCGGATTAGCCTGATGCGGATTCTGATCGTTGAGGACGAGGAAGCGCTGCGCGAAATGCTGGTTCGGGCCATGCGACGCGCCGGCTTTGCCGTTGATGCCTGCGCAGATGGTGACGAAGGCCTGTACCAGGCCACTGAGTTCCCCATCGACCTTGCGGTGATCGATCTGGGGCTACCCGGCCGCAGCGGGCTGGACATCGTGCGCGAGGTCCGCCAGCGTGATCGCAAGTTTCCGATCCTGATCCTGACCGCGCGCAGCGACTGGCAGGACAAGGTCCAGGCACTTGAAATCGGTGCCGATGACTATCTCACCAAACCGTTCCGTATCGAAGAACTGATGGCGCGTGTCAACGCACTGTTGCGCCGGTCGGCCGGACATGCCTCGCCGGAGGTGAGTTTCGGGCCGCTCAAGATCAATCTGTCCAGCCAGGAAGCGTTTCTTGGCGACCAGGTGCTGGACCTGACCGGTTACGAGTACAAGGTACTGGCCTATTTCGCGCTGCACCCGGACCAGGTGGTCTCCAAGCTGGAGCTCAACGAGCACCTGTACGAGGAAGATGCCGACCCGGAAAGTAACGTGATCGAAGTGCTGATCGGTCGTCTGCGCAAGAAGCTCGACTCTGAGGGTGACTGGCAGCCGATCGAAACGCTGCGCGGCCGGGGCTATCGTTTCCGCAGCGAATGAACGGTTGGGGCATTGCGGCCGTGACCGGTCAGGCGCGAGGCGGCAGCTCCCTGGTCCTCCGATTGTTGCTGGCTGGCGCCATTGTGCTGGCCCTGGTACTGGCGCTGGTTGGCGCTGCTGTTGACCGCTCCTACCGGGGCGCATCGATCAACGCGCTGCAGGAACGCCTGGAGGCAACCGTCTACCTGGTGCTGGCCAGTATCGAGCTGGATGATGGTCATGTGCCGGTGGTCAGCGACAGCCTGGCCGAATCGCGGCTGGATCGGCCGGGGTCGGGGCTGCATGCTGGTGCCATGACGCCGTACGGACACTGGCAGTCGCCGTCCCTTATCGGCGTGATCGAGCCGCCGAGGGCCCGCCTGATCGAACGCGGTCAAATCCTGTTCCGAGGCCCCGAGGCCGATGGCAACTGGTACGTATATGCGATGGGATTGGGCTGGGAAGATGCCGACGGAAGAATCATCGATCTGACGATCTGGGCGGCCGAGGACCCCTCGCGCCTGGAACAGGCGATCCGTTCCTTCCGGGGTGATCTGTGGCGGTGGCTGGGGTTGGCGGCGCTTTTGGTGATTGCTGCCCAGCTGTTGATCCTGCTGATGCTGCTCAAGCCGCTGCGCCAGGTATCGGCCGAGGTCGGGGACATAGAGAGTGGCCGGCGCCGGCGGCTGGACGGGCGCTATCCGCGCGAGCTCGAACCGCTGACCAGCAATCTCAACGCGCTGCTGGATACCGAGCGGCTCAACGCGCAACGCTATCGTCAAGCCCTGGCTGACCTGGCCCACGCGCTGAAAACGCCGCTGGCGGTGCTCCGGGCGCGCCTGGAGGAAGATCGCGAAGTGGAGCCGGCACAGCTGGTCGATTCCGTCGACGAACTGGATCAGCTGGTACGCCACCAGCTGGAAAGGGCGGCCCGCTCCACTCGCGCAACCCTGCACCCGCCAATTTCCGTGGAACCGGTGGTATCGCGGCTGGCCGCCTCGATTGAACGGCTGCACCGCGATCGCGGGGTCCGGATCGCGGTAGCGATCGACCCGCAGCTCAGGGCACACATCGATGAACGCGACCTGTGGGAAGTCTGTGGCAACCTGATCGAAAATGCCGCCAAGTATGGCCGGGGCAGGGTAAGAGTGGGGGCTGGCAAATTGACCGGTGGGCGCCATGCCGGTCTGGAGCTGGTGGTCGAGGACGATGGGCGAGGCCTGGACCCGGAGCGCTTCACGGCGCTGGTACAACGCGGCATGCGCGGCGATGAGCGGGTCGAGGGCCAGGGCCTGGGGCTAGCCATCTGCCAGCACCTGGTCGGGGCCTATGGTGGCCGGCTGGCGCTGGGTGATTCCAGTCTGGGTGGCGCGGCCATTCGGGTTATCCTGCCTCCCAGATGATTGATCGACTGCTTGACATCATGGCCAGGCTGCGCGACCCGGAGACCGGTTGTCCCTGGGATGTGGCGCAGGACTTCCGCTCGATCGCCAGCTACACCATCGAGGAGGCTCACGAGGTTGCCGACGCCATCGAGCGCGGCGATCTGGACGGGCTCAAGGACGAACTGGGGGACTTGCTGCTGCAGGTGGTGTTTCACGCGCGTATGGCCGAAGAGCAGGGGAGTTTCGACTTCACTGACGTGGTGGCGGCAATCTGCGACAAGATGGTGCGCCGGCATCCACACGTTTTCGGTGATGAGCAGGTGGCCGATGCGGCCGCCCAGACCCGGGCCTGGGAGGCGATCAAGGCGGCAGAGCGTGCCGATGAGAGTGATGACAGCGCGCTGGCCGGGGTTTCCCGGGGGCTGCCGGCACTCAGACGGGCGGTCAAACTGCAAAAGCGCGCCGCCCGTGTCGGCTTTGACTGGGATGCGCCGGAGCCGATCGTGGCCAAGATCCGCGAGGAGCTTGACGAGCTCGAATGCGAGATCGATCACGGCGCTGCAGCCGAGCGGTTGGAGGATGAACTTGGTGATGTGCTGTTTGCGGCGGCCAACCTGGCCCGCCGGCTGGATATTGACCCCGGCGCGGCTCTGAGGCGCAGCAACCATAAATTCGAGCGCCGCTTTCGCGGCATGGAGGCGCTGGCCGGCAAACAGGGTCGGGCAATGACCGAGCTGGACCTGGATGCCATGGAATCGCTGTGGCAACAGGTCAAGGCTGGCGAAACGCAATGATCCCAGCTTCAGCCCGCCTTATTCACCATGGTGCCGTAGCGAGGGGCTGCCAGGTCCCGTGGCTGTAGCGCAGGCCAAAGGACAAGTGCGGTTTGCGTAGCATGAAGCGCTTGTCCTGTGGCCGGCTGCGCGTGTTTCGCGACCGAGCAAGCCGGAAGCGTAGCTCACCCTACGGTGAGGACTTGCGACCGAGCGAAACACGCATGGTCGGCCTCTGGCCTGGCGCTTCTTGCCTTCGGCAAA
>SKQS01000109.1 GCA_007118895.1 Wenzhouxiangella sp.
GGTCGCGACCCAAACTTACACAAGAAATCTGGAGCTTGATGCATCATGAATAAAACTGATTTGATCGAAGCCATTTCAGAGGCGTCGGGACTGACCAAGGCCGACGCCGGCCGTGCCCTGGAAGCCACCACTTCGGCCATCGCCAAGGCGCTGAAAAAAGGCGATACCGTCTCACTGGTCGGTTTTGGCACCTTCTCGGTGAAGAAGCGCCCGGCCCGCACTGGTCGCAATCCCGCTACCGGAGAGACTATCAAGATCAAGGCCTCAAAAACTCCTTCCTTCAAGGCTGGAAAAGGCTTCAAGGACGCGATAAAATAATGGGCTTGCGCCTGGGTGCTTAGCTCAGCTGGGAGAGCATCGCCCTTACAAGGCGAGGGTCGGCGGTTCGAGCCCGTCAGCACCCACCACGGTTAAAGGAGTGGTAGTTCAGTTGGTTAGAATACCGGCCTGTCACGCCGGGGGTCGCGGGTTCGAGTCCCGTCCACTCCGCCACCAAGTTCAGGGCGCCGCAGGCGCCCTGATTTTTTTGAGACATACCGGATTTAAGAGCCCATGCTTCAGGCGATTCGTGATCGAGTAACCGGCATCGTTGCCGTCTTCATTCTTGGTCTGCTGGCCATCCCCTTTTTGTTCTTCGGCCTGGAAAGCTATATCCGCGCCGTACCCCAGGATGCCGTGGCCAGAGTCGGCGACGACGAAATCTCGGTTTCGGAATTTCAGACCAGCTTTGCTCGCTACCGCGCCCAGCTGCGCCAGCAACTGGGGGATGAGTATGATGAAATTGCCACCAACCAGCCGATTGCCCGCCGTGAGCACCTGGACAGCATGATTGACCAGCTGCTGCTTCGCCAGCATGCCGAAAGTTTGGGTCTGACCATTGCGCCTTCGACCCTTATCGAGGTCATTCGCGAACTGCCGGCCTTCCAGGTCGATGGCCAGTTCAATCGTGAAATTTACCAGCAGCGCCTGCGTGCTGCCGGTCAGTCGCCGCGTCGATTCGAGCGCGAGCTGGCCGAAGATCTGCTGCTGCGCTCGGTGCCCGGTGCCTTGTCGGCCTCCGCGCTGGTCACCGATGCCGAGATCGACCGGTTCCTCAAGGTTCAGAAGGAAACCCGTCGCGTGGAGCTGGTCGAGATCCCGGTTTCTGACTTTCGTGACCAGGTAGAAGTCAGTGAAGACGACATTGAGGCCTATTTCGCCGAGCACCAGGGCGATTTTATGACCACCGAGCGGGTCACCATACAGTATGTCGAGCTGGACGGACGGGAGCTGGCCGCCGATCTGGAGCTCGACGAAGCCGAGCTTGAGCGCCGTTACGAGGCAGCCCAGGCGCGTTACATGACCGCAGAGCGCCGTCTGGCATCGCATATCCTGCTGACTACTGGTGAGGAGCGCAGCGACGCCGAGGCCCGCGCCGAGATTGCTGCCCTGCGCGAGCGGGTGCTGGAAGGAGAGGATTTCGCCGAGCTGGCAGCAACCTACTCGGATGATCCGGGTTCCAGTGCCGAGGGAGGCGATCTTGGCTGGATCGAGCCGGGCGACATGGTTGAGCCTTTCGAAGAAGCGCTCTATGCGCTGGATCAGGATGAAATCTCGGCGCCGGTTCAGTCCCCCTTCGGATGGCATATGATTCATCTCCGCGAGATTCGCCCGCCGGAAGGCATGAGCTTTGAAGAGGCCAGGGACGAGATACTGGCTGAGTACCGCGAGCAGCAGGCCGACGAAATCTACTTTGAGCTCAGCGAGCGCCTGGTTGACCTGGTATTTGCCGATCCAACGACACTGGAACCGGTAGCGGCCGATCTCGGCCTGGAGATACGCACCACCGGGCCGTTCAGCCGCTTCGGCGCCGATGAGGGCATTGGTTCGCGGCGCGAGATCATCGAGGCGGCTTTTTCCGACCTGGTGCTGCTGGACCGCAACGTGTCCGACCCGATCGAGCTCGATCGAAACCGGCTGGTGGCGATCAAGCTGGCCGAGCATTTCCCGTCTCAGCCGCGTGAACTGGCCGAAGTCAAGGACGATATTCGTGAACGGCTGATTCGCGAGCGTTCAAGCGAGCTGGCGCGCAAGGCGGCCGGATCGCTGATCGAGGAACTGGCCGCGGTCGAGCCCGAGCAGCGGGCCGAATTGATCGCCGAGCTAATCGCCGAGAAGGCAGAAGGCCATGGCTGGTCTCACGAGCGGCACGAGGCGGTGTCGCGGCGTGATTTTCAGCTTGGCGGCAGTTTTCTGCTCGAGCTATTCCGCCTGCCGACGCCGCCCCCCGACTCCTCCGGCGAGTGGCATATCACGCCCAAGGGCGGAAACTGGGCCGTGGTACTGCTCGAGGAGGTCATCCCCGGTGATCCTGCAGCTGCCGAAGAGGCCGAGCGCCGCAGCGCTCGGCAGCAGCTGAGATTCCAGCAGATGGCCTACGATGTGTCGGGGCTGCTGGAATGGCTGCGCGAGGAAACGCGTATCCGGGTGGTCGAAGAGCGACTGTAGGGTCGATTGGACGTCTGGGGTTCAGCCGAGCTGGGTTCCGTTCAGTCCAGCCCGGCCATGCCGACGATGTTGTAGCCGGCATCGACGTAGGTGATCTCGCCGGTAATGCCGGCTGCCAGATCCGAGCACAGGAAGGCTGCGGCATTGCCCACATCCTCGATCGTCACGCTGCGCCTGAGCGGCGCGGTGGTTTCCACATGCTCGAGCATAGAGCGAAACCTGGCAATGCCCGCCGCGGCCAGGGTCTTGATCGGTCCGGCCGAGATTGCATTGACACGGGTGCCCTCCGGTCCCAGCCCGTGGGCCAGGTAGCGTACCGAAGCCTCAAGAGAGGCCTTGGCCAGACCCATCACGTTGTAGCTCGGCATGGCCCGTACCGCTCCCAGGTAGCTCAGGGTCAACAGGGCGCCCCGGCGTCCGGCCATCAGTGACCGCCCGGCCTGGGCCAGCGCGGCAAAGCTGTAGCTGGAAATGTCGTGGGCGATGCGAAAGCCCTCGCGGTTGACCACGTCGGCAAACTCCCCCTCTACCTGGTCACGCGGCGCAAAGCCCACCGCGTGCACGATGATGTCCAGCCCGTCCCAGTGCTTGCCGATCTGCTCGAACACCGCTTTTATCTGCTCATCGTCAGCCACATCCAGGGGCATCACCAGTTGTGAACCGGTCTGCTCGGCGATTTTGTCGACGCGGCTTTTCAGCTTCTCGGTCTGGTAGGTAAAGGCCAGCTCGGCGCCCTCGCGATGCATCGCCTCGGCAATGCCCCAGGCAATCGAGCGTGGACTGGCCACCCCGACGATCAGCGCTTTCTTTCCGGCAAGAATTCCCATGATGGTCGA
>SKQS01000076.1 GCA_007118895.1 Wenzhouxiangella sp.
CCTTCCTCGACCGGCTGCACTTCTACATCCCCGGCTGGGAAGTCGAGACCCTGCGCGGCGACATGTTCTCTGACGGCTACGGCTTCGTCGTCGACTACCTGGCCGAGATCCTGCGCCATCTGCGCAATCGCGACTACAGCGACCGCTACCAGGCCCTGTTCCGCCTGTCCGACGACATCTCCGTGCGCGACCGCGACGGCATCCACAAGACCTTCTCCGGCCTGATGAAGATCCTGTTCCCCGACGGCGAAGCCACCGACGAAGAAACGGAATTGCTGCTGCGCTTCGCCCTCGAAGGCCGCAAGCGGGTCAAGGACCAGATGATGCGAGTGGATACCACCTTCGCGCCGGTGCACTTTGCCTACGCCGGGCCTGATGGGGTGGAGAAGACGGTGGAAGCTCTGGAGGAAGGGGAATATCCGGACTTCTACCATCGGCGGCGGGGGCCGAAGGAGGACGGTGCCAAAGGTGATGCCGGGGATCACGATCTCGCTTCATCAAGCGCAGATGTTCGTGCCGCACCGGCCGCCCAAAAGGCCTCAGCCAGCGCAGTGGTCAGCCCTGCGGCGGCAGTAAAGCCCGAGCCTCCGCCCATCGCCGAACCCCAACCATGCAGCATCGAGATTCGCGAGAACCAGACCGGAATCTCCTACGAGCGCCTATTTGGGCCGTATCTGAAGGGTGCCACCCGAGTCGACCTGGTCGACCCCTACATCCGCATGTTCCACCAGGCCCGCAACCTGATGGAATTCATCGAAGTCATCATCCGCCAGAAAGCCCCCGAGGATGAAGTCGTCGTCCGCCTGCAAACCATCCAGGACGAAGAACGCGGCGAGCAGCAAACCGAACTCCTGCAAAGCATCCAGGCCAACGCCGCCCGCGCAGGGGTGGATTTCGACTGGAAATACGACGAGACCCGAACCATCCATGACCGCAAGATCGAGACGGATACGGGATGGAAGATCGTGCTCGGGCGGGGGCTGGATATTTTTCAGGCGTTTGATACCAAGGATGCGTTCAACCTGGGGCACCGGCTGCACGAGCATCGGCGGTGCAAGACTTGTGAGATCACTTTTTTGAAGCAGTAGGGACTAAGCATGGGTACTTTCGACAGCACACGAACCGGCCTGCCGGATCTTCTGCGCGACATTCGATCAGGCCAAATTCAGCTTCCGGATTTTCAGCGTGGCTGGGTTTGGGATGATGACCACATCAGAGATCTTCTGGTAAGCATCTCGAACTCGTTTCCGATCGGGGCAATTATGCTGCTCGAGACCGGTGGCGAAGTCAGGTTCCAGACCCGACCACTGGAGGGCGTGGAAAAGATACTCCCCAAGCCTGTAGATCCCGACCTGCTGATCCTTGACGGGCAGCAGCGCTTGACCACCTTGACACAGGCGATTGGGCTTGACCAACCGGTCCAGACTCGAACGAACAAAAACAAGCCGATCAAACGCTTCTATTACTTTGACATGGAGCGCATGCTGAACGACCCACAGAGCCGGGAGGAAGCGGTCATCTCAATCGATGAAACCCGACAATTGCGAAGCAATTTCGGGCGGGACATTGATTTGGATCTGTCCACCCGAGAGCTGGAATGCCAGAGACTCTTTTTCCCGGCCAACCGCATCCTCGACTGGTCGGAATACTTGCAGGACATCAATCGATACAACCCCGAAAGACTGCCCCTGTTCCTGGATTTCCAACGCCAGGTCTTGGATACCTTCACCCGGTACCAGATTCCGGTGATCAAGCTGAACAAGGACAACCGCAAGGAAGCCGTCTGCATTGTCTTTGAGAAGGTCAACACCGGTGGCGTGTCGCTTTCCGTGTTCGAGCTGGTGACCGCCAGCTTTGCCGCTGAGGATTACAACCTCAGGGATGACTGGTTCGGATCGTCGATCCGTAATATCCAGTCTCGGCGTGGGCGCATAGAGGAAGATGATCTGCTCAAAGGCACCGAACCAACGGAATTTTTGCAAGCAGCCACGCTCCTTTTCACTCTGCGACGCAAGCAAGCCGATATCGCTGAGGGCCGAACGGGCAAATTGGTCCGGCCGGTGAGCGCCAAACGAGCGAGCGTGCTGGAGCTTCCCCTGAGTGCCTACAGAGAATGGGCTGATCCGCTGGAACGAGGATTCAGGCTGGCAGGACGATTCCTCCGGCGGGAGGCCATCTTCCGGCGCAAAGAGCTGCCATACACCACGCAGGTGGTCCCGCTGGCTGCCGTCCTGACGCTGCTGGAAGAACGGTGGCTCGAGCCCAGGATTTACCAAAAACTCAGCCAGTGGTATTGGTGCGGCGTGCTGGGTGAGCTCTACGGCGGCGCGGTAGAAACCAGGATCGCCAACGATCTCGAGGAACTGCTGGCCTGGTTCGAGGATGACAACCAGGTACCAAGAACGGTCCGGGACGCATCCTTCCAGTCGGAACGACTCGACAGCCTCAGGTCACGCCTGAGTGCCGCATACAAGGGCATCAACGTACTCATGCTTCGCGAAGGAGCTCAGGACTGGTTCTGGAAAGCGGGCATTCAGGAACTCGACACCCAGGACGTCAACCTCGATATCCACCACATCTTCCCGCGAGCCTGGTGCGCGGCCAACGGCATCCCTGGTGAGCAGTGCGACAGTATTCTCAACAAGACGCCGCTTTCCTATAAAGCCAACCGGAAAATCGGTGGCGAGGCACCTTCCGTGTATCTCCGAAAAATCCAGCAGCATGAGCAGGTACGCCTGCAGGATCACCAGATGGATCGGCTTTTGGAGACCCACGCCCTGGATCCGCTGCCAATGCGCAATGACGATTTCATGGCCTTCACCGAAAGCCGTCGGCAGCGTTTGCTGTCACTGATTTCTAGAGCAATGGGCAAGGCGGTGGAAGCCGATTCATGACGAGTTAGTGGGAGAGGGAAGGGAAAACTATGGAAGCAGGGGATTTCGCCAAGAAACCTCGGGTAATGGGATCTGATGATGCTTGAAGCGGGTGCCGAGGTCAGGAGTGTCGATAATCCCGGTCGAACGGGAATCATCACCAACCGTCCTCCGAGGGAGAAACCTTCAGGCCGTTATTACCAGGTGCGCTGGGCTGATGGCGGCACATTGGACGTGCCGCCGTTTTGTACTCAAATGCTCCTACTGCGGCCGGATCAGGCAGGTGGCTGATCCGCCGGCGGCGGGCCAAAGCGATTGCTGTCGCTGCTGCCTGGCAAGGCGAGCAGAACAAGCACGATAATCCCGCCCACCAGAGGGATCAGAGCGATCAGCAGGAACCATCCGGACTTATCGGTATCGTGCAGACGTCTGACGCACACGGCGATGTA
>SKQS01000155.1 GCA_007118895.1 Wenzhouxiangella sp.
ACTGTCACTTCTGCCCAGCCCAGCACCGGCCCAGCAGGGCCCCGAGATTCCGTGTGTTGACTGCCCGCCGCTTCAGTTCACGCGGCCCTATCCGTTTTCAGGCAACTGGCACAATCCCGAGTATTTCGGGGGCGGTTTCATGTTCGAGATCCAGGCCGGACGGCTGGGCGGGATCTTCCATCACTATGACCAAGATGGCGATCCGACCTGGGCGGTGATCATCGGCACGCTTAAGCCGGGCGAAGGCGAGGTGCTGTGGAAGCTGGAGACTGAGCTGGGCATGGTCGAGGGTGGCCCCTGCATCGGCTGTCCGAACCAGCCGCCGCAGCCGGCCGGCACGGCCGGCACCATCCGGCTGGAGTTCCTGCACCGCAATTACGGGCGCTTCCAGATCGACGATGGCGAATGGCAGAACATCGTGCCGTTATTGTTCGGCATAGGCGGCCATGCGAAGTTTGCGCCACATTCGGATCAATTGGTTCCGGATCTGGAAAACCAATCTGGTAATTGGGTTACGACAAGACCTCTCAATATCCTTACCAGCGATGGCTGGGTTTTGGTCTTCAGAAACCTGGGAGTGGGGTTAGCGTATTCCTTGGTGCCTGCGCGAGTTTCCTTTGCTCAGCCGATAGACGAAGGCTTTCGCTATCACTTGGAGTACAGCCCATCGGATATTGCGAACAGCATAGGCTTCATCACCTGTACTGGAAGCGCTGCTCAGGGACCACTGTGTGTTCTGGAACTCGACATCAGCGGACCCCCGAGCTTGCTGGATTCCGTGAATCCCGACGTGCTGGAAGCCACTTACATTATCCACCCGGGCAATATCAGCCCAAACCGTTTCGAAGGCGAGTCGGAGGATGGCACAATTGCGCTGAGCGCGTTCAGGCTGGACTATGACTGAAAGCATGGGCGAATCGTGTGGGGTCTATGGGCGGAGGACGGGAGGCGGTGGTCGGTGCGTCGGTGCGCGGGACGTCGGAGAGAACGCTTTGCCCTCTCTCCCTCTGACCTTCTATCCATCTCCCCATACCGTGTAGGAGAGACCCTTAAGGCCGCGATGATCGAAGCCCCGACCTGGCAGCCGCCCCCAACCATCGCATCGGCTCCAGAGGGAGCCTGCGCGCGCCGGGCAGAGGGGTAGAAGGGAAGAAGCAAGAGGGAAGAGCCGCCCGCATGGCATGCTCTCTTGATCCTTGATCCTTGATCCTTGATCCTTGATCCTTGATCCTGAAACCTGAAACCTGAAACCAAGCCTGTCCCTCTCTCCCCTCTACGCTTCTCCCCATCTCACCGTTTTCCGTCTCCCGTCTCCCGTCTCCCTCACACAAACCCCAACGCATGCTCCAGGTCGGCGATCAGGTCATCGACATCCTCGATGCCGACCGACAGGCGGATCAGGGTGTCGGTGATGCCCAGGGCCTGGCGGCGGTCGCGGGGGACCGAGCCGTGGGTCATGATGGCGGGGTGATTGACCAGGGATTCAACCCCGCCCAGGGACTCGGCCAGGGCGAATAGGTGGGTGTTCTCCAAGAACCGGCGGGCGCGGGCCAGGTCGCCACCGATATCGAAGCTGACCATGCCGCCGAAGCCGTGCATCTGCTGCTCGGCCAGCGCCTTTTGCGGGTGGCTGTCCAGGCCCGGGTAGATCACGCTGGCGACCTGCGGCTGCTCGCTCAGCCATTCGGCGATGCGCGCGGCATTGGCACAGTGGGCCTGCATGCGCAGCGCCAGGGTCTTGACTCCGCGCATGACCAGGAAGGCGTCGAACGGCCCCTGGACGCCGCCGGCGGAGTTCTGCAGGAATCCGATCTGTTCGGCCAGCTCATCATCACGCACCGCCACGGCGCCGCCGACCATGTCCGAATGGCCGTTCAAGTACTTGGTGACCGAGTGGACGACGATATCGGCGCCGAGGTTGAGCGGCTGCTGCAGCATTGGCGTGGCGAAGGTGTTGTCGACCACCAGCCGTGCGCCGGCCCTGGCCGCCAGCTCGGCCATGGCGGCGATGTCGACCAGCTGCAGCATCGGGTTGGTCGGCGTCTCGACCCAGATCATCCGGGTTTCCGGCCTGATCGCCGCTGCCGCGCGATCGATATCGGCCAGGTTCTCGAAGCTGAAGTCCAGCCCGGAGGAGCGCTTGCGCACCCGTTCGAACAGCCGCCAGGTGCCGCCGTAGAGATCATGCATGGCCAGCACATGGTCGCCGGGGGAGAGCAGGTGCATCAGGGTATCGACCGCAGCCATGCCGGAGGCAAAGGCAAAGCCATGCCGACCGTCTTCCAGGTCGGCGATGCAGGCCTCCCAGGCCTTGCGGGTGGGGTTGTGGGTGCGCGAGTACTCGTAGCCCAGATGGTCGCCCGGGCTCTTCTGCACGTAGGTCGAGGTGGTGTAGATCGGCGTCATGATCGCGCCGGTGGACGGGTCGGGCGATTGACCGGCGTGGATGACGCGGGTGGGCAGCTTGTGCGGCATGGGATGGGGTCAGCGCTCTGAAGTTTTGGGGAAACCCGGATTCTAGCCCGGATGTTCACGGTAAACTGGACGGTGGAGCGATCGAGTCAAAGGTGTTTTTCAAGGATGGCCGAACCAGCAGCCGCCTGTCCCTGGCCAGGGGATGATCCTTTGTATCTGGCCTATCACGACCGGGAGTGGGGCGTGCCGGTGCGCGATGACCGGCTGTTGTTCGAGTTCCTGATCCTGGAGGGCGCCCAGGCCGGGCTGGCCTGGATCACTATCTTGCGCAAGCGCGAGCATTATCGGCAGGTATTCGACCAGTTCGATCCGGTGCAGGTGGCGGCCTATGATGAAGACCGGATCGAGCGCCTGCTGGCCGACCCGGGCATCGTGCGCAACCGGCTGAAGGTCGAAAGCGCGGTCAGCAATGCCCGCGCATTTCTCACCGTGCAGCAGGCGCAGGGCAGTTTCGCCGAGTGGTTATGGGGCTGGGTCGATGGCCGGCCGATCGTCAATCACTTCCGCACCATGGACGAGGTGCCGGCCGAGACCGACCTGTCACGCAAGATCAGCCGCGAGCTGAAGCGGCTGGGTTTTCGGTTCGTCGGCCCGACCATCATCTACGCCTACCTGCAGGCGGTCGGCGTGGTCAACGACCACCTGGTCGGCTGTCCGCGCCATGCCGCCTGCCAGCAGTCAGGCTGAGCCTCCCAGGCAGGCCGAGTCTTCCTAAATCCGGTCGCGGCGCTCGCGGCGCGGGGTGGCGGCCGGCACGTCGGTGTCCAGCGCCAATTCGTGACGCTCGCCCAGGTGCCAGTACACCAGCTGTGCCTTCTCGTCGGCCGGGGTTTCATTGACCCGGTCGAGAAAGGCCATCGGTGAATCCACTTCCTGGCCGTTGACCTTGAGAATCATCGCGCCGGGCTGGATGCCGGCCATTGCCGCCAGGCTGCGGGTGGCGCTGACCAGTACCCCGGGCTGGTCGGGGAGATCCAGCGCCTGACGCAGCTCGTCGCTGACCGCCATCACCGTGATGCCCAGCGCGGTGACCACATCGTGCTCATCGCCCAGACCTTCGAACGGAATGTCTTCCCCGGCCTCGAGGATGGCCGGTGCAACCAGGATTTCAGCGCCGGTGCGCACGGCCAGGGCCAGCCCGTCGCTGGGCCGGGTATCGACCCGCACCGGCTGGTCGCTGCCGGGCACGGCAAGCTCGAGCACGCCCAGGTAGGTACCGTCGCGCAATTCGTCGACGATCACCCGCTTGAGCTCGCCGCCCAGTGCGGCGATCAGGTCGCGGGTCAGATCGTGGGTCATCGGTCGCGGGGTCTCGATCCGGCGCTGGGCCATGACAATCGCCTGGGCCTCGTTATGGCCGATGAAGATCGGCACCACCGAGCCGGTTGTCGGTTCGCGCAGCAGCACCACCGGGGTGCCGGTCAGCGGCACCATGCCGACCGTGGCCAGCTCCACGGCAACCAGTTCGTCCTCGTCCACGGCCAGATCTCGCGCCTGGACCAGCAGGATCGACGCGCCCAGCACGATGCCCAGCAGGGCAAACCACTTCGGTGACATGTTCATGGGTATTCCTCAGGCCAGCCACGGTGTGAATGGTCACCCTATCAGACTACACCCCAACGGTGCATGAAATTCGGCGTCGGGCTCGCCTGAGCTCGAGCCGGCCGCTGCAAGGGGTTTGTCGGCCCAAGGCCGGGTCTGCTACATTGCCGCTTTCGTCTGATCCAGCCGATTGAGGTTCCCTGGATGGTTGTTGCCACCCTGATCGTCTATCTGGTGCTGTTGCTCGGCATCGGCATCTGGGCCCAGAGACGGGTCCGCGATACCGCCGATTTCCATCTTGCCGGTCGGCGCATGGGCCCGGTGGTGGCCGCGCTCAGCGCCTCGGCCAGTTCGTCTTCGGCCTGGACCCTGCTGGGCATGAGCGGCGCGGCCTATGCCTGGGGGGTGCAGGCGCTGTGGCTGATTCCGGCAGTGGTTTCGGGTTTTTTCATCAACTGGGTGTTCATCGCCCCGCGCCTGCAGCCGGCCAGTCACGCCAACCAGGCACTGACCCTGGTAGAGTTCCTCGGCCATGGCTGCGATGCCGCCAGTGAACGATGGCTGCGCACCCTGGGCGCGCTGATCATCCTGTTCTGTTTTACCTTCTATGTCGCCTCGCAGTTCCAGGCCGCCGGCACTGCGATCAGCACGGTGCTGCCGGTCACCGCCGCCACCGCGATCGTCTTCGGAGCCGCAATTGTCATCGCCTATGTGTTTCTCGGCGGGTTCTGGGCGGCCAGCGTCACCGATGCCCTGCAGGGTTTGATGATGCTGCTGGTTGCCCTGGTGTTGCCAGCGGTCTCGCTGTGGGCGGTTGGCGGGCCGGCCGGGCTGTGGGCCGGGCTGGTCGCCCTTGACGACCCGTCGCTGCTGCGCCTGGTTGACCAGCCGGGCCTGATCCTGGCCATGGTGTTTGTCGCCGGGCTGTTCGGCATCGGCCTGGGCTATCCCGGCCAGCCGCACGTGGTCAACCGTTTCATGGCGCTTGAATCGGCCGAGCAGGTTCGCCTGGCCCGCAACATCGCGCTGGGCTGGGCGGTGATGATCTACATCGGCATGGTCGTCCTGGGCTGGTCGGGCCGGGTGCTGTTGCCTGAGTTGGCCGATGCCGAGTCGGTGCTGCTTGAGCTGGCGGTCGATCTGCTGCCGGCGATCATCGGCGGACTGATCACCGGCGGCGTGCTGGCGGCGATCATGTCGACTGCCGACAGCCAGCTGCTGGTTGCCGGCAGCGCGGTCAGCCATGACATGCGGCGCGGGCGCATTTCGCTGGCCATGGACCGGACGGTGATCGCCATGCTGGGCGTGGCCGCGGTGGTTCTGGCGCTGTACTTTCCGGCCACGATCTTTGACCGGGTGCTGTTTGCCTGGCAGGCGCTGGGCAATACCTTCGGGCCGCTGCTGATCGTGCTGCTGTTCGCCGGGCCGGTGGCCCCGCGCCATCGCCTGCTGGCGCTGCTGAGCGGTTTCGTGCTGACGGTGGCGATCAATGCCCTGGGATACCCGGTGCCGGGCAATGCCGTCGAGCGCCTGCTGCCGTTTTTCACCGGCCTGGCGATTGCCTGGCGTGGATACATAGTGGAGAGAAATCGATGAGACGATGGAGCTGGATGGCGGCGCTGTGCCTGGCCGGCAGCGTGGCGGCCGAGGAGCTGGCCGTCGATACGGTGTTTTTCGATGGCTGGGAGAGCTTCCAGGGTGATCTGCTGCGGATCAATCTGCTGGCGCTGCGCGATCCGCATCTCTACGTCGATACCGGTTTTCCCTTCGGCTGCCTGGACATCACCGATCAGGGTGATCCGCTGGGTCTGGCGCCGGGCTTCAACCCGGCCCTGAACCAGAGCCTGAACAACGATGGCAGCGGCGACGGCTTTCTCGATGCCAGCCCGCTGCTGCTGATCGAGCCCTTTGCCGCCGGCGCCTCGCCCGGCCGGGTGTGGCTGGCCGATGGCCGCTGCAGCGCTCCGGCGGCGACCACCTCCTGCGAGATACTCACTGCCGGCCTGCCGCAGCCCTACGAATCGGCGCCGCTCGACGGGCTGTGTCGCGGCCCGCTGCCGGACACCACCAGCGGCTATCAGCCGCCGGTATTGGCGGTTGAAGACCCCTGTTTTGCCTCGGCGCCTGCCGATGGCGTGCTGGAGCTGCAGGGAATAGCGCTGGAGCTGGTCGACAGCAGCCTGGCCGGCAGCTGGGTCGATGCCGCCGATGGACTGGTGACAGCCGGTCTGCTGCGCGGATTCTTGAGCGAGGAGGATGCCGATGCCATTGTGCTGCCCGAGGAACTGGATTTTGTCGGTGGCCAGCCGCTGTCGGTGCTGTTGCCCGGCGGGGCCGGCAACTGCGCCCCGGGCGATGACCGTGACGTCCACCAGGGCGTGACTGGCTGGTGGTTCTATCTTGAGTTCGATGCACTGAGACCGGATGCCTGATCAGCCAAAGTAGCCGTGAATGAACCAGCCGCTGCGTGGCTGGTATTCGCGGAATACCCACAGCCGCCGGCCATGGCGGTCGCGCGCGACCCAGTAGTCGCGCCGGCATTCGTTGCCGTCCCACCAGCCGCACTCGATGCGTTCGGGGCCTTCTTCCAGGTCCAGCCCGGCGCGCCGGCAGGGCTGCGGCGCAGGCAGCAGCCAGTTCGGGCGCGGGCGCTGGTCGCTGCACGGACGGGTGGTGCCGGGTCGAACCCAGCACCAGGCCCGTTCCGGCCGGTGGTCGGCCCCCGGCGCCAGGCCGACGATATGCTCAGGCTTGAGGCGGGCGCCAAGCCGGTCGATCAGCGCCGGCCATTGGTCGCCATGCCGGGTGCCGTCGAGCAGGTCCTGCTGGGTCGGGCGATGCTGGTCGGTGGTGACGGCGCGAAGGTCCAGGGCGCTGACCGGGCCGGGCAGGTTGATGGCATCGAACTTCAGCCGGATCAGCTCCTTGAGGCGCTGACGATCACGCGCCGGCCGGGCCAGCCCGATGCGACAGTCCAGCTTGCCGCCCTGTTCCAGGCACAGTCCGATCCGTACCGCGACCAGTGCCCGATCGCGCACTTCCAGCCAGGTCTGCAGCGGCTTGAGCAGGCGCTGGCAGGCAAACAGCAGCGCCTCGGCCCGGTCGCTCGCCACCGGCATCTCCAGGCGCCGGGCAAAGCGTTCCGGCGGCTGCCACTGGGCCAGCGGGGTGGGCTGGTGGCCGTGGATCTGGTCGAGATGGCGGTTCAGGCCGGGCCCGAAGCGGCGCGCGCGCTCACCGGCGTCAACTTTCATCAGCGCGCCAATGGTTTTCAGCCCGCAGCCGGCCAGCTGCCGGGTCACGCCAGGTTCCAGCATCAGCGCATCGACCGGCAGCCCGGCCAGGCTGTGGCGCAACATCTTGAGCGAGGCGACCCGGATGGCATGACGGGCCAGCAGGCAGGCGGCCGCCGGCGCCGGCGCCAGGCCGATGCGAATGCCAAGCCCCTGGGCCTGGAAATCATCGTCCAGGCCGGCGATCAGGGGTTTCAGGCCGCCATGCAGCCGGCGACTGCCGCCGAGTTCGGCCAGCACCGTGGCCGGTGGCGCCAGGGCGACCTGGTGGCTGAACCGGTAGGCGGTCAGCGCCATGTTCTCGAGCAGGCGCTGCTCGGCCCGCAAGTCGCGCGGCCGGCTGTCCAGCTCGGGCACCAGGGCCAGCGCGCTACCGAGACGCTGGCCGCGCCTGACGCCCAGTCGGCGGGCCGGTGCATCGGCCTGAACGATGCGCAGGCTGCCATCGTGCACGGCCACCGGGGTTTCGGGCTGTACGCCCTGCCACACGGCCTTGAGCGGTAGCCCGGGACAGTACAGGCCGGCCCACAGGGTTTCAGCCATGCAGCGCCACGACGTTGTCGGCCGCCGGGCCGAACCAGCGCTCGTCGCCGTCGCGGCCAGGCGCGCGCAACAATCGGATGCGCGGTCCGGGAGCAACCGCCAGGCGCAGCGTGGCGATCGATGGCGGCGGCCTCTGGCCGGGATGGTAGATCAAGAAGGCTGCCCCCCGGCTGGACTCGGCGGCCAGCTGCAGGCGACGCAGGGCCTGGGTGGAAGCCCGGTTGAGAGCCTGCTGCTGCCACACCACCACGGCGCCGCACAGGCCGCTTTTCAGGCACTGCTCGGCAGCCCAGTTGCGCTGCTGTCGGCTGCGGATGACGATCAGCCGTGCCAGGTCCAGCTGTCGTTGCGCCATGGCCTGGGGGCAGGGCACCATCGGCGGGGCGATCAGCACCACCGGCCGGCCTTCCCGGGTCAGCCGGGCCAGGGAAGGCAGCAGCAGTTCGAATTCCCCGGCCCCGAGGTGGCTGGGCAGCAGCTCGGTCAGCCGCCCGCCCGGCCAGCCGCCGCCGGGCAGGCGGGCATCCAGGCCCGGATGACCGGTCGCCAGCACCGGGCCGGAAGGCCCGCCACGACCGCGCCACAGATCCTGGCGTTGTTTGAGCAGGTGGTCGATGGCGTGGGTGTTCATGGCGTTTTCCGGGCTTTTCGTACAAGTGGGGCAGACCTGAAAAGATACTGTAAATAAGTACAGTAAACAAGGCCTGGTTCGGCAACTCGGGATGAAATCAGTCGCCGGTTGCGTTAGGGTAGGGGCATTGGCTCATCGATATCCGAGTATTCATCGCCATGCGATGCGGAATCGGCCTGACGTCCCCCGGCGTGGTCCTGAGAGACCCGCTTTCGAGTATCAGATTCAGTCCGTGGTTTTCAATGATGCATGCCGCGTCGATGAGCTTGTCGTGTTCTGTCCGTTCATCCACCAGGGAGGTCTGTCATCAATCACTCAGCCACATCATTATCCACCCAGGACTTCGGGTCCGATCCGACCACGGTTCGCGACACCGACCACTACCAGAAGGAATATGTCCACCGCTTTGTCGAGAAGTGGGATGAGCTGATCGACTGGGATGCGCGCTACCGCAGCGAGGGTGATTTCTTCATTCGCCTGCTCAAAGAGCGCGGCGCCCGTCGCGTACTCGACGTGGCCACCGGCACCGGGTTTCATTCTGTGCGCCTGGTCGAGGCCGGGTTCGAGGTATGCAGTGTCGACGGCTCGGCCGAAATGCTTGCCCGCGCCTTCGAAAACGGACGGCAACGCGGACACGTGCTGCGCACCATCCAGGCCGACTGGCGCTGGCTCAATCGTGATGTGCACGCCAGCTACGATGCGGTCATCTGCCTCGGTAACTCGTTTACCCACCTGTTCAGCGAGAACGACCGGCGCAAGGCGCTGGCCGAGTTCTACGCCACGCTCAAGCACGATGGCTGCCTGATTCTCGATCAGCGCAATTACGACGCGATTCTTGACGGGGGCTACTCATCGCGCCACAAGTACTACTACTGCGGCCGCCAGGTCAGCGCCGAACCGGAGCATGTTGACGAGGGGCTGGCCCGGTTTCGGTACACCTTCCCCGACAAGTCCACCTATCACCTCAACATGTTCCCGCTGCGCAAGGCCTACACCCGCCGGTTGATGCGCGAGGTCGGCTTCCAGAAGATCTCGACCTACGCCGATTTCGAGGAAGACGGCGCCTGCCAGGATCCGGACTTCTTCGTTCACGTGGCCGAAAAGTGCTACCGGCAGGAGACCGGCCCCGACGATGATGCCGGCGTCGTACACGGCAGAAGAAGGGAGGACGCATGAACACGACCGCCCGATCCATGTATTCCGATGCGGTCGAGACCGCGCGCGAGTACTACAACAGCGAGGATGCCGACAATTTCTATTTCCACATCTGGGGTGGCGAGGATATCCATATCGGCCTGTATCGCGACAAGGACGAGCCGATTGCCGATGCCAGTCGGCGCACGGTGGCGCGCATGGCCGGCCTGCTCGAAGACCTGGGCCCTGACTGCCGGGTGCTGGATCTGGGCGCAGGCTATGGCGGTTCGATGCGATTCCTGGCCCGCGAGCATGGCTGCCAGTGCGTGGCGCTCAATCTCAGCGAGGTGGAAAACGAGCGCAACCGGCGGATCAATCGCGAGCAGGGCCTGGATGACCGGATCGAAGTTGTCGACGGCGATTTCGCTCGGCTGGCCTGGGAAGATGGCCGTTTTGACATCGTCTGGTCGCAGGATGCGATCCTGCACTCCGGTGAGCGCGCCCGGGTCTGCGCCGAGGCGGTGCGCGTGCTGCGTCCCGGCGGGCAGCTGGTATTCACCGACCCGATGCAGTCCGACCAGGCCGACCCCGCTTGCCTGCAGCCGATCTATGACCGCATCCACCTCGACTCCCTGGCCTCGCCGGCATTCTATCGCCGCACGCTGGACGAGCTCGGGCTGTCGCCGGTCAGCTTCGAGGATCACAGCGAACAACTGCCGCGCCACTACGACCGGGTCCGGCGCGAGCTGATCGCCAACGCCGATGACCTGCGCGAACGCGGTGTAAGCGCCGAATACATCAAGCGGATGCAGACCGGGCTCGGTCACTGGGTCGACGGCGGACTGCGCGGCGACCTGGTCTGGGGCATCTTCCTGTTTGCCAAACCCTGATGCGGACCAAGTGGCGGAGAGGGAGGGATGGCTGCGCCCGCTGAAGCGGGCTTGTCCTTCGGACTGCCATGCTGCGCATGGCAGCGAGCTCAGGCCTTCGGCCTTCGGTTCGAACCCTCTTTTCGGGTTCGAATCCAGGTTCTTGCCATGGATGGTTATCGGGGGATCATGCG
The DNA here is from genome assembly GCA_007118895.1 of Wenzhouxiangella sp. Lineage (GTDB taxonomy): Bacteria > Pseudomonadota > Gammaproteobacteria > Xanthomonadales > Wenzhouxiangellaceae > SKQS01. Next base: position 10,682 of record SKQS01000155.1, read on the forward strand.
TTGGGGGGACCAAGTGGCGGAGAGGGAGGGATTCGAACCCTCGGTACGGCTACAAACCGTACACTCACTTTCCAGGCGAGCCCGTTCGACCACTCCGGCACCTCTCCGTATCCTGGATGTTTGAATTGTAACCTGAACCTGAAGCACCCCTGGGCTTCTCTTGAGACTCCGGCAACGCTTGACCGCGTGAATTCCAGCGTGATTAGGGTTCGATGCGCTATCGGCCGATGGCTGAAGGGCTTGACATTTGGCTTTTTCTGAATACATATTTAGGAGCGAGGGATAGTATCAGGGCAGGCAACGGACGATTGACGACGGACGATCGGGAGCCTGTGGTTTCCAAGGGATGGTAGCAGGAGGTGGTTGGCATGAAATTTCGCAGTGAATTTTCCTCTTTGATTCAAGGCTTGGCCATGATGGCTGGGTGGCTGATGCTGGTTGCTCCGGCCGGGGCCGGCGCCAACCCCACGCTGCCTGAGGGCATCCCCGACCATGCGGTCATTTCCATCGTGGAAGATGATTGCGACGGCACACCGCTCGAGGATGGGCCGGGCAGGGTCGCCAGTTGGGCGCCCACCTGGCACTTGGACATGGTCCGGCCGGTCGCGCTGGAGATCGGCGAGGAGGTGCTGGAGGCCCTGGCCGGCGCCGATCCGGCGGCAGCGCTGATGGTGGAGCTCAATCTGGCGCGCAACGGCAAGTTCTTGGGCAGCGATTTGCGCCATGGGCAGGAAGTGCAGCCAAAGCGTCCGAGCAGCGAGACGGTTATGAACCTGATCGATGGAAAAGGCTCCCGTACCGACTGGCAGGAGCTGGCCGAGGGCTGGCAGTTTCACATCCGCAATCACGGCGCCCTGGAAGGTCGGGAAAAGTACCTGGTGTTCGAGAGCTGGCAGGAAGCGGTGGAGTTCACGCCGGGAGAACTGCCGGTTCGTGACTTTGTGCGCACAGTGATCGAGCTCAAGCCCGAGCCGGTGGGCCAGGCGGTGGTAGTGGGATCGGACAATTACCAGGTCCCGGTTTTTCGGGTGCTGGGTTTTTCATCCGAGCGGCCGGTGCTGGCCGACTGAGCGATCCGGTGCCCGGTAGCTGTTGACAGTATCCGTGGCGCTTGGCTATGATAGCCGGCTTGTGCAGCGCCCGTAGCTCAGCTGGATAGAGTACCTGGCTACGAACCAGGCGGTCGGAGGTTCGAATCCTTCCGGGCGCGCCATAATTCCCGAAGCCCCGTCACATGACGGGGCTTTTTTCGTATCGAGGCCACATTCGAACCTCCGACCAATAAACAATCGGTTC
>SKQS01000110.1 GCA_007118895.1 Wenzhouxiangella sp.
AGGCGCCAGCCTGAGCGGACCTGTTTTGATGGCCGTGGGTCTGGACCTGCATCCCGGCGTGAATCTGCTCAACGCCGACGGTTTTACCCCCAACGGCGAGCCGTACGTGGTTCTGGTTCCTGAAGGTGAGTCGTTGGCCGCCGGTGCCGAGTCGGTAACGCGCGAGCTGGCGTTTGCCAACCCCGGTCGCGAGGCCATCGACTTCGAGCCGCGCTGGCTGGTCCCCGCCAATCAGCCGCCGGTGTTCACCTCAATTCCCGTTACCCGCGCCACGGTTGGACGTGCGTGGCAATACCCGGTGCGGGTTGAAGACGGCAATGGCGATAACGTGACTCTGTCGCTGCTGGTGGCGCCGACCGGTATGAGCTTAAGCCAGCAAACGTTGAGCTGGACGCCGACCCAGGCCGGCAGTTTCGATGTGGTCATTCGCGCCTCTGACGGCCGCGGCGGCACGGCTCGCCAGAGTTTCACCGTGCAGGTGGTCGAGCCGGGCTTCAATGCGCCTCCGGTGTTTACCAGCACGCCGGTCAGCCAGGCACCGATTGGTGCGAACTACCAGTACCAGGCCAACGCGTTTGACCCGGACGGCGACCCGCTGACTTTCTCCCTGGCCAGCGCGCCGGCCGGCATGACGATCAACGCCAGTACCGGCCTGGTCAGCTGGTCACCGGCTGCGGCCGGCCAGCACAGCGTCATCGTGGTAGTCGAGGACGGGCAGGGCGGACAAGCCAGCCAGAGTTACACCTTGTATATCGGCCAGCCGGCCACCACCCCGCCGGGCCCGGCCTTTGCCAGCACGCCAGTTACCGTGGCCGCTGTCGACACCCAGTATCGCTACCGCTACAGCCTGAATGTCGGCGCCGGCCCACAGCCGGTGGTCAGCCTGGCCGAAGCACCCGCCGGCATGAGTATTGACAGCACGACGCGCACGGTTTCCTGGGTGCCGGCAGCCGCTGATCTGGGAAGCCATGTGGTCGAGCTGCTGGCCGTCGATACAGCCGGCCAGGAAGCAAGCCAGCGCTTCAATATCACCGTGCTGGAAAACCTGCCCAATCAGCCGCCTTACTTCACCTCATCACCCGGATTGGCCGCTGTGGTGGGTCAGGAGTGGACCTATACGGCTGAGGCGGTGGACCCGGAGTTCGAACCACTGCAGTTCAGCCTGGCCCAGGCCCCGTCCGGCATGAGTGTGGATGCTGGCAGCGGTCTTGTGACCTGGACGCCTGCACCAGGAACGCCGGGTAGCGTGGCAGTCAGCCTGGTGGTCACCGACCCCCACGGTGCCGAGGCGGTACAGCAGTTCACCATCCAGGTGCGCGCCGGCAACGCAAGCCCGGTGCTGACCAGTACACCGCCGAGTACCGTTTTTGTCGGAGCGACCTACACCCACCTTTTCCTGGCAAACGATCCCGACGGTGATGTGCTGAGCTTTACGCTGCTCAGCGGCCCGGCGGGCATGACCCTGGACGCGGAAGCCGGCTGGCTGTCCTGGCCGACGACAGGTTTTGCTCCAGGCAGCTACGATTTCGAGGTCGCCGTGGAAGACGACTGGGGCGGGGCCGACGTGCGCGCCTTTACCGTCGAGGTGATCGAGGATACCGAACCGCCCACCGTTGCCGTCATCATCGAGCGTCAGCCGGCCTGCGCCACCGAGCCTGTGCAGGTTTGCCTGCAGGCCAGTGACAACGTTGGCCTGGCCAGTCGGTCGCTGAGTATTGATGGTCAGGTCCAGAATTTGACCGCCAACTGCGTGAGCTGGACGCCGCCGGTACCCGGCAACGTGCCGGCGGTGGGCACGGCCACCGACACCAGTGGACTGACCACCACGGTCGACCGTTTGCTGCAAGTATCGGATTGCAACGATGAAGAACGGCCGGTGGTCAGCCTGGTCTCACCTCAGCCGGAAAGCCTGATCACCCAGCCCACACCGCTGATTGTCAGTATTGATGACGATACGCCCGAAGCCCTGACCTGGACCGTCTGGATTCGAACCGACGATGGCGAGCAGGAGATCTTGGCCGAAGGCGCCGGACCAGTGACCGACAGCCAGGTGGCCTTGATCGATCCCACCCGCTTGCCGGAAGGCACCTATTGGATTGGCGTGCTCGGCAGCGACGGGCTTCAGACCGGTGGCATCGAGTTCCGGATCAACGTTGCCGGCGGCTTCAAGCCGGGCCGGCTGTTGTTTGCCAGCGCTGATGCCACCTTGCCGGTTGCCGGCATTCCGCTGAGCTTCGGGCGCATCTACGACAGCCTGGAAGCCGGTCCGCACGGCGATTCCGGCGGCGACTTTGGCCCCGGTTGGCGCCTGAGCCTGTCGGCCAGTGTGCGTGATTCGGCCAGGGAATCGCCCTTGCCGGATAACCCCATGAGCTTCATGCTGGTCGAACCGTTCACCGATGACACGCGCGTTTACGTGGTCAAACCGAATGGCGAGCGGGTTGGCTTTACCTTCGCACCCAAGCCGCGCGGCTTCCCGTCCCTGTTCCAGTTTGATGTTCACTTCGAACCGGATCCCGGCGTGACGGATACCTTGCGCGCCGTCGATGGGCCGCAAATCGTCTGGGCGCTGGGCGCGGGCTACGCCGACTACATCGTTCCCTACAACCCCTCGATCTACGAGCTCGAAACCGCCGATCGCGTGGTCTACGTTATCAGCGAGACCGAAGGCTTGCTGGAAGTGCGCGATGCCCTGGGCGGCACGTTGACTGTCAGCCCGGAGGGTGTTGAAAGCTCTCGCGGCTTGTCGGTGGACTACATTCGCAATGCCCAGGGCCGGATTACCGAGATTGTTTTGCCAGCGTTCGAACCGGGCGCTGAACGCGGTCGTCTGCTTTACGGCTATGACGCGATCGGCAACCTGGTCAGCGTGACCGATCTGGCCGGCGGAGTCAGCAGCTTCGAGTACAGCAATCCTGACTACCCGCATCATCTCACAGCCATTATCGATTCCCTGGGCAACACGGTCAGCCGCCACGTTTATGACGACGATGGTCGAGCGATTGCCACCTGTCCGGCCGATGGCGACATCGATACCCTGGCCGGTTGCACCCAGTTCGAATTCGACCTGGCCGGCGGCTTCGAGACCATCTTCGACGGTCGCGGCTTCCGCAGCGAGCTTTACTACAACGAAGCAGGGCTGCTCAGCGCCCGCCGCGACTGGATTGACAGTGTCGAGTGGATAGAGCAACTCTGGATCTATGACGAGCGCGGCCGCCTGATCGAGTATGTCGATGCCGAGGGCGGCAGCAC
>SKQS01000267.1 GCA_007118895.1 Wenzhouxiangella sp.
ATCATATTCCAACAAATACATGGCTCTGGGCGTGGGGTAACGAGGCTATTGAAGGTCAGATCAACGCAACATTCAGTGATGTATTTATTATAAATCCATAGCCTATATGATTTTTTGATTGCTTTATTATTAAAAATAACAAGACCTTGATGATCCAATATTCTACTGATCAATTCAGGGAAACAGGACTGGGATGGGCTAAAGATGAACACATGGGGCCATGGTACTAAAACAACTGATTGCATGCTTACCAAACCACTCGTTTTTACATTTTCGGGTGGTTTGGTATTCTGCCAACTTTAAGTGCACATGGAGGCACTGCCCGAAACGATAATATGCCATAGTAGAAAACGGCTGGGATAGTCCATCCCCGGAATTTTGAAGACTACCGAAGACCTTGGTATAAAAAATATTTCCAGACGGTTAAGGGAAATCCTTCACGGATATTTTATTTTAGAGCATTCAGCCAGTGCAGGTATCGGGACAAAAAATATTCGGTAAAAAGCAAGGGCCTTGTGTAGATGGGAATTAAAGGCCATAGTAGCCTCTCTGAGGGCCATCAGCAGATTTTCCGATCATTGTAGTATGGGCCAAACTAAACCTGGGGGCATTATGGATATACAGGATGCCCACGGAGTCTCAAGGATAGGTTCCAAACTCAGATATGTAATCGCAGAAATACACAGTCCTTCCACGAACGTAAGCACTACTTCTGAAAACGGCAGGCTTATGCCTTATGGTGTGCTGTTGTAACTCTTTTTGGCTTTGTAATCCCCCTCTGGAAAAGCCGGAGTAAAAAAGGAAGGGACCGAGCACCCTTCTTTCTTAGTATAGAAAAAGTGCATGATTGTGGGGTAAGAGTAATGAGTAAGGGGATAAGAGAGATAGCCTGCAGTTTAGGCCAAACCAGCCTCATAATAACATGGTTGACAAATTATTGCTAAAACTGAAGAGAGCAACATATAGGGATATTTTGCAACTGTTCACCATATTTATTTATAGAATCCTGGCCCAAAGGGTCAGGATTCTATAATGAATAAACATCAGGTTAGTGTGATCAGTTGACTGGTCACTACTGGTTCAACATCATCCTCAAATGGTCGATGCCCAGTGCCCCGTGCCTTTGCCGCAATTCAACGAATTCTCCGGACAGCGAGATCAGTCCATTCAGTAATATGAAATTACTAATAATGAATTGATTTTTTTGCGCAAATTACTATCGATAGCCATTTGTTGCATGGATGAGTCAAAAGGTCTTATCGTGATTTGCGGTACTCGATTATTAAATAGGGTTAATTCTTCATCGCTTTTGTAAAAAGTACTTAACTGATTTTCAAAACTGAATCCTTCGCTCCAGCTCCATCCTGGCATCTCACTCAGTTTATCGTGATAATATTCCGTGAGTGCTTGAAGAGAAGCCTCCGACACAAGATAATAGTGAACCTCATCTTGATCGTTGGATTTTGCACTCACGGTTTGTAAGAAATACGTTTTTGCAGGGACAGGAACTCCGACTTCTTCTTTAGATGGCACTTGATCATTTTTTTGAGAAGCTGGAGGAGCAACTGGTTGACTTGAATAAACAACGCTTGATTTCAAAACAAACAAAACAGCTATAGAAAAAACAACAAAAAAATTCACAAGCAACGCACGTGTGACTGTCTTTCCTTTTCTCACGTCGGCCTCCTTTGTTTTTCTACCTCATTTCACTGAACCCAGCGGGTGGCGCAAAAAGATCGCTGGAAAGCGGTCCTTCATTGATGTTGCGCAATTCAAAAACATGCTCGTCCTGCTCCGAGCGGACAACGGCCTGGAGACGACTGTCGTACCACACGGACACCACATCCTCTCCGGGAATCTCGCACAGCCATTTTTCCACGTTCCGGCCGTGCAGGTTTTCCTGGTCCAGGCGTTCAGATTTTGCTCCATGGACAGGACAGGGCTCCCCAAATGCAAAGCCGCCAAAGGGATCGTCCTCCATGGTCATTGGTTCCTGTGGATCAAAGGAAACGCCCACATAGGATTGCAAGCTTTCCATTACTCTCCAGAGCATTCCTTTCCTGAAATTGACAATCATGGTCACCCTGTCTTCGAGATGCAATTCCTCGACACGTATCCCTTCCGGACTTGCATAGTATTTCCCGGAGCTTATGATTTCCTCATCACCAGTGCCAAAGTAGTCCAAAAGGGTATAATCCGCGGCAAATGGAACAGCAGGGCCGACACGAGCCGCATATGCCACGCTAGAGAGTGTAATCCATGCTGCGCACAGAAACAGTCCAACCGTCCACATCCTTCTCATATTCTTCACCACCCTTTTCCTTGTTAACGTTGCTTGGAGATAACTGATGTGCCTCATTGCAAACATCGCTATTCAGATGGATAAAGAATCACTATGTAGCTTTTGATCATGGACATAACATCGCTTGGAACAACATCATCAAAATAGCCTTGCATAACTTCGCGTATTTCGATTCTTGATACATCATGATCCATCGGGTGATGCATTTCACCATCAAAATTATAAAACAAGATGTAGTTGTCGAAGCTAAAGTCTTCACTCCATCGCCATCCAGGCATTTCATCCAATTTGTCGAAATAAAATTTGCTGGCTTCTTTCAAAGTTTTTTTGGACAAGAGCTCAATAGCGATCTTTTTTCCTTCACCTGAAGTTCCTACGCTTTTATTGTAATAGTATGTATCAGGCGGAACAGGTACGCCCACCTCCTCTTTGGTTGGGACCTTGCCTATCGCTCCGGTCACTGGTGGAGCAATAGGGGTCTGGGCCAGGGCTGTGGAAAACATGACAAAACAGAAGAACGTTGCGGAAATTAACATCATAACCGTCTTCATGGCCACCTCCATCTGGTTGTTTTAGTTTATCAAGGCTGCCGCACCATATTCATAAGCCGCTTTTTACGCGAACTGAAAGCCTGGATTGCAAAAATACATTTTGTCTGATTCGCAGAATAGAGCATTTTTCAAGGTACGGCTACGATCATGTCAGGGCGGTACCCGACCTTGACACGGGCACTCTCTTCTCCATTGATCGGATCTATACGGGCAACGGCGTCATCTGGTTGAAGAACGACCCACAGCGCTCCTCTCGTCTCAACCAGGCTTGCCGGTGAGCCATCTACTGCGAGATTGTGAACGATCTTGTTCGTGGCAGGGTCCACCCTGAAAACCTGTTCAAGTTCAAAAGATGTCAGCCATACAGCCTCAGTGCCCATGGCAATATGAAA
>SKQS01000276.1 GCA_007118895.1 Wenzhouxiangella sp.
CTCATGTCTGGTTCTCGCTATGTTGGTGACCGGAGCAGTATATCGCCTGTGATGCCAACTGGCCGGCGGATGCCAGCTTACTGGATACCAGCAGGCCGACCGTAACGTCGAGAAAGCCAGGATCCGGCGATGGCGGCGACTGCCAGCGGGCCGAACCAGGCCAGGTTCTGAAGCATGCCAAGATCAAGCGCCGGCAGGGCACGCTGCAGGCCGATCTGCAGGAACGCGATGTGGGTGGCCACGCCGTTGCCGATCATCGCTCCGAAATGCTCGCGCAGCCACCAGCGACCATCGGCGGGGCCATTGCGCACCAGTCGGAAGGAGCTCCAGGCCAGGATGATGCCGACCGCGCCGAAGCCGATCAGGATCGGGAAGGTGAACTTCAACCCGGCGCCGACAACCAGCAAGCCGGCCAGCCCGGTTGCAGTAGCCAACATTTTGAGTTCGGCTCCCGCATAGCGTGAAAAGTCGCGCTTGAATGTAACCGCCCGCCACGAGTTCCGGCAGGTCAGCGAAACTAGTACCACAAGGTAAGCCATGAACAGCCCGGCAAAGAGCTGACCGCGCAGGAACAACAGGGCCGAAAGCGGCACGGCCGAGAGGATGACGATCAGCATGGCGATCAGGTAGATCTGTCCGCAGCGACGGTGAAAGAGCGAACCCTTGCGGCTGATCGCGGCCAGCCAGAAGAACAGCAGCGCCACTGCGCCGGCGATGATGTGAGGTGTGGCGAATACTGACAGCGCGCTTTCGATGGTCATGGCCGAGATCCCTGGTTTCGAGTCGGTCACCATCGTGCCTTTCTGCATGGTTGCGATTCAGGTGCCGGAAGTCAGGCAGACCGGGTGCCGAAAGTCATGACTTTGCCGGCAGCGCTTGCCGTGAGCAGCCGGCAGCGCTATACAGGTGGTCATGCGCAAGGTCTCCACCAGGCTGGTTGAACTGTTATCGCCTCTGGCGCTGGCCTCCTATGCGGCATGGCTGGCGGTCTATTTGACCAACAGTGGCTGGATGGGCGTGCCGGACGCTGATACCGGGCTGGCCGGGCAGGCCCTGATGTTGATATTCCTGGCCGCATGGCTGATGCTGCTTGCTACTGATTCGGACACTGATCTGAATCGCTATCGCAGGCGCGTCGATTTCGGCATTGTCGTACTGGCGGTCTGCGCATTGCTGCTGTTGACCCTGTCCCATTCCGGTACCGCCCCCATATTGCTGATATTGCTGGCCACCCAGCTCGCTGGCCGGTTTGACGGTCGAGGTCTGCTGATCTCGCTGGTCGTGGTCAACCTGGTCTTCGCCGGTATCATTTGGCAGGTCTGGGGTTATTCGCTGAACTGGATGCTGCTGACCCTGGCCTCGTACGCTGCCTTCCAGGCCTTTGCCGCCCTGGTCATGCACTATGCGGTCAAGTCGGAGGCGATGGCCGCCGAGCTGAAGAAGGTCAACGCCCATCTGCTGGCGACCCGATCACTGCTCGGCGAAACCGCGCGCGACCAGGAGCGGCTGCGGCTGTCGCGCGAGCTGCATGACGTGGCAGGGCACAAGCTCACCGCGCTCAAGCTCAACCTTCGCAACCTGGCGCGCCGCAGCGAACTGAAGGACTGCCGGGAACTGGACACTGCCGCGAACCTTGCCGGCGAGCTGCTCGATGACCTCAGGGCCGTGGTTAGACAGCTCAGGGATCACGACGGCATTGACCTGGCAGGTGGCATACGGCGGCTGATCGAACCGCTGCCAAGCCCCAGGGTAGCGCTGGATCTCGACGAATCGGCACGCATTCCGCGGGCCATGCAGGCTGAAGCCCTGCTGAGAGTGGTCCAGGAGGGGCTGACCAATGCTGCCCGTCACGGCCGTGCCCGTCATGCCTGGGTGGCGTTGGGCCGGGAAGGAGAGCAACTGCAATTGACGCTCGATGACGACGGCGAGTTGTCCTGGCCCATCCAGCCGGGCAACGGACTCAACGGCATGCGCGAGCGGCTTGCCGAGCTCGGCGGCAGCCTCGAGCTGGCGCCATCGGGTCGCGGTGGTCTGAGCCTGACCGCGCGCCTTCCACTGGAGGCGGGCTGATGACCATCCGCATCGCCCTGGCCGATGACCAGGCGCTGGTTCGGGAGGGGCTGAAGGCCCTGATCCGCGACCTGGATGATATCGAGGTGGTCATCGAGGCCGAATCTGGCGATGAGGTGGTGGAAAAGCTCGCCGAGGCCGGAGTGGACCTGGTGTTGTCCGATATTCGCATGCCGGGAACCGACGGCCTGGCGCTGACTCGGATCCTGGCCGAGTCCCATCCCGAACTGCCTGTTCTGCTGCTGACCACCTTCGATGATGCCGATCTGATGCTCAAGGCCGCTGATGCCGGCGCCCGCGGTTTCCTGCTCAAGGATGTCTCCCCGGAGGAGCTGGCCGAGGCGATCCGCACCGTGGCTTCCGGCCAGCCGCTGCTCAAGCCGATCACCAGCGAGTCGGTGCGGCGCAACTATGCCTACGTCGATGACCACCCGGTCGTCGGCGACTTCAGCGATCGCGAGATCCAGATCCTCAGGCTGCTGGCCGGCGGCTACTCCAATCGCGAAATCGCCCGGAGCATCTACCTGGCCGAAGGAACGGTCAAGAACTACGTCTCCGAAATCCTCGCCAAGCTGGAAACCCGCGACCGCACCCGGGCGGTGCTCAAGGCGATTACGCTGAGGTTGATTTAGGGGAAGAGGGGAAGAGGGGAAGAGGGAAGACGGAAGACGGAAGACGGAAGACGGAAACCGTCATACCCGGTTTACCGGTTGGTGCTTGCACCAAAAGACAGACGGTTGCACCATGCGCGCCTGGAGTCACCTGGATCAAGCCAATGAAAAAACACATCAACCCCGATTTCGGGCCATCGACAACCTCGGTCTGGGGAGGGGAAACCGGGCCCGAGCCGTTTGGTGCCACCGTGGCGCCGGTCTACCATGGCGTGACCTTCGCCCACGACGAGATGCATGCCTGGCGCGAAGTGGCGCTGGGCCAGCGCCCCGGTCATATCTATTCGCGAAACACCAACCCCACGGTTGCGCAGTTCGAAGCCAAGGTGGCGGCACTGGAAGGCGCCGAGGCGGCGACTTCATTCGCTACCGGCATGGCGGCGATCTCCAATACGCTTTTCACCAACCTGTCGCCCGGTGATCGCGTGGTCTCGATCACCGATACCTACGGCGGCACCAACAAGCTGTTCATCGAGTTCCTGCCGC
>SKQS01000166.1 GCA_007118895.1 Wenzhouxiangella sp.
CAGGTGAGGCAATGTCGGCGAAATCAAAAGACCGCCCGCCCTGGGTAGGCATGGACCGACCGTTCAGAGTGACGAGGTTGAACTCCGGCCCGAAGCCGCGCACCGTGATCTGCGAACCTTCGTTATTGGTTCGACTGATTGAAATACCGGGCACTCGCTGCAACGCCTCGGCCAGGTTCTGGTCGGGCAGCTTGCCGATGTCCTCGGCAATAATGGCATCGACAAAACCCGAGGCATTGCGCTTCCTGTCCATGGCTCGCTCCAGCGAGCCGCGAACGCCAACGACTCGAAGCCGGTCTTCGTCTTCGGCATCCTGCGTCTGGGCTACGTCAGCGGACTGGTCGGTTTCCTGACTATCGGCCTGGGCGTAAGCCGGCGCAATCGCACAAGTACCCAGTGCAAAGGCGACCGCGGCGGCCAGTGGCGTTTTGCGGGGTGTTACTCGATTCATGGCATTTCCCTCTACCGCTGGACCCGGGGTGGATTTTTCGCCACCGGCGGTCAGGCCCAGTCTGTCTTTGTGTGTGGCGGCTTCTGCGAGCCGATCTGTTGCTGTTTAGTTTGACAGCGCTATCTTTTCATGCTTTATAAAACTTTTTGACAGCGTTGTCAACAATTCGTCAAAATGAGACCAACACGCGACGGGCCCGCATCAAAACGGCTTGGAAGCGTTGATGAAAACCTTGCCGTACCGAAACCGGTGACAGCCGCTGACCGTGCATGGGTCACGGTGTTCGCGGTTGACCGCCGATGCGATAACGGGCATTCTGCGGAGCGCCGGGCGGGGCAGGACAGCGCGCTGACGCAACTCAGGGTCGACGGCGCCCTACCCGGATTGAACAAGAACAAGGAGAGCCAAGCCGGATGTCGAAAGCGACCATCAACGATGTAGCCAGGATCGCCGGGGTGTCCATCAAGACGGTATCGCGCGTTGTCAATCGCGAGTCCGGGGTCAGGGACGCCACGCGCGAAAAGGTCGAGAAGGCGATTGCCGAGCTGAACTACTGGCCCAATCAGTCGGCACGTGATCTGGCCGCATCCCGGGCTCACTTGATCTGCCTGGTTTATGACGACCCCAGTGCCTATCAGCTACCGTCTTCCGGTTATGTGATTCGCCTCCAGGAAGGGGTGCTGCGGGTGTGCCGCAGCCATGGCTACGAACTGCTGATCCACCCCTGCAACTATCGTGACAAACAGGTGGGTGAGGAGCTACGGGTGCTGATCCAGCGCGCCCGGCCTGCGGGTGTCGTGCTGGCAGCGCCGCTGTCGAACTTCCCCAGAATCGTCAAGGCCATTGCGGCCACGGGCACGCCATTCGTTCGCCTGTCGCCGGGACAAAAACTGAGCGGGCAACGCGTGGTTGCGACCAATGATCGTGAGTTTGCCGCCGAAATGACCCGTTATCTGGCCTCTCTGGGACACAAGCATATCGCTTTCATTACCGGTCACCCCAAGCACAAGGCCGTCAGCCATCGCTTCGACGGCTACCGGGACGGGCTAGAACAAAGCGGACTGCCCTTTTCCGAGCAGCTGGTCGTGGCCGGGGACAACTCCTTTGGTTCGGGCGAAGCCGCGGCGATGAAACTGCTGAAGCGCAAGCGCAGGCCCAGCGCGATTTTTGCCGCCAACGACGACATGGCCGTGGCCGTGATCCGGGTAGCGGGTCGGCTAGGCATAAATGTCCCCGGCCAGCTGTCGGTGGCCGGCTGTGATGACATCACCCTGGCCGAACAGATCCACCCGGCACTGACCACGATCCGCCAACCATTTTCGACGATGGCCGAAAAGGCCACCCTGATGCTGGTCAAGGGCACGACAGAAAGCGAGCTTCCGGAAGGCACGACGGTGGTGCCCGGCAAGCTCAGAATACGGGAGTCGACCGGCCCCGCGCCCTGATTCCGGACCGATGGGCCAATCCAGTCAGTCCGGTTGCAGCACTTTTTTCGGCGTTCGGTCGACGAAGAACAGGCCCCAGTGCTTTTCGGCATCGTTCGGGTCATCGGCGCTGCCTTTCCAAGGCTCATCAAAGGCGGCGAAGAAGAACACGGTGGTGTTGGTCAGCCGCGCCCAGCGATCAAGCTCGAGGAAGTAGCGCCGCTGGGCGGCTTCACTGGCGCGCTCACCAAACTGGCTGGCGGTGGTTGCCCAGCCGGCTTCCAGAATCGCCAGCGGCTTGTCCGGAAAAGCGCTGCGCACGCCCATCATGTTTTCCACGGTGTAAGACAGGCCCTCGTCGATACCGCGCTCTTCCCAGGCCGGGTAAGTATGCACGCCCAGGAAATCCAGCTCGCGGGCCAATGGCGCGCCGTCGCGAATCCACCACTCGTAGTTTTCGGCCACGGTGACGGGCTGCGCGATGGCTTCGCGCATCTGCCTGACATAGGCGATGACCTGATCCAGCTCGACCAGGTGATCGGTCCAGTCCACCAGCGCCTCGTTGCCGACGTTGACGGCGACCACGATGTCGTCGAATTCGCGCGCCAGGGCGATGCCGCGCTCGATCTCGGCGGCGTTCTCAATCACGTTCTCGGCCAGCTCTGCATCGGGGATGGGGTCGTCCAGCCAGGGGCAGCCCTCGTGATTGCTCAGCTCTGCCCGCAGCCAGGTACCCAGCAGCACCCGGATCGGTAGATCGTGCTCGCGAATCAGCTCCAGCGTCGTGCGGCTGTTGTCGCCGGCATCGTAGACCCGGATCAGGCGGAAGTCGTTGGCAACGAGCAGATTCAGGTCTTCCAGGATTTCATCACGACTGGGATTGACCGCCCCATCGCCGCGGTCCGGGTGCTGACCTTCGCGGAAGCCCGAGTAGGCCACCGCCATGACCTCGCCATCGACCAGCGCCTGCTCGGATTGCGTGTAGCCTTCGACCACCAGCAGCGGAATATTGGAATGAGCGGCACGATTGTGCTCATCGGTGGCATAGGCAAACAGCCGATAGGCACCCGGCTCGGGAACGGCCAATTCGGTGGCCGGCAAATGGGGGTCGGCAATGATGCCGGCCAGGTTGGCGATGGGCTGCTCGAAATCGCCGCCCACTTCGCTGGCCTGGCTTTCCGGTTTGATCTCCCAGCGAAAGCCCAGCTGACCATCGAAGGGAGAGGTGACATCGAAAACCGCCGGGTAGGTCTGGCCGGCGAGCAAAATGACATGGTCACGAGCGCCCTGTCCGTTCAAGCTCATGGCGTTGACGCGCGGGGCGCGCTGCTCGGGCCAACTGCCGGTCCAGATGTATTCCAGCACATCGATCGCCTCGGTCTGCTCGCCGCGCTCGGTCAGCAGGCTGAACCAGGTTGGCGTGCGTTCCTGCTTCTGGCCCCAGACAAAGGCATAGCTGCCGATCAGACGATCGGCCAGCAGCACCAGGGTTTCGCGCTGGGCGCGCAGAAAGGCATCGGCTTTTTCCGAGCTGGTCAGCTCGACCGGCGCACCCCAGGTAGTCTGCTCCATCTCCCACCAGCCGATTGTGCCCCACTCGGTGATCATGAAGGGCTGGTCGAAACCAATGTCATCCAGGTGCTCGGCCAGGCCGAAGATTGGACCGTAGACCTGGAAACTGACAAAGTCCAGATCCGGTGCCCGCTCGGCCAGGTCGGCGAGTACGGCAGCCGAGGCGCCGGCTAGACCGGTGGTCGCAAGGCGACCAGGGTCGACCTCGTGAATCATGCGGGCGACATCATTGACCGCATTCCAGACCGCCGGATTGCGGTAGCTGTGATTGAGCTCGTTGCCGATGATCCAGAACAGCGCGGCCGGATGATCGCGCAGACGCTCAACTTCAGCGCGCATGAAGGCCAGCTGTTCGGCAACCGCGTCGGCATCGTCGTAGTCGAATCCATGCCGCTCGGCCCGCATCGGCAGGGTCAGGGCGACGCTGACACCGTGCTCATGGGCGCGGTCGAGCAGGCTCAGCATGTCGCCGTCGTCGTCGCCGGTGGTCCAGGTCCGAATCGCGTTGCCGCCGCGGGCAGCGAAGGCGGCCAGATCGTCTACGGCCATGCCGGCGCCGCGGATCGTGTATGGCTCGCCGTTGCGGAGCAGTTGGTAGCCGCTATCGTTTTTCACGATCTCGAGCTGGACCGGGCCGACTGGCGGTTCTTGCGAGGGCTGGCAGCCGCTTGTCACGGTGAGCACCATCAGCAGCAGGATCAGAAGCAGGAAAAGGATGGAATTGCCTGGATTGAATCGCAACCGTAAGCTCATCGCTCACTCCCCGATGCAGGATTGGCAAGCAGCTGAAATTCGGCACCCAGCTCGGCCTCGACGCTGCCGCCGACCCAGAGGCGGAACAAGCCCGGCTCGACCAGCAGGCGGTTGCTACGCCCGTAAAAACCCAGCGCGTCGCTGTGCAGTTCAAAGTTCACGGTCTGCGATTGACCAGGCTGCAAATGCACGCGTTGGTAGGCTTTCAACTCGCGCACCGGACGGGTCAGACTGGCGACCGGGTCATTGACATAGAGTTGCACGACTTCTTCTGCCGCCTGTCGACCGCTGTTTTTCAGGGTCACGGATACCCCCAGGCTGCCACCAATCGGGATCGCGGGGGCGCTGAGGCGCAAATCGCTGTACTCGAAACGCCCGTAGGACAAGCCATGCCCGAACGGAAACAGGGGCGTGTAATGGGTGTCGAGATGGAAAGCGGTCATGCCCAGCGAGGTCTGCGGCGCCTCGACCGGGATGTCGTCGATATGCATCACGGTTGTCGGCGACGGTGGCTTGCCGCCGCGCTTCTGGTTGTAGTAAATCGGAATCTGTCCGACCACGCGCGGGAAGCTGACCGGCAGCTTGGCCGAAGGCGACTCGACACCGAACAGCAGGTCGGCAACGGCGGGGCCGCCCATGCTGCCCGGGTGCCAGGCGTAGATGATGGCGTCGAGCTGGTCGACCACGTTGGACAGGGTCAGTGGCCGACCGGCAAGTATCACGGCGATGACCGGCTTGCCGGCTTCGCGGACCTGGCTCACCAGTTCGGCCTGGGCGCCGGGCAGGTTGATGTCGGCCCGGCTGTGCGCCTCGCCGGACAGGATCGACTCCTCGCCCAGGAACAGAATGCTGACGTCGCTGTTCCGAGCCGCTGCCACGGCCTCGGCAAACTGGCTGGTGTCGCGACTTCTGCTGGTGGCCAGCGCCGGCACATGCCGGATCTCGCTATTTTTGCCAAGCAGTTCGCGAATGCCCGCCAGCGGCGTAACGCTCAGGCCGGGATCGCCATCGAAGATCCAGGTGCCCAGCTGTTCATAGGCTGCGTCAGCCAGCGGCCCGATCACCGCCACAGAACGGGTCTTGTCCGGATCCAGCGGCAGAGCCTCATTGTCGTTCTTCAGCAGCACCATGCTTTGCAAGGCAGCCTGACGGGCCACGTCCAGGGCACGCTGTCGAACAGATTCGGCCCGGTCACTGCGATCAGCGGTGTAGGGCTGCTCGAACAGGCCAAGCTGAAACTTGGTGCGCAAGATACGGCTGACCGCCTGGTCGATGACCTCAACGGGCAAGCTGCCCGCCTCCACCAGCTCGGCAAGATAGCGGGAATAGGTATCGGTTGCCATCTCCAAATCAACGCCAGCCGAGGACGCGGCCAGGGCCGCGCCACGATCGTCGGCAGTCAGTCCGTGCGTGGTCAACTCCTGGATGGATGCCCAATCGCTGACGACAAAACCTTCATAACCCCACTCATCGCGCAAGACCTGCTTGAGGAGGAAATCGTTGGCCGTGGCCGGAACGCCATCGAGATCGCTGAACGATGTCATGACCGAGGCGACATCGGCGTCGATACAGGCCTGGAAGGGCGGCAGGTAGATGTTGCGCAGCTCGTTCTCCGGAATATTGGTGGTGGCATAGTCGCGGCCGCTTTCCGAAGCCCCGTAGCCGGCGAAGTGCTTGACACAGGCAGCAATTGCATCGTCTGCGGACAGGTCCGTTCCCTGGAAGCCTTCAACCATGGCCACGGCCAGGTCAGCCGTCAGCAACGGGTCCTCGCCGAGGCTCTCGGCAATCCTGCCCCAGCGCGGATCGCGGGAAACATCGACCATCGGCGCATAGGTCCAGTTGACGCCGGTGGCGGCGGCCTCCTCGGCGGCCGAACGCGCGGCGGCGCGCACCAGTTCAGGGTTGAAGCTGGCCGCCTGCCCCAGCGGAATCGGCATCACGACCTGGAAGCCATGAATCACATCGCGACCCACCAGCAAGGGAATGCCCAGGCGTGATTCCTCGACAGCGATTCGCTGCAATTCATTGACCGTCTCGCGATCGACCACGTTGATTACCGCCCCTATGCTGCCGGCACGCAGGTGATCAGCCAGCGCATCGACCGGCGCTTGATCCCCGGGTTGGCCCAGCACCATCTGTCCGATCTTTTCATCCAGCGACATGCGCGCCAGCAAGGTGGCTATGCGCTGATCCAGAGACTCGTCGGTCTGGCTATTGAAGGCTTGCGGCGGTTGCTTGCCACCTTCCGGCTTCTGAAACGAAGGCTTGGTCGACATGATTGATTGCACTTCCACTGGTTGCAGGTACGCCATCCACGCAAGCAGGCATCCTCTGCATGGCTACGGGTTGGTACCTGATCATTGGCCGACTGATACCCGGCCCTGGCTCGCTCCAATTCTGGCAAGGTTTGACAACGCTGTCAAACATCCAAGACATCAGGCGACAGCCGCTTCCGCAACACCCGGTCTGCCGCGCCGCCGCTCGAGTTTCTTGCGGACTGCGTAGGCCGCATCCTCAGACAGCGGGAAGCTGGCAATGGCCCAGATCGCGATCAATGAAGCCGCCGCTGGCAGGAAAGCATCAAATGCGCGCAACAAGGTGATCGCCCGTTCGCTCTGGTTTGCGCCAAGGTCAACATCGAAACCCGTGGCCTGGAGCAGGAAGCCGCCGGCGGCGATGGCGGCGGCCATGCCCAGCTTGACCACCCACCAGAAAATCGAGCCGTACATGCCCTCGCGCCGCTCTCCGGTCTCGAGCTCATCGGCATCGACCACGTCGGCAATCATCGATGGGATCAGGGTAAACAGGCCGCCCAGGCCAAAGGCAATCAACGGCGCCGGCAGCAGCACCAGCCACGGGTATTCCGGGTTGTAGCAGAACCATTTCAGAACAAAGCCCACAGTGGACACGCCAATGGCAAAGAAGAACGCGCGCCGCTTGCCGATCCGGGTGCCCAGCCAGGTGACCAGCACGATGACCGCGAATGTGGACAACGACTGCAGCGTGCCGGCATAGCCGGCCAGCCTGGCCCCTTCGACGGTATCGCCGCCGGTGACGTAGTAGATGATGACGTAGAACTGGAAGGCCGCGACCATGATGAAGCCATTGAAGACCAGGAAGGTCGCCAGGCAAAGCTTCAGAAAAGGCCGGGACTTCAAGGTGATCAGGAAGCCCTTGAAGAACAGTTTGATGTTGCGCCAGACAATGGCCAGCGTAGAGGCCCTTGCTCCAGCTTCATGGCCTGCCTCGGCGGCTATCGCCTGGTAGCGTTCACGCAAAAAGATGGCCGGAATGACACCAATGCAAATGGTGGCCAGGCCGATGATGATCGCCAGGCCGGCCGCGCCCTCGGTCATGTCATCGAAGAAGCGCTCGTGCTGCATGAACAGCAGGAACCAGGGAGAGACGAGATAGACGAGCTGCCCGATGAAGTTCTGCACGCCCATCAGGCGTGTGCGTTCGTGATAGTCGGGCGTCATCTCATAGCCCAGCGCAACCCAGGGCGTGGCAAAGATGGTGTAACCCAGATAGAAGATGAACGAACCAACCAGGAAGTACCAGAAATACCAGGTTTCGGTCTTGCCCGGCGGCATCTGCCATAGCAGGATAAACACCAGCCCGGCGATGATCGCACCAACGAAGATGTAGGGCCGTCGACGCCCCCAGCGTGAGCGCGTGTTGTCAGAGATGAACCCGACCAGCGGGTCGGTAATCGCATCGGTCAGTCTCGGCAAGGCACCCAGCAATCCCACCACGGCCGGATTCATGCCAAAGCCCAGGTTGAGCACTATCATCATTCCGCCAATGGCCGCGGCAAGCATGTTGTTGACGAAGGCACCGGCGCCATAGATCAGCTTGTGGCTGAAGGGAATCCGGTCTTCCGGCAAGGTCGCATGGGTTTGGGTTTTGCTCATGAAATCATGGTTCCAGGCATCGGATCAGGCCGTACTGGCGAGCGGGCTCGCTTGCTTCAGTTTGCGCCGGCGCAACGATTCCTCGATGCGGCCAACATGTTTATCCGACAAGGTGTAGAACAGCAGCACCATCACGTTCAGGACAGCAAACGACGCGGGGATGAAGGTAAACAGCAGGCGAATGCCCAGCAAGGCTTCATCGGTCTGCGGCACGTTGGCAATGAAGCCGAAATAAGCCAGCAACCAGCCTGACAGGCCTGCGCCGATGGTCAGGCCAAATTTCTGGGCAAACATGCAGGCCGAACAGATCAGGCCATTCATTCTGCGCTTGAAGCGCCACTCGCCGTAGTCGGCCACATCGCCATACATGGCCCAGACCAGCGGCGCGGTGGGGCCGGCCAGCAGCGAGGCGATCGCGCTGATGATCAGCATGGTACCGAACTGATCCGGCGGCACGAAGAACAGCAGGCTGGTGAATACAGCGCTCAGTGCCGACAGCCAGATCAACAAGGTGACCTTCTCGAAGCGATCGGTCAGAAACCGCGTGCAGCAGACGCCAACGATCAGGAACAAGGCATTGATGGTAAGGAAGAACGTGGTCTGGTCCAGGAACCAGAAAAACGCGCTGCCGTCGTCGAGCACGTAGTACTTGAAGTAATGAATGGTAACGGAGGTGCGCAGGGCAACGCTGGCCAGGGTCAGGATGCCGGCCACGAACAGGACCAGCCATGGCCCCATCGATAGCAGAATCCTGAAGTCGTTCCTGAGACTGACGCGCTCCTTCGGCGGTGCCACCACCCGCTCCCTGGTCAAGGCGAAGGTGACCCAGAACATCAGGATCGAGGCAACGGCGAAAATGGCCATGGTGACGCGAAAGCCCGCCGCCTCGTCCTCGGCTCCGAAGTACTGAACCATGGGCCGGACCATCATCGAAATCAGCAAGGCCCCGCCGAAAGCGCCTACAAAGCGGAATGAGGCCAGCGTGGTCCGCTCCCGCGAGCTGGGCGACATCACCCCCATCAGCGCCGAATAGGGCACGTTGATGGCGGTGTAGAACATCATCATCAGCGTGTAGGTAACCCAGGCGTAGAGCAGACGCCCGGTCCCGTCCAGCTCCGGGTTGGCGAACATCAGATAGCCCATCAGGCCGTAGGGGATGGCCATCCACAGCAGAAAGGGTCGGTAGCGGCCCCAGCGACTGCGGGTGCGATCCGACAAGGCGCCCATCAGCGGATCGTTGATCGCATCCCACAGGCGGCTGACAAAGAACATGGTGCCGACTGCGGCCGCCGAGATGCCGAACACGTCGGTGTAGTAGTAGAGGAGAAAGATGTTGAAAGTCTGGAAATAGAAGTTGGAAGCGGTATCGCCCAACCCGTAGCCCAGTCGTTCCGAAAAGCCCAGCCTGTGGTGACCTGCAGCGTGCACTGATGTGCCTTGGTGCCTGTTCGCTGGCTAGATTGCCGGAAAATGACAGCGATGTCAAAAGATGGTTTCCGGTTTCCGGTTTCCGGTTTCCGGTTTCCGGTTTCCGCCCTTTCGCCCTTTCGCCCTTTCGCCCTTTCGCCCTTTCGCCCTTTCGCCCTTTCGCCCTCTTCCCCCTTCCCGCTCCTGCTACCATTCCACCTGCATTGGAGCAACCGAAAAATCTGGAGTCAGCGCCTGATGAATTCATCTGTCAGCATTCGCAATCTGCATTCCGATTTGCAAAAGCGCTGGAAAGCGCTAAAGGTCGATTCGGGCGCGGTGACCCAGTCGCGCTCGGTGGTGGAAGCAGCGCTCGAGCGCGATGCGGCCATTTACGGGGTCAATACCGGTTTTGGCGCCCTGGCGAGCAAACGGATCGGGGATGATCAGCTGGGGCGACTGCAGCGCAATTTGCTGCTCAGCCACGCTTGCGGCACCGGCGAGCCGGTGCCGGTGGAAATCTCTCGGCTGATGCTTCAGCTCAAGATCCATGCCCTGGGCCTGGGGCAGTCCGGCATTTCGCTGCCGGTGTTCGAACAGTTGTTGCGTTTTGCCGAGCACGACATCGTGCCCTGGATTCCGTCCAGGGGCAGCGTTGGCGCTTCCGGCGATCTGGCACCGCTGGCCCATATGAGCCTGCCGCTGATCGGTCATGGCCAGTGCTGGAAGCCGGACGGTTCCGGTCCCGAACCGGCGGCAGCCGCCCTGCAGCGCCACGGCCTCAAGCCAGTCGAGCCGGCCGCCAAGGACGGGTTGGCGCTGATTAATGGCACCCAGCTGATGCTGGCTTATGGTGCCTTTGTACTCCACCGGGCCCTGCACCTGGTTGATGCCGCCGACGTGCTGGGGGCGATGAGCCTGGAGGCGCTGCAGGGCTCGGCCCGGCCGTTCGATGCGCGGGTGCATGCGGTGCGACCGCACCCCGGCCAGATCCGGGTTGCCGAAAACATTCGTCGACTGCTGGCAGATTCGGAGATCCTGCAGTCGCATCGTGACTGCGGCAAGGTTCAGGACCCGTATTGCCTGCGCTGCATTCCCCAGGTGCACGGCGCCAGCCGCGACGCCCTGGATCACTGCAATAGCGTGATCGAACGCGAACTCAATTCGGTGACCGACAATCCGCTGGTATTCGACGACGGCGACATCATCTCCGGCGGCAACTTCCACGGCCAGCCGCTGGCCCTGGCGCTGGACTATGCGGCCATTGCCCTGGCCGAGCTGGCCAGCATCTCGGAGCGGCGCACCTACCTGCTGCTGGAAGGCCACGACGGCCTGCCGAAGCTGTTGATGAAAGACACCGGGATCAATTCCGGCTTCATGATTCCGCAGTACACGGCTGCCGCGCTGGTCAGCGAGAACAAGGTGCTGTGCCACCCGGCCAGTGTCGATTCCATCCCGACATCGCTGGGCCAGGAAGACCATGTCTCGATGGGCTCGATCAGCGCGCTGAAGCTGTTGAGCGTGCTGCACAACGTCGAGCACGTGCTGGCGGTGGAGATGCTGACCGCCAGCCAGGCGCTGGATTTCCGCGCGCCGCTGAAGCCGGGACGAGGCGTTCGCATGGCCCATCAGCAAGTGCGGGCAAAGGTTGCCCATGCTGCCGAGGACTATGAAGTCGGCGCCGATATCGATGCCTGCACTCGGCTGCTGCGTGCCAGCGACTGGGTCAGCGAGGTGCTGAATCCATGAACGAAGCACTGGCCCTGGCTGGTCAGAACCTGCTTTCGCCCATCGTCCTGTCATTTGCGCTAGGACTGGTGGCCGCCCTGGCCCGCTCGGACCTGAGCATCCCGGAAGCCGTGGCCAAGGGCTTGTCGATCTACCTGCTTTTTGCGATTGGCTTGAAAGGCGGGGTCGAAGTGGCCAACCAGGGCCTGGGTCCGGAGCTGGCGCTGGGGCTGCTTGCCGGATTTGTGCTCTCGGCCAGCATCCCGTTGCTGGCCTACGCACTGCTGCGGGTGATGACCGGGCTGGATCGTGTCGACGCAGCGGCGGTTGCAGGCCACTACGGCTCGATTTCCATTGTCACCTTCGTCGCCGCATCCTCCTTGCTGCAATCGTTCGGGGTTGACCACGAGGGCTGGCTGGTTGCGGTGGCAGCCGTGATGGAGGCGCCGGCGATCTTGACCGCGCTGTGGCTGGCCGGACGTTCCAATGCCGGGCGGGGTGGCCTGCCCTGGCGTGAGATTGCGCTCAACGGCTCCATTGTGCTGCTGCTGGGCGCTTTCCTGATCGGCTGGATCACGGGCGCTGAAGGTCTGGCCGAAGTCGAAG